>JBDOMT010000430.1:0-47531 GCA_039831705.1 Pirellulales bacterium | reverse complement strand
GGAACTACTGAATGTCCAATGGTCACGATCACATCAACCGCAGAGCGTTAGCTCCCGGTTTTGTGGCGTGTTCTGAGGTCAGAACCGGGGGCTAACGCCCTGCGGCTGATTAAACATGCTGCAGAAGTCGTATACAACCACTACCTACCTCTCACTAATCTCCAAGCAAACTTCAAAGGAACGCTGATCGGTAGCCTCCAGTACTTCGATGGCCAGTCGATTGAAATTCGCTAACAGGGTGGTGATGTCATACCGCCCCCCCTGCCCGATGCCATCAGCCGTCAGGAGTTGGTCACCCAACCATACCGGAACCGTAGAATCCGAGATAACCAGCCAAACTTTCTCCTGTTTGGAAATCCCTGTGGGCCGGTGAAAGGTACGTGTCCAGCGTGTTCCGCCCGATTTGGCCGGTTGGTGTTGCCAGGGATCACGTAGACGAATGGTGTGCATGGATGGAATGCGGATATCGGATTGCGGAATTCGGAATGGCCTCGTTGACTAACTAATTTTAAAAATTTCAGACAGGATCAACAAGATTTACAGGATAGGAATGTCGTTTAAATCCCGAGGAGTGTCCCTAAACATAGGGGTGCTGTGAGATGTAAATTCTTAGGGCCACCCCTTCGGGGTTTTGAAATGGGGGTGGCTCTTAACCCAGGGTTTCACCCATACTCGTGACACTCGCATGGATTACACCCTGGGCTGAATTAGGGTCGTTCCTTCGGGACTAAAAAAACAGAAGAAACGATCGCTGAATCCTCACGGTACAAAATTACGAGTGACGGTCGTTTCGCGAATGTTACGCGTGTCGGGTTCGTACACCCGCAGCTTGACCTGAATACCCCGTAATGGAACATCGTACGGTGGAGCCGTTTCGCGCTCGCCCATATCGTCGACACCATTCTGGTTGTCGTCGTCGAGACCGTTGGTGCCCTGGTCGGGGCCCACAAGATTGTCTTGGTTCAGTCCATCGTTCTCGTAATGGAACGACCAGGTGTCGTAGACTGCCGGATAGCCTGTCATGGCAGTGGGCTGATTTGGATGCCAACCTGCTTTTCGCTGGTAAGGATACGCTGCCTCCGGAGCATTGTTTGACAGGCCAGCAGGTGGATAATTCGGAAACCAACCTAAGTCCACATACGCCCCGTAACTTGCCAAATTCCCTACGTTTGGATCCCAGCCTAAATCGCTCGGTTCCAGAATTATTTCTGTAGTTAGGTCTTGCATAACTAACGCTCCGGGGTCATAAACTCGCACATCGAATGCCAACACATCGCTGAGCATCACATCTTCACCCTGACGTTCTCCGGTGAGTGGTTCGAGTAGATGATCAATACTAATGAGATGGCGTATTTTCCGATCGTCCATGGCCCAAGGATAGACATTGGCATTGGGAGGCACGCCAAAATGTCCAAACCGGTTTTCACGTTTGGTTAGGTCGCCCAACGTATTGGGAACTAAACGGCCATTTTCGATGCGCACTGAAATATCGTTCTCACGATAAAAGTCCAGCAAATCTTCCTCAATCGTCGCGCCACCAGGTAGAGGCAAATCATTCTCCAGCCAAGGGGCAATCAACAACACGCGCCGATAAATAGTACGCATCCCCGATTCACCCAGTGAACCATCTGCTGGGTTCTCCACTGCAAACCAAATTATTTCAGCGAGAGTCGATTCGATCGTTTCAATTAAGTTGGTTGATAGATTGAACCTGCGTCCCACAAATGGCTCACTCTCACTCCGAACTGTCAACGCCAAAATGTCATCGTAGTCACCCAGCCCACCTCCATTGGTTACATCATTGGCAACCACCGGTCGAGTGCTCGTTGGTGGAAACAGGACCAGGGGATCACCACCACTGGGTACCAGCGATGTGGCATAGTCCAGTTCCCCATTGTTTGGGTCTCCATCAAGTAACCCGCTGGGATTCTTGTCCGACCATCCCCCTTCGACAATTTCCAGGTAGCCATTGTCGTCGCCGGGGCGTTGCCAGGTGAGTGTGGGGCAGGTGGCGCCGACCAGGTCGTTGTGCAGACGCAAACGGACCAATCGCAACTGTCCGCCCATTTCGATGGTGGCGCGGCGGTTACGGACGCTGGCCCCTACGTTGGCAAACAGGTTCACTACCGCGGCCATCATCACCAGCGTGATCGCCATTGCCACCAGCATCTCGACTAAAGTCAGGCCCGAGGAAGGCACGACATCAGAGGAGGAAAGGGCGCGGGGGCCAGTTAAACGCCGACGGCAGAATAAATTACGACATCGAGACATGCGTGGTTACCTGTTCCAGAACGAACCGCCAGCCCCTACACGGGCGGTATCTACCCCCTATTGCACCGCGCCGCCGGGTAAAAGTCAAGCAGAAGAGAGCTATGGGCAGAAGTCGAAATAAAAAAGCCAGATTGCTACAACATGGAAAGTCATAGCAATCTGGCTCTGGTCTCTGGCTTCTGGCCTCTTTTCACCTACGTTCCAAATTCTGGCCGGCGGCGGCCGAGTTGGCTCTGTAGCCGTTGGACGATTGCGCTGTGCATTTGGCTCACCCGACTTTCACTCAGATCCAGAGTGGAACCGATTTCTTTCATCGTCATCTCTTCGTAGTAGTAAAGGATGATGATTAAGCGCTCGTTGCGATTGAGCCCTTTGGTCACCAAACGCATCAGGTCGGACTTTTGAATCCGTTTGGTAGGATCATCGCCCTTCTTGTCTTCAAGGATATCGATCTCTCGGACATCCTTGTAACTGTCGGTTTCGTACCACTTTTTGTTCAGGCTGATCAAATTCACCGCATTGGCATCGGAAATCATCTTCTCCAACTCGGCGGAGGTGAGTTCCATATGCGAAGCCAGTTCGCTTTCGGTAGGATGCCGACCCAATCGGGCTTCCAACACGCGAATCCCTTCGTTCAACTTACTCGCCTTGCTACGCACCAATCTTGGCACCCAGTCCATCGAGCGGAGCTCATCGAGCATGGCGCCACGAATTCGTGGCACACAGTAAGTTTCGAACTTCACGCCACGCGACATGTCGAATGCTTTGATCGCATCCATCAAACCGAAAACACCGGCCGAGATGAGATCGTCAAGCTCCACGCCATCTGGCAAGCGGGCCCAAATCCGCTCGCCATTGTATTTCACTAGTCGCAGATAATGCTCGACCAGGCGATTGCGTAATTCGCGTTGACTGGGATCCTTTTTGAATTGGATCCAGACTTCATTGATCTCTTTCTGCTTTGCTTCTTTGGCGGCTTGAGAGGCGACGTCAAGTTCGTTGACGACAGCTCGAGATGCACCCAAATTCCTCGTGATCCTGGTGGCGACAATCGTTGCCATGCAATCCTCCGTGATGCTCTTCGAACGCGCTCACTGCAAGTGGATACGCAGGCGAAGTTATGGTCGTGAGAATCCATTCTCGTAACTGGTTAAGATCATTATCACTCCGTGTACGATTCGGACAACGCTTCCATTTCTCGTTTTAGTTGTAAGCGTACCGAATCATCCACAACTCCTTTGGCAATAGCACCCACGATCGCTCCTACGATCGAGAGCACCAACATTGCCATGACTGCTTTGGGTGCCGTGGCATCCAAACTGCTGCCATGAAGTAAAGCTCGTAATAGCATGATCACCATGCCCAACAAGCCCATGATGCTCGCAAACAAACGCACCAACGAACAAGCTCCTTATGGCCCCCGAAAAAATAACTTAATCATTTTGGCGGGCTGTGGCTGCGGCTACGAGCGTCAGGCTGCATCGACGTATAAGCAATATGTCTGCTTCGCCTTCCTTCGCTGCCTTGTCCTCGCCGCGCCAAAATAATCAATTTATTTCTTCGCGAGCCTCATGGCGTTAAACTTAACCCAGTCGCGCAACTTTAACCCAACTGGGCGAACCGTACAACTATCATCGGTATCGTCACCGAATCGACTTGCACTTAAGTTAATTTTTCTGTTTCCTCTCACATCATTGCTTCTTGTGGATGAACGGCCTTGTCAGGCCGATGGGAATATCGTGCGGTGGCCACCAGGCAATGGCTGATTACTTCTGCAGCCAACAATCGGACCGATTGCGGAAAGTCATCCGCATGCAGGCAAGCCTCGACAACTTGAGTATCGTGTTCAACGGACTGACCGTTGGCATCGGTCTCCTGACGCTCAAAATCTGGGTATTCCGCAATGAGCGAAAAGTGAGATAGAGAAAAATCAAGGAACCGATGGCAGGTGTGGTCCAGGCGTGCAAACACTTCTCGAGCATGCCCTTTTTCCCAACACCGATTCACTACAATCCGCACTTTTTCATGAAGTGAATCAATTTCAGCAAGTTTCAACATCGCATAACTGTCTCTTACGACAGATGGCGCGGGTGTTGTGACCAGCAATACTTGCTGCGCAGCGAACCATAAACGATGTGCCCATGGACTCATACCACAGCCCAGATCGACCACGATGACGTCGGTCGTATCATGCAACCGGTGTAGACCTTGCAGTAAACGATTGATTGCCTGGTCGCCAAGTCTGGGGGACTGGTCGCCCAATTTGGGTGGCGAGTCAGCGTTGCAACGTCCTGGCAATAGACGAACTCCCTCGCTCATCGATTGCAATACTTCCAACACCGTACGGTCACCGCTAAGCACCTCATCCAGCGTATCACGCAGGTCATGGTTCACAGAAGACAAAGGCTCACTTGGAAGCCCTTCTCGAAGAGACCACCTGCTGGCAATGTCCGGATGATTCAGGTTTGCATCCACCAGTACCGTACGTTTCCCCTGGGCCGTCAATTCTTTTGCCAATTGGATTGCAATGACACTCGTCCCAACCCCTTCCTGGCCACCACTGACCACCACCAAAGGAGGCCCAGGTTGCAAGGGAGCGTGTTGCTGAACCGTCGTACGCACCAGACGGCGAAGTTGATCGGCTTGGTCGGACATAGTTAGTTGAGAGTTGAGAGTTGAGGGAAGGAGCGAGGATTTAGGATTAAGGATTTAGAAAAAAGGATTCGATTGCTGAAATTTATGTTCTCGCTCCTCATTCCTCGCTCCTCGTTCCTAATATCAATTGTGCTAATTCTTTTTTCTTGGCAACGCGTATATCGTCGGGAACATTCTGTCCATCGGTCAGGTAGCTGATTGGAAGATGGGAATTCCTTGCGACTGAAAGCAAACTCCCCAGCCCCATGGCTTCATCCAACTTAGTTACCAAGAGGGCCGAGGTCCCAACCGTTGCAAATCGCTGGGCAGTCACGGCCATACTCGTAGCGCTGCCAACTGCACTGAGCACCAAATGCACTTCGTCAGGTTTCGCCTCTGCAAGCAATGCCTTGAGTTCTCGGATGCGAACTTCATCCCGCGGGCTGCGACCGGCAGTGTCCATAAGCACCAAATCCAAATCTCGCATTCGGTCGATCGCTTCACGCATTTCCCGAGGTGTGCTAACCACTTCCATGGGTAAATCGATAATGTCGGCATAGGTACGCAATTGCTCAACTGCGGCAATTCGATACGTATCGACCGTGATAAGCCCAATTCGCTTGTTTTCTCTCAGTCGATAGTTGGCCGCCAGTTTGGCAATGGTTGTCGTTTTGCCTACTCCAGTGGGTCCTACCAGAGCAACAATTCGACCATTTCTCTTGGTCGTATCAATCGGACCGGTAACAACCAATTCGTCTGCCAGCAATTCAATTAACTGTCTTCTTACCACTTCGACATCGCCATAATCCGATAGAACCTCACGCAGTCGCTCGACCAACTCACGTGCGACTTCTTCCTGGACATCCGCCTGAATCATATCGGTAAATACTGAAAACAGAGAAGCGGGCCATTCATGCCTTGGAGCCTCACCTGACTGCCTCCGTAGCTGCTCTACGAGTGTTTGCAAATCTTGAACTTCTTCCGCTGGCTCTTGTGCAAAATTCTGCTGGGAGTCCTTATTTCCTGCTACGGCTACCCCATCCTCTGAAAACATGGTGCGATTTACCAAGCCTTGCTCTCCGGGCAACTCGGAAATCGGTTGATGAGCCTCCGGTTGATGAAACTGCGGTTGATGAAACTGCTCGCCCAAGGGCTGCGCTACGAGAGGGGGCAACCGGCTGGGAACTTGCAATGTACGCGAAGCGGCAATTTCGTAATGCCGACCCCACACGAGACGACGAATCAAATCACCATTCACCTCACGTGTATGAAGAACGGTCGCACCCGGACCCAAATCATGCCGAACCTGATCCAGGGCCTGCTGCATGGTCTTAGCGCGAAAGGTTATAATTTCCATGATTAAGCTCAAACCTTAGATTTTTAAAAACTGTCCCAAATCGTCAGCATCCATTCCAAATTCCGCAATCCCAATTCCACTTCAATTGTCCGACACCATGCCGAGGGTGACAATTTTCGTATCCCTTGTCACCTCGTTGAAACTCAACACAATCAACTGGGGCAGATGGTTTTCTGTCAGTTGTTTCAAGGCGACTCGAATCTGTGGACTGACCAGAACCATAGGCAAATGGTGCGATGTCGTCAGCCTGTCCAGTTGTGTACGAATGGATTCACACGTTGTTTCCACCGCCTGCGGAGACATCCGCAAGAACAATCCTTGTTCACCGTGTTCGAAGCCAGCTCGAATACGATCTTCCAAGGCTGGATCCAGTGCGATCACATGCAACTGACCTTCATCGTCTCGATAACGGGTACATATCTGGCGTGCCAACCGGTGTCGAACGTACTCAGCCAGCAAAATCGGATCTTTGGTACGCCCTGCATAGTCGCCTAATGTTTCGAGAATCGTAGCCAACTGACGAATGGAAATCTGTTCACGTAGCAATCGCTGCAACACGGCTTGCACTTCGGCCAGTGACATCAATCCTGGCACCAATTCCTCGACCACGGTTGGGTGCGTAGACTTGAGTTCTTCCACTAGATGCTTAGTAGAGTCCCGGGTAAGTATTTCGTCAGCATGCCGACGACAAACTTCTGTTAGATGGGTTGCTAGCACGGCTCCCGGAGGAACCACGGTGTAGCCAAGCATTTCAGCATTATCTTGCAAGGAAGGATGGATCCACTTGGCATCCGTACCGAATGCCGGATCTTTGGTCGAAATACCATCGACCTGACCGGTCGTCAATCCAGAATCGATCGCCAGTAGCTTGCTGGATTCAAGATGATTCTGGGCAATCGACATATCCGCAATCTTGATGCGGTATTCATTAGGATTCAACCGCATGTTGTCGCGAATACGAACCTTTGGCATGATGATACCAATTTCACTCGCCACACTTTGTCGCACACGTCCTACGCGGTCGAGCAAGTCACCTCCCCGTTTGGGATCTGCCAGGCGAATCAACTCAACTCCCACCTCCACTTCCATAGGGTCCACGGCCAGATAATCTTCAATTCGCTCCTCTTCCTCCGGTTGCTGAGCTTCTTCGGTCTCGGCGTCGACTTTTTCCTTGGCTTGTGTCTGGGTAAGTACACGGGCTATTCCAAAACAGGCTGCTCCCAACATTAGCAGAGGTGTCCTGGGCAAATCCGTAGTAATGAGAACCGCCAGGAATCCTCCCGTCACCACCAATGCTTGAGGGCGAGAAAAGAGTTGATCTAAAAAATCCTGCGGCAAACTGGCCCTTTTTGTGCTACGAGTCACCAACAAGCCAGCCGCTAACGAAATGAGAAATGCCGGCACTTGACTCACCAAACCATCGCCGATAGTCAGACGCGAAAAAAGCGAAGCCGCTTCTGACAAGCCCATGCCGTATTCGGTCATACCGATAATCAAGCCGCCTAAGATGTTGATCACGGTGATGATGATGCCAGCAATCGCGTCACCACGCACAAACTTACTGGCACCATCCATGGCCCCGTAAAAATCCGCTTGCTCGGTAATCTCCTCACGCCGTTGTTGCGCTTCGTGTTCATCAATGATACCCGCATTCAAGTCCGCATCAATTGCCATCTGTTTACCCGGCATACCATCCAAAGCAAATCGAGCAGCCACCTCACTGATTCGTGTAGCTCCTTTGGTGATCACGACAAATTGAATAACCACGATGATAATAAATATTATCAGCCCGACGACAACCTTCCCATCACCAGCGACAAAGTCGGCGAAAGCGGTAATGACTCCACCAGCCGCATTCAATCCATCATCAGCAGCACGAGTAAGAATTAGCCGAGTCGTTGCTACGTTGAGTACCAGACGCGCTAGCGTTGTCGTCAGCAGGAGTGAAGGGAAAATGCTGAATTCCAAAGGAGTACGAACGTAGATTGTGGTCAGAAGCACAATGACCGAGACGGTAATGTTGCCAGCCAGCAACACATCCATGAGCGCAGGGGGCAACGGCACCATGATCACCAACACACTGGAGATGATCGCAATCGGCAAAATGAGTTCCTGGCCACGGCGTATCAGGTCCGCAGCTCGGCTCACCTCTGAAGCCATCGAGGCCTCCTGAGCAAAAGAATATCGTGTGTTACAAGAATATCGTGTGTTACAAAAGAAGAGGGCCGAATGGTAGGAATCCATCTGCTGGCTGTCCAGAGCGGAAAACAACATTGGGCCTTGCGTCTAATCATGCTCAGCGCGATACTCAGGGTTGGGAGCCCACACCAAAGACAAAATACCAAGGACAAAAAAATGCGACGAGCAAAAATCTCTATTATTGGGGCAGGAAATGTGGGAGCCACTACCGCTCACTGGTGTGCAGCGGCCGAGTTGGGGGACATCGTGCTGGTCGATATTCCCCAAACAGGGGATATGCCAAAAGGAAAAGCGCTTGACTTGATGCAAGCATCACCCGTTGTTGGTTTCGACTCAAATATCGTCGGAACGACCAGCTACGATGATAGCAGTGATAGCGATGTGGTAGTTATTACCGCAGGTATCCCACGCAAACCGGGCATGAGCCGCGACGATTTGCTGGCCACCAACGCAAAAATCATGACGAGTGTCTGCGAAGAAATCAAACGTACCAGTCCCGATGCAGTCGTGATTGTGGTCAGCAACCCGCTGGATGCCATGGTCCAACGGGCCCAGCAGGTGACCGGCTTTCCGCATCAGCGAGTTCTGGGACAGGCTGGAGTACTGGATACGGCCCGCTATCGAACCTTTCTCGCAATGGAGTTAGGAGTCAGTGTTGAAGACATTTCAGCACTCCTTATGGGTGGCCATGGCGACACAATGGTACCATTGTCAAGCTGCACGTCGGTCGGTGGAATACCTGTAACTCAACTGATTGCTCCAGAACGGTTAGAAGAAATTATCGATCGCACACGTAAGGGAGGTGCAGAAATCGTCGGGCTACTTAAGACAGGCAGCGCCTACTACGCCCCTGCTGCAGCTTCCGCACAAATGGTAGAAGCCATCGTTCGCGACAAGAAGCGGCTGATACCTTGTGCAGCTTATTGTGACAAGGAATATGGTGTGGGTGGATTTTATGTGGGCGTTCCAGTTGTTTTGGGAGCCGAAGGCATTCAGCGAATTGTGGAGCTTACGCTCACTGAATCGGAACAGACCGCATTCCAGAAAAGCGTGGATGCTGTCAATGAACTCGTGTCCACGATGGCCGAATTGGCATGATCATTGGGGTCAAGCCTGACATTGACAGTTACCTGTGACTAAATTACAAACCCAATCATGCCTTGGCGCCCGCCTGTGTGCTTTTCTGTAGTGCATTGATTCTCACCACCAGGGAACCTATTCATGGATCGCTCACCGCTACCCGCTAGTTCGGTTCTTAAATATCCTCATTCTCAGACTCACAGTTCACTATTCCCTGAAAATACAATCCCTACCATGTCGCTCTCCTCCATCGCACCTAGCGATTATCCGCTCACACTTAGCAAACATTTGCAATCTGAATTGTACGGTGCAACTCCAGTCGATTCAGCGCGTGAAAACTTAACGCCACATTGCATATTCTCTCCGATTCACTACGAAGCAGGATATGCCTACCCGTTGATTGTCTGGCTACATGGCCCAAGTGATAATGAAAATCAATTGCGCACCGTTTTACCGTTGGTCAGCATGAGAAATCATATTGCCATCGGCCCACGGGCTACCACGATCGAACGGGCTACCACAACGGATGGACCAAACAGGAAAAACAAAGAACCTGTGGACAGGATAGCGGGCAACGAGGCGACGAATAACATTGAAAAGGGAAGTTTAGGCAAAGACGAACAATCGACAGGCGATCAGCAATCAACGGGCGGTCCGCAATCAACGGGCAAACTGGCCATGGGGGATGCACCGGTCCCCGCCACTTTTTGCTGGGTACAATCTCGGGAAGAAATCACTATCGCAGTCGAGTCTGTTTTAGATTGCATCGAGATTGCCAGCAACCGCTACAACATTCATCGCGATCGCATCTTTATTGCCGGCTATGACGGTGGCGGCACGATGGCATTACGTATTGCATTGGAAAATCCCCAGATCTTTGCAGGCGCGATATCACTGGGTGGCTCTTTGCCACGTGGCCTAAATCTACTGCGCAGGATCAACGAGGCGAGAAAACTGCCACTGTTGATCGCCAATTCGTTGGATAGTCAAAAGTATCTACCAAAGCAAGCTTGTGAAGACCTGCGTCTTCTGCACGCAGCAGGATTTTCTCTCGATCTCAGGCAATATCCTTGTGGTGATGAACTCACCACCAAAATGCTATCAGACATGGATCAATGGATTATGAATCGGTTTTGTTAGAAAACTGAAGGCCACCGTCTGAAGACGTGGGAGCTTTCTAGATCTCAGCGTGAGACAATAAGGGGGACGGGAATCGTTTGTCATTACGGCAAAAGACTTCCGTCCTCTTTTATTTTTTTGATGTGGATTGACATCGGCTGGCGATTTTTTGTACAAGCTCAGCCGTTTTCTATTTTTCACAGCATGATTCGTCGCACAACTCATCTGAGTAAGTTGCCTGACAACCGACATCCACTCTTCTCCTGACTAGTTTTCATGGCTAAACAGCCGAACCAAAAAGAATCTCCAGATGACGAGAAACGCATCACACTTCTGGAGCGACTAAGGAACTTGCCCTTAGCAATTCATCGCTGGGTATCCGGCAGTCGCCTGCGATTGGCACTGGCCAGTACCTTAGCAATAATTATGGTTGGCTCCACATTTGCCATCTGGAGTTACCTGGCACACTTAGCGGTTGAGCCCATCAACCTAGTTACTTTAGAGATGGCATTGGCAGCCCTTGATGCGCAAGATACTAGCAAAGCCAAGAACCTCATTGGCGAGTTGCAGCAACAGACGGCCAACACGAAGTCGTTGGGAGGTGCTCTATTTGTATTGGGTGCAGCCAAAGAGTTCGATGCTATCAAGGAATGGTCTGTGGATCGCCGTCAGGCGATGCATCTTGTTGCTTCACGCTACCTAACAAAGGCACGACAGATAGGCATCCCCCCAGGGCGTGAGAGTCAATTGCTCTTCTTACTGGGCCGTAGTCTGGTTCTGGGCAATCAACCCCTTGCGGGCATCCCCATTTTGGAGGAAGCCCTACTCAATAAGGAATCTTGGACTTCAGAAATCCATTCCTTGCTGGCAGATGCTAATTTATTACTCCCTACCCCAGACCTAAAAGGGGCACTGAAGTATAACAAGCTATTACTGACCCAGCCTGCCTTGGATCCTGATCTCCAATCACAAGCTCTCATTACTAAAGCGGAAATTCTAGGAAAACTAGGTCGGACAAGCCAATCGCGTGAAACACTCGAACACATTCAAGAAACTCATCGCAAGCAAGCCCGCGTCAGATTACTGCTGGGTAATCTGGCCCTTCTGGAAGCGTCGAATATGCAACCAGGCTCCTCTGAGCAAACAGAAAAACTGGCAACTGCGCTCTCGAACCTTAAGGAAGTACAACAAGTTGATCAGCGTCATGGAGAACTCAGCCGACATGCAATGTACTGGATTGGAACTTGCTACGAAGCACAAGGAAACAAACTAAAAGCGGAAAATCAATACAGTCAGCTTCGAAAAATTCACGGCGATACATCAGCAGGTCTTGCCGCAACCCTGGCGATGGCAGACCTGGATCGAGATAAAAATCGTCCCGAAAAAGCATTCGCCGGATATCGTACGGTTCTACAGTCCGTAGGAGATCCGGTCACCTATTCCAGCTCTCTATTGCCTCTGAAAACTTTACGTAAGCGTCTATTAAGATCCTATCGGACCTATGTCACAAGGAACGAATTCGAACATGCCATGAAACTTGTGGGCCTCATTGAGCCTGTGTTCAGTGTAGTTGATGTAATCGAATTGAGAGCTAAAACACATCGCAAGTGGGCAGAACACAAGCAACTCGAAGGGAACACTGAAGCACCCCGGCAAGCAAAATCACCTGTTTGGGATAACCGGTTTCACTATCGGGCTGCGGGGCGGGCTTACGAAAATGTCGCACGGCTTCGATTTGCTACACGCCAATTCCCTGAAGATCTATGGTTAGCTGCCGAAAACTACTTTCTGGGACATAATTACACAAACACTATCCGTATCCTTGAAGAATACCTCTACTACGAATCCCGTCGGCGTAATGCGCTGGCTTTACTTCGCATGGGTCAATCCAATCTGGCATTGGGATATCTTTCACTGGCGATCGAACAACTGACGGATTGCATCGAAATGTATCCTCGCGATCCGAATATTTTTCAAGCACGCCTGGAATGTGCACGGTCTTATCTGGAAAATGACCAGGCCAACCTGGCGGAACAACTACTGCAAACCAACTTATTTGGTGGCACGTTGGATCCAACCGCTGCGGAATGGGAAGACTCACTCTTCACCCTGGGTCATCTGTTCTACAACCAGGAGCAGTACCACAAAGCCATTCGAAAATTATCCGAAGCCGTCCAACGGTACCCTCAAGCAAAAGAGGCCATGTTGGCCCGGTATCTTATTGCCCGTGCTTTCCACAGTGCGAGTGTGATACCGCGTAAAAATATGGACAGTGCAAAAACTGAAAGTGACCGCCATAAAAACCGCCAACTCTATTTGGATTACCTTGCCCAAGCACTCGACAACTACTTATCGGTTAAGCGATCGATCACACTCGGCGAGCACAAGGACAGTGCTGCTTTAAATCGTAATTTGCTACGAAATTGTTATATGATGCAAGGTTCCGTGCTGTTTCAACTCCGCCGGTACGAAGAAGCGCGTAAAACCTATGCCAATGTCACCACTCTTTACCAGCAAGAAGCATTTGTGCTAGAGAGTTTTGTGCAAATTGCCAACTGCTGGCAACGTCTAAATCAACCGGTCAAAGCCAGGGGTACCATTGAGCAAGCCAAATTGGTTCTCGACCGGTTGCCAGCAGACACAGACTTCAAACTTGCGACCAATTTAAACCGTCAAGGTTGGGAGCTCCTGCTGGAACAATTGGGGAAATGGTGAAAATAATTATGTCTGAACATTCCACCGATCAATTGGCTACGCTCATTACTCAGCGCTGGCAATGCCTTAGGCAGATGCGCGAATTGGGACGCAAGCAGTCTGAGTTGATTGCCACCGGCGAAATGGAATCGCTGTTGAAACTGCTAGCTGCCAAACAAAAAATACTCGGCGCAATTCAAGCCATCGAACGTAATTTAGATCCCTACCACCGTGAGGATCCAGAGCAACGGACCTGGCCTTCTCCTGAGGCACGGGCTCAGTGCGCACAACAGAGTGCCGACTGCCGTCTGCTCCTGGAAGAAGTCGTGCGATTAGAAATGCAGAACGAACAACTACTTACCCACAGGCGGGATGAAGTGGCCAGCCAGCTACAAACCGTACATACGGCGAGCTTAGCACGAGGTGCTTACCAGGCTCAGCAATCTTCTCCATCACACACGACGTCCCCTGACTTATCTACAAATTTCATTCAAGGCTCCGCTGAGGCTTTAACAACCAACGAAGGGCTCGATATTCAACGATGAATAACCTTGCCACAGAGGTCCACAAGTTGGACTCCCAATTACCATCTATCACATCCCAAACAGATTTGCCGGAATGGGAATCGGATCCACAGGAACTTAATGCTGAGAGCAGCCTGAGTGAAGTATTGGCCGCGTGGCATGAAGCGACTGTGAGATTGGAACATACCCATGAAGCATTACAAGGAGAGGTGGCACGCCTGACCGACGAGCTCGAAGTCAAAAACCGAGAGCTGGCCCGAAAAGATCGACTGGCCGATCTGGGACGGATGGCGGCTCATGTAGCCCACGAAGTTCGCAACAGCCTGGTACCGGTCACACTATATTTGAGTTTACTACGTCGACGGTTGTCGGTTGATACCGGCAGCTTGGATGTCCTGGCCAAAGTTGAGGCAGGGTTTAACGCCCTGGATACTACCGTGAATGACTTATTGAATTTTACATCACACCGTCAGCCCCAATGGCATACATTTCTGGTTCGTGATTTAATAGACGAGGTCAATGAATCACTGAATCCTCAAATGGACGCACAAGGGATTCAGGTTTCAATCGATGTACCCCCCAATACGTTGGTCTCAGCCGATCGTGAAATGATGAGACGAGCGCTGGTTAATCTGGTACTCAATTCAATTGACGTGATGCCCCAAGGCGGCGAAGTGGTCATCACCTCTTACGATGGACCCATGGGCTTTGAGTTGGAAATCGCCGACAGCGGCCCCGGCCTTTCGCAACAACAATTGGAGCACGTTTTCGATCCATTTTATACCACCAAAAGTAATGGTACCGGTCTGGGCTTATCGATTGTACACCGGATTATCGAAGCGCATGGAGGTCGGATGACAGCAGTCAACTGTCCTGAAGGGGGAGCTGCGTTTACTATCGAATTGCCTCGCAGGGCGATGGGAGTCGCCGCATGACCCACCCCTCGAATCCTTCAAACACCGGGCGTGTACTGGTAGTAGACGACCATGCGGCAGCACGAGAATCCATTGCAGATGTCCTCCGCTCAGCAGGATACGAAGTTTTCTGTTCTGCTAGCGCTGTGGAAGCGCTCCCACTTGTCAATCATCAACCATTCGATGTCGTAATTACGGACCTGCAGATGCCCGGAATGGACGGGCTGGAATTCATCCGTCAGCTGAACCAACGTCAGCAGCGTCTGCAAGTACTTATGATTACCGCCCATGCTACGGTGAATTCCGCGGTTGAAGCAATGCGTGAAGGAGCGTTTGATTATCTGGAGAAACCATTCGACATTGCACAGTTAGAGCGACTGGTAGCCGGCGCGATCCAACGTGGCCGATTGTTGATCCCTAAACACTCGACACACACGGAGCAATCAGGTTCGATCGAACCGTCCATGTTGCTTGGCATGGCTGGATCGAGCCAATCGATGCAAACATTGCGCGCACGTATTACCCAAGTGGCTGCTACCTCGGAAACCGTGTTGATCTGTGGTGAAAGTGGAACTGGAAAAGAACTGGTTGCCCAGGCTTTGCATGCTTCCAGCAATCGGTCAGCTGGTCCTATGGTTCGCCTCAATTGTCCCGTTCTCTCTCCGCAATTAGCTGAAAGTGAACTGTTCGGCCACTTGCGAGGTGCTTTTACAGGAGCAGATACTAATCGAATAGGTCGCTTTGAAATGGCCGATGGTGGAACCATCCTATTGGATGAAATCACAGAAATCGACCTGCCTTTGCAGGCGAAACTTCTGCGAGTACTGCAAGAACGCACATTTGAACAAGTTGGTAGCAGTCATACACGTAGTGCCGACGTGCGTGTACTCGCCAGTACCAATCGCGATTTGATGGAGGAAGTAACTCAAGGACGTTTTCGCGAGGATCTCTATTACCGCCTGGCCGTCGTACCCTTGATGTTGCCTCCACTTCGTGATCGAGATGATGATGTATTGCAACTGGCCGACCACTTTCTCGACCGAGCTGCTGAGCGTCTACAGCGACCCCGTTGCCAATTGCTCCCCGAAGCCCAAGAATTATTTCTTCAGTACCACTGGCCGGGTAATGTTCGTGAATTGGAAAATATGATCACCCGAGCTTGTGTGCTCAATCAGGGTGAACCGATTTCCGCCAATGAGTTGCGACCCTGGCTAAGAGAACCCGAACAGGGACAACCGTCTCCGTCGAATACAAGTCGGCCCTCAGAAAGGGAGCTGCCAGTTGGTACCAGCCTGGATGAAATGGAGCGGCATATGATCGTTGCCACTCTCAAACATTTTGATGGTCATCGGGCTAAAACGGCCGAAGCCCTGGGCATAGGCATTCGTACACTCAGTGGCAAACTACGCTGCTATGGATATGCACCGCGCACCAAAGATTTCAGTGCCCAACATGACCTGGCCACACCATCCAAAACCAACCGGCAATCTTTACCGATGTAAGTGGCAGAATCTGCCGATGCAACTGCTTCTACGAAACAACGTAAAACAGGATAGCCAAGGACCTCACGAAAAATAGGCAAAAGAGTTGCACAATAATTTTGGTAAAAGAGGAAATCCAAGCAGCCACGGAAAGTCTTAATTCAGCACAGAAATCCAGATCACTCCTGCGTTTCAAAGCCTCGGGCGTATTGTATGGAACCCTGACAACAAAACTTAGGCACACGCATTGCATTGTGTTCTCCAAACAAAAATCCACCAACCATGTCCCACCACACTTTAATATAGGAATGTCACCTCATGTTGTTTGATTCGTCGACAATTCCTGTGCTGGAACAAGTGGTAAATTTTACCCAAGCTCGGCATGGTGTATTGGCAGGTAATATTGCCAATATCGACACACCCGGTTACCGTACTCGCGATCTATCGCAGGATAATTTCCAAAGTGCGTTGAAAAAAGTCATCGAAACACGTAACCAACCACCAGCAATCAGTGATCCTTACCACCACGGGTCCGCCAGTTCATCAGCAACAGGTGGACTAGCGATGAATGCAGGAAATCTTGCAGCTCAAGGCCAGCATGGCATGGACAGTGTCAAAGACTCTATGAAAAGCATCTTGTTTCATGACAACAGCGACGTAAGCATCGAACAGCAGGTCACAGAATTAACGAAAAATCAATTTCAACACAACTTGGCAATCAGCATCATGACCTCACAATTCCGCTTGCTGCGAGCCGCCATTTCGGAACGAGCGTAGTTTCGGTAATTCGGTGTTTCGGTAATTCAGTAGTTCAGTCGTTTCATTGGAAAACAAACACTCGTGCTAAACCGAAAGCCCAAAACACTGTTAGCCTGGAGTAGTTGCCATGTTTAATGCCTTAGATATCAGTACCACGGGACTGGTCGCTCAGCGGGCGCGGCTTGATGTCATTTCCTCAAATATTGCTAACATTTCGACCACACGTAACGAGAAAGGCGAGTTAGAAGCCTACACGCCCCGCTATGTTACCTTTCAAGAGGATGCCCAAGTGAACACTTCTGGCGGCGGCACAGGAGTACGCGTGGCATCCGTCGAGTACTCTCAGGATGAGCCTAAGCTTAAAAATATTCCAGGACATCCTGACGCTGACGAAAATGGCAACGTAGCCTATCCCAATATCAATATGACTACTGAATTTGTTGACGCATTGGAAGCAACACGAGCATATGAAGCCAATATTGGAGTCATGGAAATCACCAAAGACTTGGGAAATAGCATGCTTCAGATCTTGGCATGAACCTAGTAAAAATCGATTGAAGGACTTTAGTGACCGACGTTGGGGGGCCAACTCGTATCCACACAGGACAGGAACGCTAAGATGACCCCCATCAGCCCCACCCAACTGCCACTGAGTGCCGTCCAACCCCAGTCGGCCGCAGCCACACAGTCGGCCACAGCCACAGGTCAAACCAAAGGAGGATCTTCGTTTAAACAGATGATGTTGCAATCACTCCAGGATGTGAACTCGATGCAACAACAGGCTAACCAGGCGGTCGAAACACTCATGACAGGCGGCGATGTAGAACCGGCTGCCGTGCTGACTGCAGTACAAAAGGCCGACTTGTCTTTTCGACTGATGTTACAAATGCGGAACAAAATGATGCAAGTCTTTCAGGAGGTGAAGGACATTAGAATCTAGAAAAATCGGAAAGCAGAAAGCGGAGAGCGGAAGTGAGAGACCTCAAGGACACATCTCCTCACTTCACACTCCACACGACACACTCAACATTCAACACGACACAATAAGGCCAATCCACGGATGGATTTTCTGAATCAGGCAATTGGACAAATACGAGAGTTGTTTCTCTCCATGACACCCGCAGCACGGATCACTGCCGTGCTACTTTTGGGTGTGATCGGTATCAGCCTCACATTCCTGTTTCAACAAAATGCGTCCGGCCCCGATGCCTATCTGTTTGGCGGTCGAATATTACAGGCTCGGGAAGTCGAGGAAGTGATGGCAGCCATTGCCTCCGATGGCCTGAACGACGCCGAACAAGTCGGCAATCGAATTCGTGTTCCTCGAGGGCAGAAATCCGCCTACTGGGCAGCGGTTGCCAAAGCAGATGCAATGCCCACCAACTACGATGTGCTCGACGAAGGCCAGCTTGAAACCAGTCCATTTGAAAGCAGTGAAAGTCGTCGACAGCGAGTTAAAACCACAAAAGAGCGCAAGGTCGCATTGATTCTTAGAAGTTTCGACACCATCGCCGACGCCAAGGTGATCTACGACATCCTTCCTCCCCAGGGTCTCAACCGACGTCAGCAAGCGACCGCCATGGTGAGCATTCGTCCTGCTCCCGGTGAAACACTCGATCCTCGACAGATCAAAACGATTAAGAAAACCGTCGCTGGTGCTGTGGTTGGCCTCTCCACCAAGGATGTCCACCTGGCCAACGAAGATAACGTACAGCGATACGATGAACTCTCTGTCACGCCTGAGATGTTCGACGATCCCTACTTCCAAAAACGCCTTAACTATGAACTTTGGATGAAAGATAAAATAGGCAGTTTCCTGAGCTATATTCCGGGCGTCCAGGTAACCATTACTGTGGAACTTGATGATACGGTCCGTCGTACCACCGTGAGTGAAAAACCGGATGGAGAAGGGGTCGCAATGCGGGAAAGTCGCACCGACGATGAAATCACCAACACGAAAACCGCCAGCGCAGGCAGACCCGGACTCCAAGCTCAAGGCCCCGGGCGTGCGGGAGATCAAGAAGAGCAAGAAAAACTCGTTAGCAAAACAGTCAACTCGTCTCAAGATACTGATAATGTTGTGGGCACGATTCGAGAAACCACCGAGTGGGCCGGATTTGTTCCTCAGCAAGTCCAAGCTGCCATCGCCATCCCTAGCGACTATCTGGTCGATATTTGGCGACAGCGAACTCCCGAAGCGGCCGAGGATGCAAAGCCCAATGAGGAAATGCTTGGATACATTGAAGTCAACTTGGAAGACAAAATTAAAAAACAAGTAGAAAATTTACTTCCTCGACATTCAGACTCAAATCCTTACGAATCGGTTGTCATTACCATTTTCGACTCCCTGCCCTCCGAGCCCATAGAAGAACCTACCACTTCCAGTCAAGCCATCGCCTGGGCTAACCAGAATATTGGCAACATGATGATGGGAGGACTCACTTTGATTAGTCTGGTCATGCTCCGCTCAGTGGTTAAGTCCATCCCACGCTCAGATCCTTTACCCGATACGGGCTCCTCGAGCCTCCCATTTTCACAAGGTGGCGACAACGAATCTTCGTCCTCGAACGAAGACGACGACTCCAAGGATGAAAATTCACGTCCACGGTTAAAACTGAACAAAGGTCCTACGCTGAAAGATGACCTTTCCGACATCGTACGAGAAGATGCCGAAGCGGCCGCCTCCATTCTACGAACATGGATCGATAACGCTGGTTAACAAAAGTGATTCACCTCAGACAGAGTCAGAAGTTCTAGCAGGAAAAAAACCATGAACCAAGCCCCCATGTCTACGATGCGCAAGGCGGCAATCTTGGTAGCCAGCCTGGATGAGCAGGAAGGACAGCAACTGATCCGCAAATTACCGGTGGAAGATGCGGCAATCCTACGTCAAGCAGTCGCCGACTTGGGGTCTGTCAATCCTGAAGAACGACGGGAAGTGTTGTATGAACTGCGTGTTAGCACGTCCCAACCACCGCTCCAGAATGCGATTATTCCACGGAGACCCTTTGCCCTACCAGATGATGGCGTTGAGTTGGACTGGTCGTCGTCGGCTGAAGAGCAAAATAGCATGGATGATCATTATGATGCCAAGGGCTATCACACCACCGCAACCTACGATCGTCGTGCAGCGAGCATGGGACAGAACGAGCAAGCCTCTACCGACCGATCAGCAGCCACCCAAGGCAAGCCATTTGCGTTCTTCGGCAACCATGATACGCAAACAATCGCCAAGATTCTACAGCATGAACCGGCTCAAATCATTGCGGTAGTGATTTCGCAACTCGCTGCAGGCCAGGCAGCGGAACTGTTACTGGAAATGCCTCTCCAACTACAAACCGAAATCCTTGAGCGTTTAGCTCAGCTCCACCCTGTGGATCAGCATTCTCTTAATATGTTGGAAAGCCATCTGGCCGAATGGCTAGAAACACACCGGCAACAAGAAGAACTTGCTTCCCAGGGCAATGAAAAAGTCCGTCAAATTCTCGCGCAAACTTCCGATCAGCATCGACAAGCTATTCTTGACAAGTTGAGCAGCCATAACCGGCTACTCGCACATGAACTAGAAATGCCTGTCGCTGTTGATTCTGCACCCAATGTCAAACCCGACACCGAATCACCCTATACCGAATCTAAGTCGAATGATCGCCTCTCCCCACCTCAATCGGAATACCAGAACGTGCACGGGATGGAATCACTCTGCATGCTGAGCGATGCCGTGTTGTTGGATACCCTGCGCAAAACAGATCCTCAAATCACCATGCTTGCATTGACCGGCGCGACATCTCACTTACTGGACCGCATTCTGGGACAACTTCCGCGCCGTCAAGCAAAGAAATTCAGACGTCAACTGCATTCCCTACAGCCAACAAGCATTCGCGACCTGCAAGCCGCCCAGCAACAATTTACTGAAAAAGCGATGGAGGGAGCGAGACGCGAGTTATGATGCGCGAGTAAACCATTCTTCCGCTTTCCACTTTCCGCTTTATTCAAAACTATGGCCACCATAATCAAACACGACGCTCAAACGCTATCTTCCGGTACGACATTGCGCGCAGCGGCTTTTAGTCTTTCTGACATGGAAAACCAGGCGGACGACTATCTGACCACGGTTCGACAAAAAGCGATTCAAATTATTCAACAGGCTAAGCAGGAAGCGGAGAACATTCATCAGCAGGCAGAGCAAGCAGGTCGGCAAGCAGCCCAGGAAGCAATCGAATCTATCCTGGACGAAAAAGTTGCCCAGCAAATGCAATCACTTGTTCCCGCACTCAATCTTGCCGTATCCCAAATTGAAGATTCCAAGCAGGAGTGGCTTCAATACTGGGAGACTTCAGTCATCAAATTGTCCAGCACCATCGCAGCACACATTATCCGGCGCGAGTTGAAAACAGAGCCGGAACTGTCCTTGCAATGGATCCGCGAAGCATTACGTCTAGCCGTCGGCGGCACCAAGGTTTCTGTACATCTTCATCCGAATGATCATGAAACACTGCGAGATGAGGTCGACCGCCTGGCTGCCATATTCTGCCCAATTGCCCAGGGCCAAATTGTGGCCGATGACGCCATTACATCAGGTGGCTGCCGTGTAGAAACCCAATTTGGGGCAATCGATGTCCAACTAGAAGCACAACTTGCCCGTGTAGAGCAAGAAATGGGGTAGTTGCTAGTGTATGAGGCGCCAGTTACTCGCTAACGCGGAAATTTACATCCAACCTACTGAAAACCAATAACCAACAACTCGCGCCTAATAATTCGCGCCTAACAACTACGCATGACTTCACAAATTTCTCAACTGATCGCGCCCCTTGATGGTGCCATGCTAACCGACATAACCGGTAGCATTGTGCAAACGGTCGGGCTCACCGCCGCAGTGGCCGATTTCCCCGCGCCTGTCGGTGCCTTAGTCCAGATTTCTCGTCCTGCTGGACCGTCGATTGAAGCAGAAGTGGTAGGCTTTCGTGACAAGACCACTCTGATCATGCCGCTGGGCAATTTGGAGGGTGTGCGGCGGGGTAGTGAAGTTCGACTAACACGTACTTCACGTACCCTCCGTGTAGGTGACGGTCTGCTAGGACGCGTGATCGATGCTCGAGGTCGTGCAATCGATGGACGGCCACAACCCATGTTAGCCAATCGGCTTCCACTGGCAGGAGTGCCAATCAACCCCACCCAGCGCCCGCGGATCGAGTCGCCACTCGGCACCGGCGTAAAAGCAATCGATGGCATGATAACATGCGGTCAAGGCCAACGACTTGGCATTTTTGCCGGATCCGGTGTTGGTAAAAGCGTGCTGCTAGGCATGATGGGCCGATACACCGATGCAGATGTGATGGTTATCGGCCTGATTGGTGAACGTGGCCGAGAAGTCAATGAATTTGTACAAAGAGAATTGAGTGCCGAAGGGCTTGCCAAAAGTGTCGTCGTTGTGGCCACCAGTAACGAACCGGCCCTACTGCGAATCCAAGCGGCCCATACTGCAACTGCGGTTGCCGAATACTTTCGCGACCAGGGAAAGAACGTTTTGTTGGTCATGGATTCGGTCACTCGCTATGCGTTAGCACAGCGCGAAATCGGATTGGCCACCGGCGAGCCACCTACCACGCGTGGCTATCCCCCATCCGTTTTCGCCATGCTGCCCAAATTAGTAGAGCGTGCCGGTCGAACCGAACATGGGAGCATCACTGCATTCTACTCGGTCCTGGTAGAGGGAGACGATGAAAATGAACCTGTCGCCGATACCATGCGCGGATTGCTAGATGGACATATCTGGCTAGCGCGCAAGCTGGCAGAACGGGGCCATTACCCCGCAATCGACATTCTCCGCAGCATCAGTCGGTTGATGAACGAGATCACCTCTCCCGAGCAACAGCAAGCAGTTCTTGTCCTGCGCCAATTGCTTGCGGTCCATGCGGAAAATGAGGATTTATTGTCAATCGGCGCCTACCGCCAGGGCAACAACAAAACCCTAGACGTTGCCGTCCAAATGCGTGAGGCGGTCAACCAACTACTACAGCAACAGACGAATGAGTCATCCAACCTGGAGAAAGTTAAAGAAGCCATTCTTGCATTGGCCCAGCAATGTCAGGCGTTAACCATAGCGGAAAGCGGAAATCGGAAAGCGGGAAACTGAAATCACAGAGCAGAGAACGGAGAAAAATATATATTCCAACAACACCATGCATACTATCCCTAGCCATACTTCCGCTTTCCACTTTCCGTTTTCCGCTTTTGCCTCAACTCACTTACGACTAACGATCAAGCATCCATGTCCAAATACAACTTTCGACTTCGTACACTGCTGCGACTTCGGGAAATACAACGGGATGAAAAGCGCAATCGACTGGCTGAGGCCTATCAGGCAGAGTCCATCTTGTCTGATCAACAACAAGAAGTGCTCGATGAACTACATCAACTGCAAAAATTGCAACGCGATTCAATGGGCCAACCACAAACTGACGTCAATCAATTGATTGAAGTCGGCCGTTACCAACTTACCCTGTGGACGCAACAAACTACGATGGTAAAACAAGCAGAGATACTTTCTGCTGAAGTCGCCAAACGTCGCGAGGCCTTGGTGGAATCAGATCGTCAAGTACGCGTATTGGAGAAGTTTCAACAGCGTCAGCAGCAGCAACACCAAAAGCAACAAGAGCGTAAAGAGGCAAAGGTGTATGACGAAATTGGCCAGCATTCGCACCACTCACTGAGTTGTCACACCCATCAATCTGGCGATAGGAGTGGACCATGAGTGCCATCATCCGTATCCTTTTTCCACTGATTGGCTACGTGTGTGTCGCTACAGTGATCACTGCGGTGCTGGGCTACAGTTACTTGCGCAGCCAAGGAAAACTAGATGATGAGCAGATGTTCCGCCTGGTCGCCTTGATGCATGATATCGATCTGGAAGAACTCACTGAATCTCAGCAACCGAACCCCGAAGATATTCCCGCCGAAGAAAGCTCCTATGATGATCGGCAAGCACAACGGGCTATTCTGCTGCGCCACTTCGAGGCCAAACAGGAAGATTTAATGCGCAATTTAGAAGGGTTCAATTACCGACTCGATCAAGTCAAAGATGCCACCGCTGAATACAAAGCGGTAAGGCGGGATGTAAAAAATTTCCTGCACGAACAGGAATCACGAATCATGAAATCGGGCCCCAACAGTGTAAGAGCCCAGTTGGAAAAACTCGATCCTAAAAAACAAGCGAAACCGCTTCTTCTCGACATGGTTGAGAAGGGCAACATGGCAGATGTCATCATGCTGCTCAAAGGCATGAAAGCACGCAGTCGAGATGCCATTCTAAAAACATTTACGGACGAAAAAGAATTGAAGACACTCCATGATATTCACACTCAAATGATGTCTGGAAAACCAGTCAAACCTAAGATCGACGCTGCCATTGAAACTCTTAATCAGCTCAATGGTCAAGAAAACAATTAACGATCCAGGACCACTCTGTTATGGCCAATTCTCCCATCGACTCGCTTTTGCAGCTCACCGTGCCATCGCGCGCGCCAATCGACCTGGCTCCACCTGCTACCAGCCAGGCAACTCCGTTTGATGAACATTTCAATCAGGCTGCCCAGTCCACCTCATCCCAAGTCCCCACGCGGTCGGGATCTGACCGGAACGATCAAGACGACTCGCAGCGAGAAGACCCGTATGGTGCAGACAACCATTCCACACTGCCGGACGATACCCATTACCAGGCCAATGCCCAAAGTGACCCACCAGCGGAAACCGCCCAAGGCGATTCTGCGAAGGATCCGCAAGAGGAACAGACTGCTGTCGAGGATGAAGTAGAGATTTCCAGCGAGGCAGCAACACCGTCTGTCGGTGCAGCGCAGAACTCGAATACCAACTTGCAATTGCTGACTGCCTCAGAGGCAGACGATGATGAATCTGCAAAAGAAGGCTCGGTTCAGAATTCGAACGAATCCGCCGAGACTACCACCGAAGACACTGCAAACCAGTCCAATCCGCAAGCGGTGAGCCACGAAGAGGAACCTGAGCAACGAGAGACCTCAACTCAACCCGACTCTGAATTACTCACCAATACGGAAGGGCCCTTGAACCCTGAATCACTTTCGAACACTGAATCACCTTCGAACCCTGAATCACCATCGAACCCTGAACTTTCATCGAACCCTGAATCACCTTTGAATCCTGAATCACCTTCGAACCCTGAACTTTCATCGAACCCTGAACTGACCGAAGAGTTGAATGCGATCGCTACGGGCCAACAGGCCACTTCGACACATGCTCAATCCACAGATAGCGCTGGGTCTGAGGTGCAGCAAACGATCAGGCAGGACGCGACTGAAGAACAGGCGGTTCACCTTTCGGATTTACCCAGTCCGACCGATTTGCAATCCGAAGGTGATTCTGAATCCGACGAACACTCTCCCCCTCCAGAAGCCAATAGGCCCACCAAACGTGTTCGTGAAGCGACCATCGACGCGGATACGTCTGATAGGTTTTCCAGCAAAGAACACCAATCTGCCGCGACCACCAAAGCCACCGTCGTTGGAGAGGGCGGCCTCAGCGCAGGGCAGTCTCTCGATGCTGAATCCGCGTCCGCTGGCAAACCTGTAGCCACCGCTGAAACACCGGTGTCACCAACCACTAGCAGTGTACCGTCTACGGAAGCTGTCGATCGAGCTCTCGACCGATTGGCGGCACCCCGTTCCATTCAACCTACAGGGCCAACCTCGGAGCAGACATCCCTACCAACCGTCGATCGAGCACGATTTGTGGGACGCGTCAGTAGCGCCTTACGACTGGCCCAACAACGGGATGGTCTACTGCAGTTGCGACTCAGTCCACCCGAATTGGGTTCGTTACGTCTTGAAATTTCTGTAAAGCAAGGAGTGCTGACCGCCTCCATAGAAACCGAAACTGCCGCAGCCCGCCAGGTTCTGTTGGAAAATCTTCCCGCCCTGCGGGAACGACTGGCCGGACAAGAAATCCGTATTGAACAGTTCGATGTCGATGTGCGTCAGGAAGGTCGTGAGCAAACGCAGCATCGGGCAACACAAGAACGTTCTGGAGAACAGACTGAAGGAAGACAAAAACTTTCAGGGCAGCGCACTGACCAGCGCGAGCGAACCGAGCTTAGTGTCCAATCGATGACGTCTGGTGTCATTCAGGCAAATCCAGATGGACTCGATGTAGTAATTTAACGACGACTGATAAGCAAGGACTAATTTTTTTGTAAGGAACATTCACAGAAACAGGGGCACTTGCCTAAGGTCGCCCATTCGCTCCGCGAATGGTACGCGAACTACTTTTCGCAGAGCGAAAAGCGACCATACGACAGCCTGGCGGATATGATTTGAGTTTTTTTCCTAAACGGAATGCGAGAAATCTCCATGACACAATTATCTAATGTGAACGCCGCCAGTACGGGGCAGCAGGCCTTCGGCAGTAACAACACACTCAACGATCTGGATTTGGACGATTTCTTGCATTTGATGATCGCCGAGCTACAAAATCAGGATCCGCTCAATCCGTTGGAAAACGATCAGTTGCTCTCACAGATCGGCCAGATTCGCTCGGTGGGTGCGACCGACAAATTGACCAAAACTCTCGATGCGGTATTGCTGGGGCAAAATATTACCAGCGCTACCAGCTTGATCGGTGCCCAGGTCTCAGGTCTGTCGGATGACAGTCAGCGTGTGGAAGGCCTGGTGGATCGCATCTCTGTGGCCAACGGACGACCCAAACTACATTTGGAATTAGGCAGCAAGGTCAAACCTAGCGATATCGAAGGCCAAATCGAGACTGGCCAATACCAATACCGGGTCGTTTGGCAAAGCCAACAAGGCGTTTTGCTGGGCGTCGACCCATTGGAAAGCCAAGGGGGTTCCATTACCACTCAAGGCCAGACGGGTACCGACCAGGCACTACGCATCAGTAACCTGCCGGTCACTGATGCGTCCAAACGAATCTATCGTACCGACGGATCGGACAGTGGCAAATTCCATCTGGTTGGAACACTTGACGATGGGACCACCAGCACCTTTCTCGATACTGCCTCCAATGCAAATCTTGGAAAAAGTGTTCTCACTCAGACTCCACAATTGATTCAATCCATCCGCAGTGTAGAGATTAACCTCAACAACATCGACGAAGTACGTCCACCGGGATAGTAGTTCAGTGTTTCTGTAATTCAGTAGTTCGGTAGAAAACGCACACTGAAACACTGAAACACTGAAACACTGAAACACTGAAACACCAACCCCTACCGCTGGCAACCGACCATTGCTAAGCGCATCATTACCAGGAGAAAAAAATGGGACTTCAATCTGCACTCAGCACGGCCCTGACGGGTCTAACCGCTGCGGAAACGACTATCGATGTGACCGGTAACAACATAGCCAACTCCAATACGGTTGGCTTTAAAGAGTCGTCGGTCAACTTTGCCACCCAGTTTCTGCAAACTCAAAGCATCGGCTCTGCACCGACCACCACTCGCGGTGGTACCAACCCACGCCAGGTTGGTCTCGGGGTGAAGGTGGCCGAAATCTCGCCTGAGTTCACGCAGGGGACCATTGAAATCAGTTCCAATCCGCTCGACATTGCGATCGAAGGAGATGGGTTTTTCATTGTCCAGGGATCACAGGGCGAACAGCTTTACACCCGCAATGGCCAGTTCAAGACCAACTCCGACAACGAAATCGTCACCATCACCGGCCAGCGGGTACTCGGTTTTGGTGTCGATGACAATTTCGAAATCCAACCAACCGGTTTAACCACCCTACAAATCCCTCTGGGGGCCGCCGCAGTCGCGCAGGCCACCGAAAATGTATTTCTCGAAGGTGTACTCAGCGCCACCAGCGATGTGGGTACGATACCGGGAATCATCCAATCGAGCATTCTCAGCGATGGCTCATTGGAGGTACCTGATGCGGTCGATACTGTCCTACAATCCTTGGCTCGACCTGCTGAATCGGCCACATCCGGAGCAGGTGTGGCCGGATTAGTTGGTGCCGGAGACTACACCTATCGCTTTACCTTTATTGACGACGATGGCAATGAAGGGCCCGCTTCAAACCCAACCGGTTCACTAACCGTCGGTGCATCATCTACCATCGATCTCGCGTCCATCCCGCAGCCGCCTCCTGGCGGTGAGTTTTCCACGATTCGTATTTACCGTAACAACTCCACAGTCGACGCGGTCTATCGTGCACTTTCTGTTGATCAGTCAGCCGGAACCTTAACCATTAACGATAATGCTACAGACGCATCGATCTCCGGCAATACCGAGTTGAACGACACGGGTTTGGACAGTGGCAGCTACAGTTACTACGTCACTTTTTACAATTCCATCAGCGGCGAGGAGAGCCGTCCCACGGCCAAATTTGGCCCGGCAACCGCAGACGCCACCACCAGCCCACGAATCCGGCTCGACGATATACCAGAGCCTGCAACGCTCGGTTTTAACAGCATTCGTATCTATCGAAATCTGGTCACCAACCAGAATGTCTTCCATCGGGTAGATGAAATAGGCCCTACAGCAATTGCCGCCTTTACCGGCGATATCTCCTTCGTTGACAATCAACCTGATGCCACCATTTCTTCAAATCCACAGATTGATCTGGACGGTCCCGATATCTCCTTCAACACTCTGCTGACCGATGTGGTATCGCGCAACGGGGCCACCTACACCAACTTGTTCCAACAGGGGTCTCTCGCCTTCACCGGCAAGAAAGGTGGACGAGAACTGGCCCAACGAGATTTGACCATCACTGCAACGAGCAACGTCGGCAATCTGCTCTCCTTTATGGAAGACTCGATGGGTGTCATTAAGCAGGCGGCTGAAAGCACCTTCCCAGATAGCGGCTCGCTTGGTGGCACCATCTCCAACAGTCGCCTTCAATTCACTTCGAATATGGGAATTGAGAATGAACTCGATATCGACCTGTCCGCCTTCCAGTTGACGGTGGGTAGCAACCCGGCCTCATCGATCCCTCTCGACTTTACCGAAACCCAGGCGGCGAACGGCCAGGGGGTGTCGGCCGACTTTGTGGTGTACGATAGCCTGGGTATCCCGTTGAATGTGCGTGTGACGACTGTCTTGGAAGAGAAGACAGGTACATCCGCCTCCTTTCGCTGGTTCGCCGACTCGGCCGACAATGAACCGACCTCGGGATTCGCCACCAATGTGGGTACGGGGGTCATTACCTTTGATGGCGAAGGCAATGTCATCTCTACCAGTAACGACAACATCTCCGTCGCCCGGGAACTGTCTCCCTCATCGTCGCCGCTGGAATTCAAACTCGACTTCACCGAGATCTCGGGTTTGGCCAGTGCTGAAAATCAATTGAACGCCAGCCGCCAGGACGGTTTCCCTGCAGGCACACTTTCCAGCTTTATCGTCACCGAAAATGGTAAAATCCAGGGCGTCTTCACCAACGGGGCCAGCCGCGACTTGGGACAACTGCGGATGGCCCGTTTTGCCAACAATTCCGGCCTGGAACAGGTCGGCGGCAATATGTATACCTCCGGAGTCAACTCGGGTCTTCCCATTCAAGCCGATCCGGGAGCACAGGGCATCGGTTCAATCACCGCCGGGGCGGTGGAGTTATCCAACACAGATATCGGCCAAAACTTGATCGAGCTGATCACCGCTTCCACCCAATACCGGGGCGGTGCACGAGTGATCACCGCCGTACAGCAATTGCTCGATGAATTATTGGCCTTGAGAAGGTAGGGACAATGATCAAACTGACTCGACTCAATGGGGAACCGTTTATCCTCAATGCGGATCTGATCAAATATGTTGAGCAACGACCAGATACGTATATCACATTGACCACCGATGAGCGCATCGTGGTAACCGAATCCCCCGACGAAGTGATGCGGCGAACCATCGACTACCAACGGAACAAGCGATTATTGCCTGAAGGCTAGCCGATTCTGACGACTACAACGATTGGTCGGTCCATCCCTGCCCACTCCCGCCACAGAGGCGGTGATGATAGTCATGATTCACGATGATGCCAAGCTATGGTTGACAAGAGCGTGGCCACGCAAAGCGTGCGCTCACACCATAAATTCTGGCACCTGTGGATAAGACTTACCGATGGATGTTGCAACCATACTTGGAGTGGTGCTGGCGCTGGGCTTGATCCTGTCGGCCATTGTTCTGGGTGGCGGAAGTTTCGCCTCATTTATCGATCCGCCCTCGGTCATGGTCGTCATTGGTGGATCGATTGCCGCTGCCATGATTTCTTTCCCCATGAAAACTTTTCTGGGCGTTTTCAGTGTTACGATGAAAACCTTACTCTATAAGATCGATTCGATTCCTCAGTTGATCGAACAACTAGTTAGCCTGGCAGAAACCGCACGCCGGGATGGCCTGTTAGCACTGGAAGGTCGCATCGAAGAAATAGAAAACTCCTTTATTGTGTTGGGCATTCAAATGGCCGTGGATGGCACACGCCCGGAAGTCATGGAAGATATTATGCGCACAGAACTCGATGCCGTTGCCACGCGACATCGCGATGGCAAGTCCATACTGGATACCATGGGTCGATTCGCTCCGGCATTTGGCATGATCGGCACCCTGATGGGACTGGTTATTATGCTGGGCGACATGAGCGATCCTTCGAAGATTGGAGCCGGCATGGCGGTTGCTCTGTTGACTACTCTCTACGGGGCGATTGTATCCAATGTATTCTTCCTGCCGCTTGCGGAAAAACTCGGCTTTACCAACAAGCAAGAGCTACTCGCCATGGAAATCGTGATACGCGGCATCATGGCTATCCAATCAGGAGAAAACCCACGGGTAATCGAACAAAAGCTCAACACCTTCGTTCCACCAAAACTTCGAAACAGTGAAAATAAGGCAGCGTAAAGGACAGCTCAACCATTTAGTAAATACTTACCGTAACATCGTGGAAGGTTGGAAAGATGGAATAGTGGAATAATGGCAGCCACATGCCTGCCTTACCTACAGTAATCCATCTTTCCATCTTTCCAACATTCCATCTTTCCAACATTCCATCTTTCCAACATCCTACCGTGGCTATCGAAGAAGAACCAGATCCCGGAATCCCCGAGTGGGTCGTTACCTTTGGCGACATGATGTCGCTGCTGCTGACGTTCTTCATCATGTTGGTTTCCATGAGTGAAATGAAGCAGGAAGAAAAATTTCAGGCGATGGTGGAGTCAATGCACGAACAGTTTGGTCACGACCGCTCGCTTGCTTCACTCATTCCTGGCAACATTCGCCCCAGAAACTCAGCCTTACAACATATCGCATCATTGGGACGAGCTAAAAAGAAAGACACTGCCAATGGTGGGCAAAAGAAAAAATCGGTGACTGGCGAGAATGAACAGGTTCAAATCGTTCGTCCTGGTGATGATTCATCCAATGGGGGTGTTGTCTACTTTGACGAGAGTGCTGCCGAACTGACGGAAGAAAACAAACGTGATTTGCAGCAAATCATCCGCCAGATTGCGGGCAAGCCGCAAAAAATTGAGATCCGTGGGCACACATCAAGACGACCTGTCCAACCCGACTCAGGCTTACGTGATCATTGGGATCTGGCTTACGCCCGGTGCCGCAACACCATGGATTTCTTGATCGAACTAGGAATCGACCCAGCCCGTATTCGACTGGGCCCTGCGGCGGCTGGAGAACCGCTCTACAACGGCGTCGACCCAGATCGATTGAAACGCAATTCCCGAGTACAAATCTTGATGTGGGACGAACGTGTCCAAGATCTGGAAGGTGTCAAAGATCCACTACCTGCCACGGATGGTTCTTCATAAGGAACAGACTCAATGGCCGACCAAGAAGAAAAAACGGATGATGCTAAATCCTCACCCAAAAAGCCGGTCATCATAACCCTGGTGAAAGCAGCTGTCATTCTTACGGTGGTGGTGGTGGTGGAAATGGTTGCGGCATCAGCCCTCATCCCCGGCGCTGAAGAAACTGCTAGCATCGGCGAAAAATTAGCAAATGCAGAGCTTAGCCAACAGCAATCAGAGGCCGATACTGAGGGGACTGGGGAATCTCAAGCAGTCGATCCTTCGGCAGATACGATTGAGGTAAATCTAGGCGTGTACCATGTTTTGACCTATGAGCCAGACAGCGGAACTAGCTTAAATATCGATTTTGAACTCTGGGGCACCGTGCTAGCAGAAGACGAAAGTCCGTTTAACCAACTTTACATCGTCAACCAGCGCCGAATCGAGGAACAAGTAATTATCACGATACGAAGCACAGAACTCACCGATCTGACAGCAGCCGAGTTGGGGTTGATTAAACGTAAGATATTAGAGAAAACCAACCGCGCTTTGGGGAAACCACTATTACGCGAAGTCATCTTCCCCAAGTTTTCGTTCCTTGAAAGATAAATTCAATCGTTCTAGGCCGACCTGGTTTCGTCTTCATGGATGGCAATATCTAGGCGGGCGGCTTATCCGCTCGTCAAATAACATTTTAAACCTTGAAAAATCTATCATTATTGCACTAAGAGCTTAAGGGTAAAGGATTCCCATGGCGGATAACTCCGATCAAATTGGCCAGGATGAAATCGAGAATCTGTTGCGTCAGGCTCAGGACTCCGGAGGGGCCACGCCGGCAGACAGTGGTGAGCCAGCCAAAAAAACGGCGGAAGAACCCTCAGCCCTTGATCAGAGTGAAATCGAACGATTGATGGCCCAAGGCAGTGTTGGACCATCAGCCGAACCGCCAGCCGATCCACCACCCCAGGCGGACGAGCCCGCTTCTCTCGATCAAGATGAAATTGAGCGATTGATGGGCCAGGGCAGTTCGGGGGCTGCAACCGCTGCTACCGCCACCGCACGGCCGTCTGCTGGATCTTCTCCCCCTCCGATTACTGAATCCATCGTTGCTCAAAGTGATGTGGAACTACTGCTCAAAAAGGCTGAGCAGGCCCTAGCCTCCATCGACCAACCCCATCCTGAACTCGTCGCGGGCATACAAACCTTTCAGTTTGAAGATTTTTCCGGCACAGCGGCCAACACCGAATCTGCCACCTTGGAATTGATGGGGGATGTCCAACTCGACCTGACCATCGAATTGGGACGAACACACATGCGCTTGGAAGAAGTTCTCAAGCTTCAGCAGGGCACCGTCGTACCACTCGACAAACTGGCCGGAGATCCTGCCGACATCTACGTCAATGGCCGCCTCGTAGCCCGTGGCGAAGTACTGGTGCTCAATGATAATTTTTGTGTCCGCGTGGCCGAATTAATCGTCGGCGAGAGTGCCTGCGCCTGAGCTGTAAGGGCTATGCTTCATCTTAAGATTTGGTGTTACTGCTGGCCTGCCCATTAGTGACACCTGATTTTATGCTATGACATAGCACTAGCCCTTGCACAAAAGCATCCGTTTTACTGATAGCAAATCATTATCTCTCTAGTGGAATCGCGCAAAACCTGGGGGGTTTGGGGGGCACACCCCAATGAATTTCAGGACGGGTAGCGACTTGATTGATACGCACTTCATACATTGAATCAGATCGAAGAATTGGCTAATTCTAAGTGAAAACTAATGGACGGCCATTTTTCGCTTCATTGGGGGGTATCCCCCCAAACCCCCCAGTACCCTCTCTAGTATTTGCAACGTCTAACAAAAGAATTTCATTAACACTCCTGGTCCCAAAGGCACCAAACTGCCCTGGCGAAGACTGTGACCAATTTCCTATAAGTCTCCTTGCGCTCATGCCACGAATCACTCCCATGATCTCCTCAGTGCCCACGGAATATGACATTGTCTGATAAACCCAATCCGCCTTTCAGCATGCTCGTTCATGGACTGTGTGGCGGTGTGGTGATACTTTTATCTGCGATGTCTTCGGTTTGGGGTCAATCGGTACCGACCGCTGACAACCACATACCAGGGCAATTTCCATCCGAAGACAATCACACCGTCGCTAGCACTGCAGGTCGCTCGCGCCCACTCATCGCCTTTCGCCGTGACAAACATGAAACAGAAACGACGACGGCACCTCTTCATGAAAGACCAGCCAGGTTGGGACAGGGGCAAACACTAATTCGCGATTCGTCCATCGCGCCTGCCGTTCATGACGCAACACCTGCCATTCTTTCCGCTGAAATTTCCAAACGCATACCACCCAGTCCTGAAGTCATTGGGGAAAATCTTGCCACGCGCAGCCAGCCCAATTTGGACGATCCACGACGTCTGACCCCTTCTTCGAACAGTAACGCATCGAATCACACGAATAACCGACCTGTCAATCGGGCATCTTCAAACAATCAACAAAAGTCTGGAAGTGCCAACACGTTTCCCTCCATGGATATCCTGCGTACGGCAGGAACTGGGTTAGGCATCGCGTTGGGACTTCTGCTGTTGTGCACTTGGTTATTTCGCCGCAATACGCCAAGTCCTACAACACAACTTCCCAAAGAAGTGGTAAGCGTTTTGGGACGCACCCAATTGGCTACCCGACAGTTTGTTCAGCTACTGCGAGTCGGCAACAAACTGGTACTCATTGCAGCAACCCCAGAAGGCACAAAACCGCTTACTGAAATTACCGATCCGATAGAAGTTGACCGTTTACTGGGCCTTTGCATGCGCAACCACAGCCAAAGCACAACCGCAGAATTCCAACAAGTACTCAACCAACTATCGCGTGAAGGGGCTAAAGGATTTTTGGAAAAGAGTTGAAGGTCGAAGTCTAGAGGACGGGGTCAGAAAGAGTTGAGAGTGTAAAGAACGTAGGTGATAATTGCAATAATCCCGGCATCCAACAGCCGGCGATAGCCACCCAGGCAAACAAATCTTTTCAGAATAATGAGTACCGTTCAAACCCAGCCCTACACCAGCAACTATATATTCATCTGAAAAGTTTGGTTGACGGAATAGACGCTGAGTCCAATATGAAATCTGTTCAACCACTATTGAAATACACATTGTTGGCGACCCTTTTGCTTTCGTCCTCGATTGCCGCTGCGCAGACAGCTACTACTTCATCCTCGCTGCTACCATCCGGCCTGGGTGGTCCGCAGCAGTGGACGAGTCCTGAAGGTCTCAGTTCCACCATCCAGGTCATGCTGCTGCTGACCGTGATCAGTCTGGCCCCGGCAATCCTGTTGATGACAACCAGTTTTGTCCGCATCCTGATTGTGATGGGATTGCTCAGACAAGCACTCGGAGCGCAACAACTCCCCCCCAGCCAGGTGATTACGTCGATCGCCCTGTTCATGACCGCCCTATTGATGACTCCCATCTGGTCGGCTGTTTACCAGGATGCCATCGTGCCATACACCGACAAACAAATCGGTCTGGAAGAAGCATGGAGTCGAGGCACCGAACCGGTGCGCAAGTTTATGGCTAACCAGATCCTCCGTACCGAGAACAACGACGATGTTTATTTATTCCTAAAGTACATGCCCGGTGAGTATGACCCAGAAACGGGTGAATTGCCCGATAACTATGTGTATTACAGCGCGAAAGATGACGAACGACTTGTCCCTCTACAAGCGCTCCTGCCCGGCTTCATGCTCAGCGAACTTAAAACGGCATTTTTAATTGGCTTCCAAATCTACCTGCCTTTCGTGATTCTCGATATCGTTGTCGCCAGTGTCACGATCTCCATGGGTATGCTGATGTTACCGCCTGTACTCATTTCCCTCCCATTCAAGTTGCTGCTATTCGTGCTGGTGGATGGCTGGCGACTGGTGGTAGAAATGCTCATGGAGAGTTTTGAAGTGATCTTTTAGAACAGAGCGGAAAATTCAACACTCAACACTCAACACTCAACACTCAACACTCAACACTCAACACTCAACACTCAACACTCAACACTCAACACTCCCATGGAACCACAACATGCTGTCGATTTAGCTCGTGAGGCGCTTCTGACCGCCTCGCTTGTGGCTGCGCCAGTACTGTTGGCCGGCATGTTGGTTGGCCTCTTGGTAGGATTGATCCAGGCCCTTACGCAAATACAAGAGCAAACCGTAGCCTTCGTTCCCAAACTGGTTGCCATGGTCATCGCCCTGGTTTTTTCGCTGCCTTGGATTTTGTCGCAACTAATAGAATACGCCCGACAGTTAATCACCAATATTCCCAGCACACTGTAAATGGCTTCTCTGGAAACTCTCCTGCTGAATCAGTTTGCGGTATTTATGCTCGTACTCGCTCGAGTGGGTGGGCTAATGATGACCGCACCGATCTTTGGCACGCGCAGTGCACCGATGCAATTTCGTGCATTGCTGGCACTAAGCATTTCTCTGCTTGTGACTCCCCTGATGACGACCCGCCCTCCACCAGACATCTCACACCTGTTAGTGTTTGGTCGCTACATGATCAACGAAGGGCTGGTGGGCCTGCTGTTGGGACTAGGCATCATGATTTTACTCAGTGGCATACAACTCACGGGCCAAATTATCAGCCAGATGAGTGGTGCGGCACTGGCCAACGTATTCGATCCAACTCTCGACAATACCCTGTCTGTCTATTCGCAACTTCTCTATTATCTGGCACTAACCATGTTTGTGCTACTGGATGGGCACCACCTGCTCATGCAAGCGATGCTTGACACCTACACTTGGCTGCCACCAGGACGGGCCATGTTCGGGCAAACCTATGTCACTGCGTTGCTGACCATTCTCTCCCAAAGTTTTTTACTGGGCATACGAGCAGCCGCGCCAGCAATGACCGCATTATTGCTGTCCACCCTGTTGTTGGGTTTGATCGGCCGTACGCTACCCCAGATCAACATCCTGGCCATCGGTTTTGGAATCAACTCAATGCTCGCCCTGGGAACCCTCATGCTTTCCGTGGGAACGATTGCCTGGGCCTTTCCGCAACAAACCACAACTGTTATTGAATTATTGCAAGACGCCATAAGAGAGGCAGTGCCGGGGTGATGTAGAAAAAAGGGACGAGGAACGAGGAGCTAATAACTTCTCGCTCCTCTTTCCCCCACTCCTAGTTCCTCGCTCCTATTTATTCCATGGCCGAACAATCGGGTGAAAAATCTCAGGATGCCACGCCGCATCGTCGCCAGCAGGCGCGCGAAAAGGGGCAGGTTGCCTACAGTCAGGATCTTGGGTCTGCTGCCTTGCTGGTGATAGGCATCCTGTTGTTAAAGTCTTGGGGTGAAAATATTGTCAACCTCTCCGGCCAACTGATGAAATTCCAACTGGGCAATGTGGGTCCTTTGGTGGTAGATCGTAGTTCGATCACCGGCTATTTGAGCAGCCTGATCTCCACACTCGGGAGTGTGATGTTACCGATGCTTGCCCTGTTGGCACTCGGTGCCGTGATCATCAATCTGTTTCAGGTCGGATTTCTATTTACCCCCTCGCGGTTAATGCCCGACATTAGCCGACTCAGTCCTGCTGCCGGTATCAAACGCATCGTATCGCTCTCCGGTGTCATGAAACTGGGATTTGGTATGTTCAAGGTGCTGGTCGTTGCATTAGTTGCAGGGACCATGATTTTCATCCAGCGTGACCAGGTATTTTATGCCAGCTCTCTGAGTATCCCGGAGTTGGCCCGTTTTGTCGTCGATATCTGCCTTACTGCAGCCTTGTGGGTTGGCGTGGCTCTGTTTCTGTTAGCCGTATTGGATTACAGCTACCAACGTTGGAAACACGAACAAGACCTACGCATGACCAACCAAGAAGTCCGCGAGGAAATGAAGAACCTGCAAGGTGACCCACAGGTGATCGCCAGACGGCGTGCGATCCAAAGGCAAATGGCCTTGAATCGCATGGGTGACAAAGTCCCTCAGGCGGATGTGGTGGTTACCAATCCAACCGAGTTGGCCATCGCTATCCAATACGACCCTTTGGAGATGGCCGCGCCAATTGTTGTGGCCAAAGGGGCTGGTACGATTGCCCAACGAATACGCCGCCTGGCATTGGAAAACGATATTCCGGTAGTCGAGCGCAAACCGCTCGCCAGACAACTCTACAAAGATGTCGAAATGGGCCAACCAGTACCTGACAGCAGCTACGCCGCGGTGGCGGAGGTCTTGGCTTATGTCTACCAGCTTAAGGGAAAGAAAATACCCGACCTGCCCGGAGCGGCAGCCTAAGGACGACTCATAATTTACTTCGGCGTATCTCTGCAAAGTCGCAGTATTCTCTACACTGTGAGGAGATAAATGTATGATGTGTGATCTATGATTGATGAACTAGAGGATGAATCCTAACGCAGTTCAACAATCATAGATCATACATATCCATCCCAAACGAAGTGGTCAATTATCATTCGTCCCCATCCGCTGAAAAACCAAACAGGCGTTGGTACCGCCGAAGCCAAAACTGTTTGACATCACCGTGTTTAAATGCTGATTGTCCAGCCGATCGCGAACGATTGGAAATCCTTCCGCTGCAGGATCGAGCTGAGTGATGTTGGCCGATGCACAGATGAAATTTTCCTCCATCATCAGGAGCGAATAGATTGCCTCATGGACACTCGCTGCGCCCAGGGCATGGCCAGATAACGATTTGGTTGAGTTGATGTGGGGAATTTGCCCATCCGTGACTTTACCAAAAATCTTGCCAATCGCTTCCAATTCACGGATATCTCCTGCTGGTGTACTGGTACCATGGGCATTGATATAGTCGATCGGGTTTTCTACTCCTGCCAATGCGAGTTGCATGGCTCGGACCGCTCCCTCACCGGAAGGTTGAACCATGTCCTGACCGTCGGAAGTCGCCCCATAGCCCACAAGTTCCGCATAAATCTTTGCCCCTCGTGCCCGAGCATGCTCCAATTCTTCCAGCACCAACACGCCACCTCCACCTGATATGACAAATCCATCTCGAGATTCATCGAACGGACGTGAAGCCGTCGTCGGAGTGTCGTTGTACTTTTGTGATAGCGCGCCCATGGCGTCGAACAACACCGTCGACGTCCAATCAATCGCCTCTCCCCCGCCAGCAAAAATAATATCTTGCTTGTCAAATTGGATCTGCTCCGCCGCGTTGCCAATACAGTGACCACTTGTTGCGCATGCTGAGCTGATCGTATAGCTGAGGCCTTTGATCTGATAAGGTACGGCCAACGTTGCCACGGTCGTGCTGGACATGGTTCGCGGCACGACAAATGGTCGGACCTTACTCGCACCCCGTAAACGGACCGTTTCCCAGGAGGCGTGGAGTTGAGCGCTGTCAGGCCCGCCAGAGCCCATAATCATCCCTGTCCGAGGATTGGATATATCAGCAGTCTGCAATTGAGAATCTGCCACGGCCTGTTGCATGGCAAGATAAGTGTAGACTGCTCCATCTCCCATGAAACGCCGGTGCTTACGATCGATTTGAGTACTTATATCGATCCCTATTTCCCCCACCAAATGGCTGCGAAACCCCATCTGCTGGTACTTGTCACTGTGGACGATACCTGAGGAACCGTGCCGTAGGGAGGCAATTACTTCCTGCTTATTATTTCCTATACTGGAGACAATCCCCAGTCCGGTGATTACCACACGTCTTTTACTGGATCCATTCATTCAATTAGTGTGGTGAGGTGCTACCTCACATGTCTAGCCCAGAAATCTGTGTGGATTGCAGATCGCCCTTAATCAAGCTAGAATTGGTCGATTCTGAGCCTTCTACCCTTGGATTCCATGACAGGGAGTGGACAACTACCGCAGAACAACTGTCATAAACCACTACTACAAAAGGACTTAACAACATCCAACCAACAACTTTCAGCTTTCCTCGCCAGCATATAGTTATTCATCGGTCACACCTAAACAATCGCCAGCGTAGCTTCAATTGGCAGAGCACCGCATTCGTAATGCGGGGGTTGCGAGTTCGATTCTCGCCGCTGGCTCTACGTTATACGGGTCAAGCCAAACTTGTTGTAATTCCGTGAACATTTGTCCTTAGTGCAATGGTGTTCGGTCGGAATGACAACAAGATTTGTTTGACGCTGTTATTTTGGGTCAAGCCAAACTCTCATTAAGAAAATATAAGTAGGAGTTCTTTCATCATGTCTCAGGGCCTCACGCCAGATTCCATTCAGGAAATCGATCTTCGACAACTTGTCATTGCCAACAGCACCTTTGGTCCTCAGGAAATCACCCAAATCGTTAAGTCGATCTCCTCGGATTACAACAATTTCCGTCTGTTGCGAGACGCTGTGGGCGAAATTTTGCAGCAAGAGCAACGTACACCAGCGACTTCAGCACGATTGGGAGTGTGCCAGTACCTGCTGGGTAAGTACGAAGATTCGGTACAAACTCTCTGCAACGCCGATGGAGGAGCGCTGACTCATTTCTATCTTGGTAAAGCCTATCTGGCCCAAGATGAGTACTCTCAGGCGCTTGCTGCCTACGAGTCTGCTGAAAAAGCCGGCTACCCACTCGATGAGGTCACGCTCACCAAAGCCGAAGCCATGCTCTACATGGGCCAACAAGAGGATGCACTCAAACTTCTGGATAATCTCTCAGGTGCTGTGGAACAGACGGCTGAGTACCTATACCAACGTTCCTCGGCGGTATCTGCCCTGGGTGGCAACCAGGCCGAAGTGGTGGCCTTGCTGGAACGGGCGGTCGAGGCGGAAGGGGATCATGCCGGGGCCCTGTTTGGGCTGGCACTGGAAAATGACCGTCATGGGAATGATGACTACGCACGCAACTTATATGAGCGTGCCGCGACCCAATTTCCCGCCCATTTGGGAACATTGATCAACCTGGGACTTCTCTATGAAGACTTGGAATATTTTGATCTAGCCAAACAGTGCTATACGCGGATTCTTGAAATTTATCCGGCGCACGAACGGGCGCGACTTTACTACAAAGATGCCGATGCCTCTCGAGACATGTACTACGACGAAGATGCCCGCCGTCGCCTGGAGAGACTTGAACAAATACTCAGTGTACCGGTCACTGATTTCGAATTGTCGGTCCGCAGCCGTAATTGCTTACAAAAAATGGGGGTTATGACGCTGGGCGATCTAACCAAAACGACCGAACAAGAATTGCTGGCAAGTAAGAATTTTGGTGAAACTTCTTTGGTTGAGATCAGTGACATGCTTGTTTCAAAAGGTCTGGAACTGGGGCAGTTCGCCACGCAATGGAAGGAAGAAGAACCGACCTACGACTCCTCCAACATGAGCGACGACGAGCGAGCCATGTTGGATCGGCCTATCGGTGATCTAAATCTGTCTGTCCGTGCACGCAAATGCATGGTCCGACTAGGCCTATCCACTGTTGGCGAATTACTCCGCCGCACGGGTGACGATCTGTTGGAATGCAAAAATTTCGGCGTCACCAGCCTCAATGAAGTTCGCGAAAAATTAACCATCCAAGGGCTAAAGTTGCGTGGAGACTGATTCTGGCCAAGCCGAACTTAATCTGGCCAAGCCGAACTTTTCGCCGCAACTTGTAAGGAAACCCGCAAAAGTGGCGAAACCATATGGATAGGATTGGCAAATTGTGAATTTAGCAGAATACAAGCACGCAGCGCAAGCGAGTGGGTATTTGAAACCTACCCACTTGCTTGCGCTGCGTGCATGTAATTCTTATCCGCCACTGCGTTAAGCCAGAATTGTGCTGGATCAATCGATTCTGATTCTAGAACGCTTCTGCCATGGGTCATGGGAACTGAGTTTTGTCACAGGAAAAACAGGCATTCGCACCTTCAGCATCCCCGCTGTTTCAATTCACTTTGCATCACCAGGACGCTCACTGCGATGCTCGGCAGAGTACGTTTCAAACGCCTCACGGGGCGGTTGAAATGCCTGCTTTCATGCCGGTGGGGACTCAGGGAACGGTCAAAGGGGTCGACATCGGTCGGCTGAGCGAGACCGGCGCCCAGATGATGTTGTCCAACACTTATCATCTGGCACTTCGTCCAGGGGCAGATACCGTAGCCCTACTGGGTGACTTGCACCAATTTTCGGGATGGCAAGGGCCCATTTTGACCGATAGCGGGGGCTTCCAAGTCTTTAGCCTATCTCGGCATGCCAAAGTGACTGAACAGGGAGTTGAATTCCGCTCTCATATCGACGGCTCGCGCATGCAACTTACCCCCGAACGGGCAATGGAAATCCAGCAGCAACTTGGCAGTGATGTGGCAATGGTGCTTGATCATGTGATAGGACTCCCCAGCAATCCGGAGGTGGTCGCGGAAGCGACTTGGCGCAGCGTACGTTGGGCCGAACGTTGCCTGCAAGTGGCGACTCGAGACGACCAGGCAGTTTGGGCAATTGTCCAGGGAGGTCTGGATAACCAGCTTCGCAGGGACTCGGCTCAGGCCTCGGTTGCACTAGGGTTTCGCGGCTATGCGGTGGGTGGCTTAAGCGTGGGCGAGCCTCCCGAACAGATGTATCAAACCCTTGAAGTGACAGTACCAGAACTTCCAACCGACTGCCCTCGGTACCTGATGGGTGTTGGTCGACCGGAGGACTTATTGGAAGCTATTTTACGTGGAATCGACCTGTTTGACTGCGTCATGCCAACCCGCAATGGCCGGAATGCGTTGGCTTTCACCGATTCTGGACCCATACGGATTCGAAATGCATGTCATCGACTCGACTCACAGCCACTGGAAGAAAAGTGCCCTTGCCCTGCCTGTCGCCATAGCCGAGGGTATCTGCGGCACCTTTTTCACTCCCAAGAAATGTTGGGGCCTATTCTACTCTCAATCCACAATTTGACCTACTACCAGCGTCTCATGGCGGAAGCACGTACCGCAATTACAGCCGATCAGTTCACCCAGTTCCACCAGTCTAAACGGGCCGGATGGGGACTAGAAGAAAGTTGAGAGTTGAGAGTATGGAGAATAAAGTGAAAATCGGAACAATCTCGGTATCCAACAACCGGCGTTAGCCCCCAGGCAAACGAATCTTTTCAGAATAGTGAGTACTGTACAAACCCAGCTCTTACACTAAAAACTCAATATCCATCTGAAAAGTTTGGTTGACGCAATAGACGTGCAAGCCGAAAACTTGTGCCTGACCCCTTCGTACAGGGTGAACCCTACATGCCCAGATTGCCAACAGGTATCCCCTACCCTTGTCGCCTATGTCGCTTCGAATTATGATACTCCATTCAAGACAAGGTGCAGGCCAACCATTGTCTACCGATATTGTAGGATCTGGGCAGTGTTGCAAATATAGGCTTGAGGAATAAAAGTAGTGAATGCTGGGTTATTAGACGGTGAAATAATTAACATGAATCTCTTTGCCGAGTGGGGAATCGCAACCGTGGAAAATCTACACGGAGATGCACTCATATGCATGCCATTGGGAGGCCTGCTGCTATTGGCTCAAGAAGCTGAATCAGGTGGCCTGATGAGTATGATGCCCGCGTTGATTGTCATCATGGGACTGTTTTACTTTCTCATCCTGCGGCCGCAAAAAAATAAAGAGCAGACTTTTCGCACGATGATTGACACACTCAAAGAAAAGGACCGCATTGTAACCATCGGTGGTATTCATGGGGTGGTCACTAACGTGCAGCGGGATTCGGAAATCATCACCGTACGCATCGACGAATCGTCAGGCGCAAAAATTCGCATTGGCACCTCTGCCATTGCTCGTGTGGTGACCGACGAAGACAAAAAATAAAACTAACCATCGACAATCAAATACAATTTAGTAGCAAGGTTTCAACCCATGGTAGGTGATTCAAGCATGGCCAGGATGGTTTCCCATAAAAGAATGACGAATGATGGGTTCGTCGCTAACTTTCCGACTGATATTCCGACGGGCGTTCCGAATGGGAATAAGCTGGCACCAGCGCCACGGACAAGAACTGCTGAGCCCAAGGTAATACATCCCAGCCATTTCTCTCGTTTATGGCCCACTCCTTTACGGTGCATAGTTCCCTTGATGCTGGCTGTCCCTTTGCTGGCCATCTCCTTCCTGGCTATCTCAGCCAACCTCCACGCCGCCCCTGCACAGGAAAGCTCCGCCCAGGAAACTCCATCCAGCCAGCCCGCGGCCGTGTCGAATCCGTCACTTGTTGAAAAAAATACGGACGATGAAAAAACAATCGGTGCACAGGAAAATGTGGCTCGGGTAGAAACTGATGAATCCGCTGCAAATCCTCAGCCGGAAACTACCGATACCGGAAAGGCACCATCCGCCGTATTACCAGACAATGGGCCATTAGACGGTGAGCTGGCCGAGGAGCCTTCTTCGCTCATGGGATGGGGCGCCTTGTTGATCGTTATTGGACTGTTCGTCCTCCCAACCCTTCTGGGAAATTATTTTGCCAAGCAGTTCCGCATGCCTGAGCATGGCTGGAAATTCGGTCTGGTCCTAGGCACTCTGGCAGCGGCTGGCGTCATTGTTTCACTGGGAGAAATTAAATTCGGCCCCGACTTGAGTGGTGGAATCACTCTAATTTACGAATTACAAAACACCTCTGCGAAGGCCTCTGAAGATCAACAAAACCAGAATCCAGTAGAAACACCTGAGGCAGACGGTTCCGACGCGGCTGGCGAAGAAAATGCTTCTCAAGAACAGGAAACGGCGGATGACAATTCCTCTGGCTCTCGTCCGAATTCGGGAAACCTGATTGAGCAATTGATCGCCGCCTTGCGCGAACGAGTCGACCCCAGTGGAACCAAAGAGGTAACTATCCGGAAATATGGGGATGCACAGATAGAAATCATCATCCCGAAAACGGGTGGCCAGCAGGAAATGGATTACATCATGCGGCGAATTTCGACCGCAGGTGCCTTGGAGTTTCGTATCACCGCTTCTCCCGAATTTTCTGAAAATCAATCCATCATTGAAGTGGCGAAAAGGTTGCCTCCGGGTATCAACGACGTCCAAATGGATGGCCAGAAAGTGGCCGAATGGGTAGCTTACGACTTGGAAGAGTTTGGGCCGGTTTCTCAGCCAACCAATCGGGTGGTCAAACGGATGGCGGGACAAACTCCCCAGGCACTCGTACTGACCAACGATGGCCAAAACGTCACCGGCGATTATCTCCGCTCAGCGACCGCTGGAATTGATCCGCGTGGTTCACCTGCAGTAAATTTCACTTTCAATCTGCAAGGAGCCTACCGCTTCAGTCGACTCACGGGCGAACATTTACCCAACCCGTCAGGACAACGTTACCATTTGGGTATTGTACTTGATAAAAAGTTAATCTCCGCCCCCTCGATTGAGTCTCAGATTCGTGATCAGGGGCAAATCCACGGCAACTTCACCAAAGAATCTGTCGACTTTTTGATTGGCATACTCAATGCCGGCAGCCTGCCCGCAGCACTCAATAAGGATCCCATCAGCAGTACTACCATCAGCCCCACGTTAGGCCGAGAAACGGTTGAAATGGGAAGCCGTGCGATCGTCGTCTCACTGGTCACCGTGATGGCCTTCATGCTCGTCTACTACCGATTTGCTGGACTGATTGCCTGCCTTGCGCTAGGAGCCAACCTGCTGCTGATCCTAGGCATGATGATTCTGCTAAAAGCCGCTTTCACGCTACCCGGTTTAGCCGGTTTGGTACTAACCATCGGTATGTCTGTTGATGCAAATGTACTGATCTTCGAGCGCATTCGGGAAGAACTCAGCCGTGGAGCCGGCCTGCGCATGGCCATTCGAAACGGCTTCAGCCGTGCAACACGCACCATCGTCGATGCCAATGTTACCACTCTGATTACCGCCATCGTAATCTATAAAATTGCGCCCGATAATGTAAAAGGCTTTGGAGTTACGTTGATCCTGGGAATCCTAATGAGTATGTACACCGCCATCTTCGTGTCACGCGTGGTGTTCGACATTGCCGAAAGAACAAAGCGACTCAAAGCCCTGGGCATGCGGCAACTGATTGGCCATACGAACTTCGACCTCCTCAGCAAACGTGGTATTGCAAGTGCCTTTTCGCTGGTTCTTATTGCCATTGGCTTGGTTGGAATTTGGAACCGCGGAAAAGACTTGCTGAATATCGACTTTACCGGAGGCAGTTCGGTGACCATGGTGCTGGAAGAAAACCAACCCATGTCCTACACCGAAGTCAAAGACACTCTAGCAGAAACTGCCTTAGTAGACAAAAACCTTTCCTTGGTTGAAGTAGGAATAACGCACACACAATACACAGTGAGCTGTGTTGAAGAAGACGTTCAAGCAGTCCAAGAGATATTGCATACGACATTTGGCGATCAGCTTAAAATGCATCAGGTCGAACTGGCAAACTTACACTCCATTGCTGGCGGAACTGGATCGGACGGGACTGGTGATTCGTCAGGCAACAGCAACTCTAACGATCCCTATGCTGGCGGTACCGGTGTACTAATAAAGTTTACGGTAACGAATTCTGGTAATGACAGCGCTGCAGATGTAGGCTCCGGCACAAAGGAAGCGACGGGCACCAAAGCGACGGGCCCCGAAGCGACGGGCACCGAAGCGACGGGCACCGAGGCGACGGGCACCGAGGCCCCTGGAGATGCGGGTGTTAACCACGATACGGTTAAGCAGTTTGTACAGGACGCACTCTTAGACAGCGGGCACCAGGGAATCTCGATTGATGTTAACCACAAGATGTATCAACCCGGTAGTGCCAGACGTTTTCCCGAATGGGACGTCAAGCTAGCTTTACCAACAGATCAGGCCCAGGAAGTTCTGCAATCTCTGCAAGCGAACATTAACAATCAACCCCTATTTCCACTCTCAAATAAAATTGGCGCTAAAGTCGCGAGCAACATGAAAACAGCCGCGATTGCTGCGGTACTTGCCAGTCTAGTAGGCATTGTTGCTTACATTTGGTTCCGTTTCCATGGAGTCATTTATGGCTTGGCTGCTGTGGTCGCATTGGTACACGATGTGGCGGTTACGATGGGTGCAATCGCCTTAAGTGCCTACCTCGTAGACAGTGCTGGTCCTCTGGCAGGTAGTCTGATGATTGAAAAGTTTCAGATCAGCTTGCCTATTGTGGCAGCCCTGCTGACCATCATCGGTTACTCACTCAACGATACCATTGTTGTCTTTGACCGCATCCGCGAAGTCAAAGGTAAAAGCCCTCGGTTAACCGCTGAAATCATCAATAAGTGTATCAATCAAACTTTATCACGTACCCTGCTCACCTCACTCACCACCCTGATCACGGTATTCATCTTGTACTTCATCGGTGGTGATGGAATTCATGGATTCGCATTTTCTTTGGTTGTCGGTGTTATTGTCGGTACCTACAGTTCGATCTTCGTAGCCTCTCCCGCATTGTTGTGGATGAGTAACCGGGCCGAAATTTCAACCTCGAACTCTTAGAGGCTGATCGTATAGCCGGCCAGCGCAGCTTAGAATCTGCTCAATATTTACTTCCTTGTTCAAGGTGAGTGTTGTTGTTGAAATCCAGGATACAAACACGTCACGCAAGAGAGTGGATACATGAGCCAGGCAAACTGCAAAGTCACATCCAGCCTAACTGAAGACCACCGCCTGAAGGCGGTGGGTTCGCCGACAGTCGGCTAAAGCCCGACTTTCTGGTTGTGGCTTACTTACCGCAATCGCCACGAAGTGGCGAAAGCATCTAGCCGTGGGGCGTGAGCCCACGGTGGCGTTTTCAGATTATTCCCT
>JBDOMT010000129.1:0-2748 GCA_039831705.1 Pirellulales bacterium | reverse complement strand
TCCTGTATTCAACAATAATGACCACAACCCGGCTAATGTTTTGACAAAGGTGTGAAACCATGGAAACCAGATTGCTGACAGAGAGACCGTTTCGCAGCAAGGCAATTAATCCTCGCTCTGGCCAGATCACTCTGATCATGACTATCGTCATTACTATCCTATTCGGTTTCGCTGCACTGGCAGTCGATCTTAGTTATATCGCGTTAACCAAGTCACAAATGGAAAACGCTTCCGATTCCGCTGCCCTTGCATCTGCATCTGACTTGCTGAACGGATGGGGGGTTGGCGCCTCGTATGATGCCTCCACCATTGCCAATATGGGAATGCTCACTGCAGAGACAATGGCTGCCGAACACCCTGCGGGCGAGCAACCTGTTGTGTTTCTCGACGGTATCCGAGATGTACGATTTGGGCAGCGGATATTCGATGTAACATCACAAACCTGGCAAGAAAACTGGGGAATTAGTCCTTACAACCTTGTGGAAGTCTCGGTTCATCGAAATCAGAGTAGTTCCGGTACTACAACGGCTGACGTCGACGTACCCTTGTTTTTTGGACGCTTTCTGGGGCGATCATCACAATCACTGTTAGCCACATCAAAAGCAGCTTTAGTTGCCGGTGTCGGTTTCCGCATTCAAAGTGGCAGCAGTTTGACCGCTGATGTTCTGCCAATTGCGTTGGATGTAGGCAGCTGGGATGCGCTCGTGGTAAGTAACGTGGGCAACGATGACTACGGCTTTGATCCGATCAGTGGCACCGTCTCATCCGGCGGAGATGGCATCAAAGAAGTAAGCCTGTATCCAAGCGGATCCGGCAGTCTCCCTCCCGGAAATCGTGGCACAGTCGATCTGGGAAATCCCAACAATAGTACTGCTGATTTAAAGCGGCAAATACTTTACGGACTCAATGACTACGATCTTTCCTTTTTCAGTGGTTCCTTGCGATTTGACCAGGGTCCCTTGTACATCAATGGAGATACTGGCATTAGTGCCGGCATAAAAAGCCAATTAAACACTATCAAAGGGAAACCAAGAGCCATTCCGTTGTTCACTGCTGTATCCGGACCTGGCAACAACGCAACCTATACCATTGAACGCTTTGTCGGTATTCGAATTATGTACATTAAACTGACCGGCAGTAACAAGAGAGTCATTGTCCAACCGGCTCCGCTAATGGACCCTACGGTCATTGCTGGCCCAACGACTGAGGTGACTGAAGATTCAATTTTCGCGATGCCCAATCTAATCCATTAGTGCATAGTTCGATAGATTGAACCACTCACCTTAATCCAAAGCTGACAGTACTTCTACTCAGAAACAACACCCTCATGAAACTGTTACTTTTTTCGAGCTGCCCATGTCGCCGATTCTTCAAGTCGCAACGCGGGGCAGTAGCTTCCGAATACGCTTTGCTGGCTTCCCTCATTGCCGTGGTTATTGTCGCGGCTGTTACATTGTTCGGAACCAACCTCTTGAACCTCTACAACATGATCGCGTCCTCGTTCTAGAGGACTATCTCCCCATTGTGTTCCTGGCCACCCATCGACATGGGCTATCACGCAGCCGTGGTTACAGACCCACTGCCAGGTGACCATCAGTTTCCTCACCACGCCTTGCTGCGGCTCGACAAGAAAACACTGGAATGTTATTTTTTTCTGTCCAAGATGTCCCGGTTTACAGATGTACTAGTGTCGAGACGCCTAAGTCGCACAAACAGTAAGGAAACAGATTTCACGTCAACCCGAGTTTTAAAGAGGAGTCATTAAGATGACCAAGATCAAGAATGCGATTCGCCGATTCACGAAAAAGGATGATGGAGCAACTGCTGTAGAATACGGCCTGCTTGCCGCTTTAATTGCTGTCGTAATTATTGTTGGCGTCACCGCTCTGGGTGTTAACCTGGGCGCCATGTTCAACACCATCGCAGGTAGCTTCTAAGAGGACGCTTCACAACTTGCAAGAGCCAAGCTTGATGCACGCCGACAACTCATTGTTCTGCGAACATCACACTCAAAAGCTTGACCTCAGACGTGGCGAACCCCGTGTCACTCCGGTGACACGGGTTTTGTCCGTCGAACAAGAGAAACCAATCGCTTGAGCCCGAAACCATGAATCCAAAAAACCAAAAACCGAGAAAGTTACACACCACACGCCGTGGTAGTGTGACCCTGGAATTTGCACTCGTGCTACCAGTACTCGTTATGTTACTGCTTGGAATCATCGAATTCAGCCGAGCCCTGCAAGTTGGACACATGGTAACCAATGTGGCGCGTGAAGGCGCACGGCAATCCATCGTGACAGGATCATCCAATAGCGACATTGAAGATATCGCGCTCGATCGGCTCCAAGAACTCTTGTCGCTGTCCTCTGAAGATGTTGCGCAATGCCTCGTGAACATCACGGTCGAAGCCGCAGTCGGGAATCCTGATCCTGCGGATGAAGTCGCAAATGCACTACCCGGTGACATATGTCGTATTGAGATCTCGGTTCCTTATGCTGTCACCGAATATACGAACCTGGGATTCCTCAGCTCTTCCCAATTCCTTGGCGTCTGCTCCATGCGTCACGAGTAGGCCACTCTCGGCTCTCTCCAACCGCCGTCCAAGTCCCTACGGTCACTTGCGAATTAGTCTTTTGGCAACATCCTTGTCAGCTTCTTTCTGGAGAAATCCCCGCCGGTCGTCCTCACCGCCAGGCCGCTTCTTTGGCTCGCCAGACGGACTTGGAGCAGCGGTTGCATCCAACAACA
>JBDOMT010000150.1:0-2748 GCA_039831705.1 Pirellulales bacterium | reverse complement strand
ATTGCGTACCGATACCGAATACGCCTAACTACAGTGACACTGGGATCTGACACGTGGTGTCATCCACGGATTACATGATGAGGCTCGTCACCAGGGCGGGAAGTATTTGCTGATGAAGCTGCGACACTAGGGCTTGGGCGAGTCGCTAATCGCAGTCTTGAAGCAAACTCCAAGCAGAAATGCAGAAGTGGCTACCAGGATATTATCCAGCCGCACAATTGCTCGCATTTCTCAATAATGGGAAACTCTTCCCAGCAAGCTCAAACCTCGGCATTACGAGGTTTAATTCATATTTATTGGCAGAAGTATATGCAAGATAACGCTTTTCAGTTAGCGGCGAAGAAACATGTTGATTCATGGTAAAGCGAAGACTTCTTGCCCCCTCTCTGGCTGACTGACTCGTGGTTGGCCTGAGAGGATTATTGCATCTGATTAACAGGGATAAAGGGCCATGACTCTCACTCAGATCGATCCGATAGAAAGAGATATGGTTCCGAAAATTGAGTGGACAAAAACCCGCTGAATTGTTGAGCACCAAATGCTGGTCACCGAAAACCGGCTATTACGATCCAGGGTAAGGCCGTTCTAACACTACGATCGACGAGACTATTCTGGGTTGGCCATTATAGGATTGGCAGTGTTCGTTTACTGGTGGTTGAGGTGAGAATTCGCTTATCCGGCAAACGGATAGAGGAGACATTATGCATGCCCGAAGCATTACAGAGCTTGCATGTAACCTGAAGAGTGAAAGGATCGGCATTCGGAGGCAGATGCTGCTCAATCAGATTTGGAGGATGCGAAACAGCTTGGAGCGGGAATTAGCAATTTCCGATGGCTTAGACGAACAATCATCACGCAAATTGGATGCCTTGAATACCCAGAGGAAGAAGAGCTCCTGTGCTGAAGTAGGGCAAACTTTGCTGAACAACAGCAATCTTTCATGGCAAGGAGTGCGTGCTGCAGGAGAACTCTGAGGGCAGTTCGTCCAGGCACTTGCGCGGCGACGCAGGTGGGGCTAACTTGCAACCCATGCTCCGGGCATTATCCATCCCGGGCGCGGGCGCGCGGAACAGTATACCATTGGGGGTGTTCACCTGGACCTCCTAAAACCGTATTTACGGTTTTTAGAAATCGCCATCTCAAGAATTACGGCTATTTAAAGCATCTGTTTGCCTCACAATGCTATGACTTACAATAGGTATGCTTGTTGCTAGAATGCCTTGATATAACGGGTAAGATGAAAATTTCGTTGGTTTAGTAAATGTTTTCACACCGCAGAGGTCGCTGGTTCGAATCCTGCGTCGCCCACTTGTTGTCAGCAGCTGACAGCGGATGCTTTCTCTTGTCTGTATCACGACTTACGACATGCGAAGATTCATCGCCATGCTTGAGTGTCATGCTGTCCCTGTTGTCACTTCAGCCACAAAAACTACTACGCCGCGACCATCACGGAAATGGACCGGTTTCTAGTGTCACTTGGGTATCTGGAAGTCAAACCATGAATCCTGACATCACCAAACCTTATCACCCATGACAATTCAAAATAGCGATTCGCAATTCTTCAAGCACATGGAACAGACCATCGTCGCCTGCTGACCCAATTCCATACCACTACTGAGCTACCAAGCAACAACCAGGTGGCACTGCTAGAAATTTCAGGAACTGCGGCCGATTTTGGTGTGACCTCGGCCAAATCACCACTCGTTGTTACCGTCGGTGTATATACCCCATAGTCATTGTAATAGATATCAATATCAAACGTGTCGGTAGAGGTATTTCCGGCTGCGGAGCAGATCGAAAAGTAACTCCAATCCGATAGTCTAGTCACCACAATATCGATTACATGCATCGGGTCATAATAGAAAAATGACAATTCATCGCCTGCTGCCGACGAAAGAGTATAGGGTGCTGGGACTCCTGGCCCTGCATATTCGAACATCCACGACAAAATCTCGCCGTCATCTCCAGAGATACTGGAATTATCTAGCGCGTTGTCCGTCGCATAAAACATTCCTGATAACGTAGTACTGTCGTCATATGCCACATCGATATTGAAACCGATGCTCGCACCTGCGGGCGTGGCGAAAGATATCAAGAGGGCAAGTGGTAGTACACTTTTACCTAAGTATTTCATAGATCGACTCATGGTCAATTCCAAACAAACTTCGGTTCATTTATAGTTCGTAGTCGATGATGTACACGGGTAGCCTACATCAGCCCAGTGAAATCAACCCTCAATGGAGCAAACCGCTAACAGTAGACATTTACATGATGTAATGTGCCCTACCTTCATTCTGATTCCAGCAACAGTAAAGTAAAGAAATTTATAGATATTATTTTTGTAGGGACAGAAAAGAGATCGCAGCTCAATATTTGTGAAGAAAATGAGAATCACTCGTTCCAAGCGGTCACGATCACCGCGTCATTCTCGCGTGTCAATGGGCGTCGATTGAAGTCGCCATAGATTTCCCATCGCGTAAAGCCGGCAAGACGCAGGAGCAACTCCATTTCATGTTTATAGATATACCGGCTGCTGACTTGGGAACGATGAGTAGTTTGCACGCTGCCATCGGCGACCAGCAATTCGAGTTCGTTGAGCGAATGTTGCACTTGTGCGACACGATCAAAACTGCGAGTATCGTCACCGTGGAGCCATCGAACAGATACACACGTCGATCTTTCCAAAGCCAATTCGATTGAGCACCTTGATCAAGGGCTTATCCTGTCTCTCTCGCTACGTCGGGGAAA
>JBDOMT010000196.1:0-12222 GCA_039831705.1 Pirellulales bacterium | reverse complement strand
GGCTCACGCCCCACGGCTAGATGCTTTCGCCACTTCGTGGCGATTGCGGTATGTAAGCCACAACCAGAAAGTCGGGCTTTAGCCGACTGTCGGCGAACCCTCCGCCTTCAGGCGGTGGTCTTCAGTTTGCACCGATCATAACATCGAGTCTTTAGCCTTTAGCAGTGATGGTCACCGACTGGCGGTGGGAGTGCGCTATGATAAAATTTGCTTGGTCTCGTTGGCAGGAAAACTTCTCAACTGTGTACCTTGCTTCACGCGAGTAAATTCTTTGGAATATATGGCTGAGCAGCGACAATGGCTGGCACCCAATTGTGACGCAGTCAAGGCTCCTTCGTTTTTGCAACTTTGGAACGACGATTTTTCCCAGGTCGTTCGCATATTGGGGCGTGATAAATATCCGCAACAATCTGGATTTAATGTTGGCCGTATCTCTCCCAATGGGCGTACCCTTGCCGCCGGCAGCCATGTCGGATCTCAGGTCGTCTTGCTTAATGTCAAGACGGACAAGGTAACCGCAACCGCGCCAGATGATCGTGAATATTTGTCAGATATCAGTTTTGCGACAGACGGACAGACACTTGCGTCCAGTTATGTCAATGGAACGGTTCGTTGCCAGCGATTGCACCAAGCAGAGGATGAACCCATTAGTTTTGCTCCACATGGGCAACTGAAATCCAGACATCGCCTGAGAGAAGCAGGAAAAGTATTAAAGTTTTCTCACGATGGAGAATGGTTGGCATATGGGGGCAACGGAAATTTACTAGGACTTTGGAATCCAACAGCAACTGGACAGTCCTTGAAGCTGCCCCACGTCAGCGCTACGGAGTGCCTGACATTTTCTCCTGATGACAAACTACTCGCCACTGGTCACACAGACGGAATCGTGCGGTTATGGCAACTCGAAGGAGCAAAGCGGCTAACAGAATTCGTAGGGCACAGCAAATCTATGATGCGCGTCTATTTTTCGCCAAATGGCAGAACGCTAATTTCCACCTCATTCGACGGCACCAGTCGGGTGTGGTCCGTTGATCAGCAGTGCTGCCTGGGAGTACTCGACCAACTCATCTTGGGAATATCGCCCAGTGGTCGAAAAATGGTCACGGGCTATGCTGACGAAGTTGCCGGCCTTCCAACTGCATTTATACAGTCGATCGATTAACCCGAATATTTTATCGTCAGCTACTGCTCGTACGCCTTGGCACTTTCATTGACATCGTTTTCCCAGGTGGCCCAGGCGTCTGTAAGCGATTGGACCAGTTGCGGTTTCTTTTTCGAGAGATCGTATTTTTCGCCAAGGTCATCGTTGAGGTTGAAGAGTTCCACCAGTTGATCGTTGACACACAGCTTCCAAGGGCCTTGTCTTACCGCCCGTTCAAGGTCTTCGCGCCAGAAAAGCGTGCGCTCCGGTAGATCTTTGCTCTGAAACATGAGCGGAGTCAAATCCACACCATCTAGCTTCAAGTGGTTGGTGTTAACTTTGGCAAGGGTGCCAAAGGTAGGGAACAGGTCAATGGAAAGGGCCGTAACCTGAGTGACTGCGGGGGCAATTTTGTGGGGCCAGTAGCAAATCATCGGTACGCGGTGGCCACCTTCGTAGATCGATCCCTTTTGACCGCGCAACGGGCCGTTGCTGGAGATGTTCTTGAACTGTTCACCGTAGCTGAGATAACCACCGTTGTCCGATGTGAAAATAACCAGTGTATTATCGGCCAGATTAAGTCGCTCCAGGGTCGCGACGATCTGACCAACGCTTTTGTCAACGCTCTCGACCATCGCCTTGATGTGTGGACTGACGTTTCCAGGATCGGGCACCATACCCCACTTGTCGTTGTCGTAGTCGTGATCCTTTTTTCGGTGCGGAGGATCGTTAGGACCTTGCCAGGGAAAGTGGATCGCCAGATGGGGTACGTAGAGAAAGAACCGTTCGGAGCGGTGCTGTTCTATGAATTCGATACTGTATTGGGTGAGCAGGTCGGCCGTGTAGCCTTCCTGCATGTCGAGTTGGTTGTTATGCCACCAATCTTCACGGCCCCAGCGGTCGATATGGGTATGGTGGTCGCCATCACCTGCACCAAGGCCACGGAATTCGTCGAAACCTTGGCTTGGCGGCAGCCAGGGTGGGATGTAACCCAGATGCCACTTACCGAACATGCCGGTGACGTATCCGTGTGTTTGCAGGACCTCCGCACAGGTGACTGCCGCCAGTGGGAGACCGTGATCGCGAGTTTCCTTACCGGAAAGCGGCCCGTCAAATTTAGTTCCAAGGCGCTGCTGATAGCGTCCGGTGAGCATAGCGGCGCGGGTGGGCGTACACATCGAACCATTACTGTGAAAGTCCGTGAAGCGTAAGCCGTTGGCGGCCAGGCGGTCGATGTTGGGCGTTTGATTCCGTTGGCTACCGTAGCAACCGACATCACCGTAGCCAAGATCATCGGCCACAATGAGCACGAGGTTGGGGCGCTGGGCTGCGTTGACCATGGCGGTACTCGCAGCAAGGCTGATCAAAATGGCCACACATTGCTTCATAGGGGAACTACTCCAGCCGGGATTTTTTATTTGAATGTATCTGTAATCGATCCAGACTTAGAACTTATTGTAATCGATAGATATTGGATAGCGAGAGCAGTCCACGCACGGGACAACCCGTAAAGGACAGCGGCGATTCGAGTGCAGCGTTTTTTTTCAACGGCCATGGGGCCGTTATGGATTGACCATTCCCTAGTGGAACTATTCCACAGGTATCAGCGAATTCCCCTTCTCTCAGAGCCACGCTGTAACAAAGGTTTGCGGTTTACGCTTAAGCCTGATAGAGCCTTGGACACGTTGTCCAACTAGCCCAAACAACGGGGTGGAATGTTCACCACTTTTGATCGAAGGAAAAATATTCATGAACCGTGCCAATACTAAAAAACGTTCCTGTTGCACTGCACTCATCGCTGCCTCCCTCACTGCGGCACTCCTTTCAGCCACTTCCCACGCCGCCAATTTTACCTGGGACGGCCAAATATCCTCCTCTTGGGGTGGCTCTAGAAATGTCGGTAGTGCGATTGTCCCAAAAATAATTTCCAACTGGTAGCCCGATGGCTCATCGACTCTTCAATTACCAACATCCTCAGATCGCGTCATTTTTGGCGAGTTCATCACCTCCAATCGAACGGTCAATATCAACGGAAATAGATCGGTGGGCTCATTGGAATTTAGGAATAGCCAAAGTTTCAATCTTACCAACGGCACCTTGTCATTAGCCTCTGGTGATGTCACTTCAACCAGCACCTTCACTCAAACGCTGGATGCAAACATCACACTTCAAAGTAACGGCATCTGGAATGTTTCGTTGGCACCGGTAATCGTCAATGGCCAAATCAACGGCAGCCGTAATCTAACAAAGACGAGAGTTGGACCGCTCTACTTCACCAATAATAATCTCTTACGCAATACCTACATCAATGAGGGGTCATTCAGAATTAAAGACGGCGGTTCGGTCACCAATACCTTTGGTTACATCGGCAATTTGGCCGGCACACTCGGGACTGCCTATGTCAGTGAATAAAACTCATCGTGGACGAACACCGAAGGAATTCACGTCGGCAGTATAGGACGAGGCACCCTTGAAATCGTAAACGGTGGAACTGTCTCAAGTGGCTATGGCAAGATCTGATGACGATATCGACAGTTTCGACTTTCTCAACTGGCAACGAGGATTGGGCGACACCTTCAATGGCAACGATCTAACTGACTGGAAAGAGAATTACGGTACCGTTATTATCCCAGTGGTCATGGCCGCTGTGACCGCAGTGCCTGAACCAACGACAGGATTCATGCTGCTAATTGGGATGGTATTCCTGCTCCCCCAAAAACGGCAAACGAAACAATCGGATCTCATGTGACCGCGACTCTATCAGCTGGCAGAATCTTTGGAAGCAACGAGGCGGCGGGCTTTGGAATGGCCCCCTTTCCAGATATCGTATTTGGGATTGGCGTATTCGCCAAAGAATGTATCGAGGCGCTGCGCCATCTCCTGTTGAATGGTTGCGTACTGTGGCTGACCGAACAGGTTGAATCGCTCGTGAGGATCTTGGGCCATGTGGTACAACTCGGTTGGCCCGTCAGGGAATCGTCGGGCAACGTATTTCCAGTTTTCTGTGCGAACCGAGCGACAGCCCTCCATCTCATAGAACATGGCCGTTTCCCATTCGATTTTTTCGCCGCGTAGCGTCGCTGCGAAACTGCGACCTGGTAGCTTGGGTTTACTTGGTATTCGAGCTTTCAATCCTAGATAATCTAGCAGGCTGGGCAAAAAGTCGTAGTTACTGACCATGATATCGCTTCTGCCTGATTGAATATATTTTGGATGGCGGACAATCAGGGGAACTTGCATCATGAGGTCGTGAGCCCCAATTGGACGGGTGTGATCTCCCATGCCAAAGAATCCATTTTGGCCACCCATCCAGCCTTGGTCGCCTGCAAAGATCACGATCGTGTCCTCATCCAGGCCGAATTTCTTGAGTGTGTCCATGACCGTGCCAACGCCGTCATCGACCCCACTCACTTCTGCGGCGACACGGCGGATGCTCACAAGATTGTTATGATAAGCCCGGTTGTGGTGTTGCCAGGGGTGGATCGTATCTCTGGGGAACGAAGGCAACTCTTTATCCGAGTAATACTCCGCGTGACGGTTGCGTGCCGGTTCGAGCAGCGAACGTCCGAGACAGTACGGACCGTTGTAGGCCAGGTAGAGAAAAAAAGGATTCGTACTATCCTTGTTTTGTTCGATAAAATTGACAGCATGGTCAGTCCAGAGATCGGTCATGTACTTGGGGGTCTTTTTGATTTCGCCATCCTGAATAATCTTATCGTCGTAGAAATTCTTCGTACTTCCATGCACCATCGTAATCCAATACGAAAATCCATCTTGCGGAGTCATATTCGCCCCGAGATGCCATTTGCCGCTCAATCCGCAAACGTAACCTTCGGAGTGCAAAATCTCGGGCAAAGTTTCGAACTCTTCCAACGTGTAATAAGCCTGTGGGCCCACCATGTATTTGTTGTCGAGAAAGGAGTGCACTCCATGTTGCGACGGCAGCAATCCGGTCAGATAGGTCGCCCGCGTTGGCGAACAAACCGGATTGCTACTCATGGCCCGTGTGAACAGCATTCCTTCCTCGGCAAGCCGATCAATGTTTGGTGTTCGGATGTCCTTGTTCCCGTAGCACCCAAGGGTCCATGCGCCATGATTGTCCGTAAGAATAAAGACAACATTGGGCCGCTTGGCAGCAACCGGTGAGACCAATAGGAACAACAGGGCAAGGCCGCTGGATACGATGCTTGAGTAGTTCATTAACATAGTTTAAGAGTTTTCTCTGCTGAATTCTAGACAGTTGTTTCATGTCCTGGGGTATGAATCACGAGCACCAGACATACAATTTCGTAATAAAAAAAGGAAAACTAGAATCCGATGCATTACGCCCCACCATTGGCCGCCTTGTTTCTGCTGCTCCCGCATCTTATTTTGGTTGTCCAAGCTGAAGAATCTTTCCAACCAAAATATATTCGCCAGGCCCATGCGCATAACGATTATTACCATCAGCGACCTTTACTTGATGCGTTGGAGCGTGGATTTTGTAGTGTCGAGGCGGATGTCTATCTGGCCAATGGAAAACTATTCGTTGGACATTCCAAAGACGAACTAAATTCGGATCGTACTTTAGCCTCATTGTACCTGGACCCGCTGAAGAAAATCATCCAGAAGAACAATGGGAGAGTACATCCCAACTATCCTTGGTTCACTTTATTGGTGGATGTAAAATCAGAGCCAATCCTCACTTATCAAGCGTTGCACCAGTTACTGTCGAATTACCGCGACATTCTCACTATGATTCAAAATAACAAGGCAACTCATGGAGCAGTTCGCGTGATTTTGGGTGGCAATCGGGCTTGGAAGGAAATAGAGAAAACAAAGATTCGTTTCTGCGGCATTGATGGTCGTCTTGCTGACCTCGGCTCCGAAAAATCGGCTCATCTATTGCCTTTGATCAGTGACAATTGGAAACATCATTTCAACTGGAGGGGTGAAGGGGATTTCCCAGAAGACGAAAAACAGAAACTACACAGTATCGTTCATCAAGCCCATTTATCTGAGAGGGCCATCCGCTTTTGGAACACGCCAGAAAAGCAAGCCGTTTGGAAAGTCTTGAATAATGCGGGTGTCGATTTCATTAACACCGACAATCTATCTGGATTGAACGCATTTTTTGCAGGCGCAAATACCAGAAATAACCATTTTTATCCCCAATACGATTCACACATTCCTTTACCTGAGGTAACGATTGGGAATCACACAACGTCTGTTCATACCCAAGGACTCTACCTCACTCCGAAATATTATTATGTGACCGGCCGACTAAATGAGTCTCCTCGCCGAGCGCTGTTGTTTCGTTTTTTACGTACCGATACTTCTCAATACGAATACGTCGACATAACACCTGGTGAAGATATGACTCGACGGAACAATGGCGTATTGGATCATCCAGGAGGCATGGATTCCGATGGGCAGCACCTATGGATTCCCATTTCGTCCAGCCAACGCAAAAGCTTGTCGGTGGTGGTGAAGCTTCCAATCAACGACATGCAGCCATTAACCCATGCCAAACATGAAACAGTCTTCGAAGTCAACGACCACATCGGTGCCATTGCATGGGATGCGCAGAAGAACCAATTGTATGGCGCCAACTGGGATACTTTAATCAGCTACTGCTGGACACTCAACGGCGGGTTGATTGAGAAAATACCACGGAATAAATTGATCCAAGGGGATCCAGACCAAAAAATGGCGGTCCAGGATTGGAAATCGTACGGCAAGGGAATACTGATCATGGGAGGCCAGAACCGCCGCGAAGACCGTTCCCCCCTTTCATCGTACGCAATCCTCGAAATTGTCGATATGAGCAAACACCAACGCCTCGGCCAGGGAAGAATTTTCAGCCCCACCCTCTACGAGGGTACCATCACCCATGAGGGTTTTTCTGTCGAAGGAGATTATCTCTATTTTCTACCTCACGACCTCGGTACCAAGGCGAATATCTACCGCTACCGTTGGAACAATCCTGTCAAATAACCGATTTCACTTCAGGATTTATGGGCCATGCAGGGCAGGATGATCATTTAGGAAGTACTGATACTACGTCGACCGGTTTAGGGCTAGGCTCTATTGGCCAATTCGCCAGAGATGCGATTCGCTGCGCAAGTAAATAGCTCCCTCATCTGGAAGGGCTGAAGCGAATATGCGTTCTTCGAGTTTGTTAGTGATAAGCAATTCGTACTCAGTATTGGCGCGAATGACATGCGTGTCCCCTTCTTCGCTTGTGAAGTAGATGTGATCTTCGGCATAGATGGGGGACGACGAGTAGTTACCACCTAACCGTTCGGTCCAATGGACTTCGCCTGTGTGAGCATCGAGACACGAAGCAACGCCCTTATCGGACACAAAATAAACCTCATCACCCACTACTAACACCGACGAAGTATTCGGCACGCCGCGCTGATGCTGCCAGACAATGTTCGTTTTGGTAGCATCGCCGTTAGCGCCTTGAGGATCGATGGCGAGCAATTTCGATCGCAAAAATCCTGTTGCGACATACAGTCGACTATGGGCATAAACGGGGCGCGGAACGACCGAAAATCCTTCACCATAGTCGACTCGCCACAACTCACGACCGTCGGCTGGCGCATAGGCGGCGACGAAGCCACTGCCAGGGCTGACGACTTGCCGAACGTCATCAACTTCGATCGTCTGCGGTGTGCTGAACGAAAACTTTTTGGAGGCCTCCGTGTGGCGAGGCGTTTTCCAACGAATGTCGCCCGTTGCAAGATCAAGGGCGACTACGTATTGGGTGTCGAGGCCGTCACAACTATAAACCAATAGATTGTCGATGAGTGCAGGTGATCCTGCGTTGCCATGACGCGGATCATACTTCACGTCGGTCTGCAACCAAATAATGTGGCCATCGAGGTCAAGAGCCGCAGTACCCATGTGTCCAAAATGCACAATCACCCGGCCATCGACAACCAGCGGCGTGGGGCTTGCAAGCCCATTCTTACCGTGCTTGAGTGCAGCAACCTCGTATGAGGGTGCCACCACTTCAACGTTCCAGATGATCTGGCCGTTGTTGGCGTCGACGCATAATGTGCGGAGTGAGAGGTCCTTGTCATCGATACTGCCAGTGGCAGACGTGAGATAAATTTTATCATCGACCAGTGTGGGTGATGACCAACCCTCACCGGGAATTGCCTGTTTCCAAACAACGTTGTCGGTTGCACTCCACTCAATCGGCACATTCACGTCCGTTGATATGCCATTGCGAGTAGGACCGCGAAACTCAGGCCAGTCACTTGCTAAAAGCGTCGTGCTGAACAACCACAACGTGACTGAAAAGATGAAACAATCGCAGTACGACTGAGCATGCCGATTGATCGTGATAGCCATAGTGATTCCGCTATTTTTGCACGCCTTCACAATCGATAAAGATAACAGCCTCATCCCCAATCAAACCAATCGCCCTTTTGTCAAAATCGAAGTCGCTGCGCTTGAGTGAAAGGTTGGTTGAGAAGCCAACGTGTTTGGCCTCCTTGAATTCACGTTCTTTGCCCCCTTTTAGGACGAAGGTGATCTTTTTAGTTTTGCCATGCATCGTAAAGTTTCCCGTCACTTGGTATCCACCCTCTACGGCCTTGGTGCTGGTGCTTTTGAATTCGATCGTTGGGAACTGCTTGGCATCGAAGTAGTCGGCTTGTAACAGGTGTTCATCGCGGGCTTTGTTCGCCGTATCGACGCTATCGACTTTGATCGTTAACGCGAACGTCGACTTGGAGGGGTGCTCTCGATCAAGCGAAAACATTCCACTGGCCTCATTGAACCGGCCATGTATCCAACTGATGCCAAGATGCTGCACCTTGAAGCTGATTGAAGAATGCACCTGATCGTAGGCATATTTGTCTGCCGCTGAGACCGATTTGTCGCCTGCCAAAAAAACCGTTCCGATCACAAGTGCCAGGATCCACTCTTGATTAAGAATCCACACTGAATAACATCGTCGCATAGGATTGCTCTTTTAACAAAAGAAGGAGTATTTATACGCTGCGTCCCTAACCGGTTTACAATCATCCTAGGATATAGCAGGTCACAAGTAAAGTAGGGCCTGCTAGATTCACAATCTGTGAGAGCGAGAGGTGGCTCTCAGCGCCGGTCATGAAAAGTAGATCTGCACCATGGGCGTCCAGGCCCGGGAGCGACAGTTCCACATCGTGTCCGACCAGATCCATTATGAGCGCGAAGTGAATGCCTTCAAGGCGACGTTGCTCACGATAGAATCGGGTTGATCCCATACGTAGTCATCGATCCGGATTCCCCTATTTTAAGGGTGAAAACCAGGCGGATCACCAACCCGATCGGCTACCGCTCGACCCCTACTCGCTCTGCCCAGGCTTTCCACTTTATCTTCAGGCCCTTTGCTTTCTTTGCATGTTTTCTTGAAAGGTCGTTCAGCTCTGTACGATCCTCCGCAAGGTTGTACAGAGACCACGATTTACCCTGTGCCTTGACAAGCTTCCAATCACCATCGCGTACAGCGGCGTTACCCTGATGCTCAAAGTACAATCCCTCCGGACGCTCGATCCTTACACCCGTCAATGCTGGTATCAGACTGCGGCCCTCTACCGGGATCACATCACGGTTGTTGTGCTCTTGGGGGTATGTCGCATCCGCCATATCCAAGCAGGTTGGCAGCAGGTCGATCACATGACCCACCTCGTCGGTTAACGTGCCATTGCGTGTCGCGGGGATGCCCTTGGGCCAGTGCACGACCAATGGGCTGGCGATTCCGCCTTCATGAACGTACTTCTTATACTTGCGGAATGGCGCATCACACATGTTCGCCCCCGCGACGCCGAAGCTCACGTAGGAATCCGGCGTGCCAGTTTTGGCGTTCGGATCACCGCCGCGCGCCCCGACGAATCCGGTCGGGCCACCCTCGGCACTGGCTCCGTTGTCGGTCAGGAACAGAATCAGCGTGTTGTCGAGTTCGCCAAGTTCGTTCAGCTTCGCCACAACGCGTCCGACACCCTCATCGATCAAGTGTACCATCGCCGCGTGGATCGCCATGCGGAGGTCCATCTCCTCTTGATCCTTCACACTTTTCCAATCCGGCGTTTGTGGATCGATCGGCGCCAATACCGTACTTTTGGGGAACAGGCCCATCTCCATCTGACGTTTGAACCGCGCCTCACGATGAGGTTGCCAGCCATTACGATACCGCCCCAGGAAATTCGCCGTAACATTCTCCGGTGCTTGCAATGGCCAGTGCGGTGCGGTGAATGCCAAGTACAGGAACACCGGCTTGTCCGACTTGACGCCCTCATCGATGAACTTCACCGCCCAGTCCGTAAACACCGTGGTCGTGTACCACCCATCGGGAATATCAATCGGCTTGTCGTCGATCACAAGGTGGCGACCGGGAAGGCTGCGGTAGTGGTGTCCACCGCCCTCGGGGATGCCGTAAAATCGGTCAAACCCTCGCTTTCGTGGCCAGTGGCCCGGCTTGGACCCGACGTGCCACTTCCCACTGATCGCCGTGTAATACCCTGCTGGTTTCAGCACCTCGGCGATCGTAACGCAGCGGTCGTTGAGGTAACCCTGATACGCCGGCACACCCTTATTGCCGGTCATGTGTCCGATCCCTGCTTGATGCTGATACAGCCCCGTCAGCAATGCCGCCCGAGTCGGGCAGCACCGCCCGGTGTTGTAAAACTGCGTGAACCGTAGGCCATTTTTCGCCAGAGCATCGAGGTGCGGCGTCTCAGTCTCGGCGCCGTAACAGCCGATGTCACTGAAGCCCATGTCATCGACCATGATGATGACAATGTTGGGGCGTTTGGATGCGGTCGCTGCGATTAGAAATTGCGGCAGAGAGATGGCTCCAGCGATGAAGGCCAACGTCCTCGTGGCCAGGGACATCCCCTTAAGATAAGTGCGGCGTTTCATGTGCCTTTCCTTTCCGATACAGCAGTAACGAGGTCAGAGCGATCAACGCACCGTACGTTCATTCGATGGAATGACTTCAGTGGGGGACGACCAACCCACGAATCGGATCTTCAGTTTTCTGCCCTGGTGATTCTCACCTGAGCACAACACTCCACTAGCCCCCGATCAAGCGTAGACGAAGTCGTAGTTCCCATTTTGGGTACAAAAAAACTCGAAAACACCCTATGATACTTGTGTGAAACAAACGTGGGCATCAGCCTACATTTTCAAGCCATGGAGGGTTTTCGAGTGAGTGCCAAGATACAGCAACAACACGCCAAAAGCAACGACGAATCGAGCAGCGTCTGGACAAAACGAAGTTTAAGGACACGAGTCCGGTATTGTCAGGTGCGAACATTCATTACGAAGTATCGGATCGTACACGAGCGGTTGCGGCCGGTGGGCTTGGAATGATTGCTGCTATGGTAGGTCGCCTGGGCTTGGTAGAGTCGATCAATCGTTCGGTTAATTTGCTCAAGATTTATCTACCCTACAGCGAATCGGATCAGGTGCTGAACATTGCGTACAATTTCGTGGCCGGTGGAACTTGCTTGGATCACCTGGAACTACGTCGCAACGACGAAGTCTATCTGGACGCGTTGGGGGCTGAGCGAATCCCCGACCCAACAACAGCTGGCGATTTCTGCCGACGGTTCACTCCAGCCGACATCCATAAGCTCCAGGAAGTTTTCAACGAAACTCGCACCAAGGTCTGAAAACAGCAGCCCGATTCGTTCTTCGAGGAGGCCGTGATTGAAGCAGATGGGACGATGGTGGAGACGACCGGAGAGTGTAAGCAGGGAATCGACATCAATCACAAGGGCCAATGGGGCTATCATCCATTGCTGGTGTCACTGGCCAATACGGGCGAACCCTTATACATCGTCAACCGCAGCGGCAACCGCCCGAGTCACGAACAAGCCGCAGAGTACTTTGACCGAGCAGCCGTTTTGTGCCAGCGCGCTGGATTTCGCCACATCAAGTTTCGAGGCGATACCGACTTTACTCAGACGGCTCATCTCGACCGTTGGGATGAGGACGACATCACGTTCATCTTCGGTATTGATGCGATGCCCAACCTCTACGAAAGAGTGGACGAACTGCAGGGAATAGCCTGGAAGGAGCTTCATCGCTCACCTCGATAT
>JBDOMT010000381.1:0-2763 GCA_039831705.1 Pirellulales bacterium | reverse complement strand
TGTCGGTGCGCAACGGGAAAACAAACATCTTCGGCGACGTGGATGCCTGTCATAAGGGTGCGTTTCTGGTGGCAGGATGGGCAGGTGCATCTCTGTTTGCAGGAGAAGGCAACGAACATTTCATGTTGACAGTCCGCGCAACGAACTCGGGCAAAGCCTTCATGCAGATCGCCACACTTGAGATAGGCTGTCACCGACTGCTCGATGATCGGTCTCCAGTAGCCATACTTGGCTTGGTACCGCTCGTCGTAAACTTGCTGAAAAGAGTCAAAATGCTGGTCGATTAATCGCCACAGGTCGGAGGCCTGCGGATCGCGTGGGCGGTAGACATTGATCTCGTTTCCGGTTTGGAAAACAATGAAGCTGGCCTGGAATGTCTTGCAGAGCTGCGCCGTATCGAGGGAGTGGTGTCATCTGGCCAAACCGGCCAAACCGGCCAAACGACTCAAACTCCTATCGATCGTACGTCTGTTTCTATCCGACATCCGGGCCGTGGAACGGGGACTTTCAGTCGCCAACCGGTCGCGCCCCGATGCCATTGAAATCCTTCCCGCCGTGGCAGCCGTGAAGACCACTGGCGACTTCCAGCACTGTCCATTCCCGCGCATTACCGGTGGACTCTGTCGCACCGAGGGGGATATTCGCGAAGCCCTGGCAAGTGGCTGCCAGGCGGTGACCAGCACGCTTGCTCGGCTCTGGGAGCTAAACAAGGCTTGAATGCGTTACTTGCCTGTTAGCTTCCAGCGTATGAAGTTTTCACCCGTATCCGCGGAGACTTCCTGGCCTAGTGTCGTTTGCGAGTTGTACTTGGTCGGGATGTCGATTGATGGATGGGTGATTTCCACCCGAAAAACACCTTGATGGACCACGCCGCGGAGGTTTTTCATGTCATCCGGAAGATGGGCCGTATCAATGGCCAGAATCGCGAAACCAGATTGATCCGTGACACCAATGGCAGGCTCGATCGCATCCGCCAAAAACGCTTCTGGAATCAGTTGAACCTGTGCGCCGTCCAAGGGCTTTCCATTGAACATCACATTGCATGTCAGTGTGGTCACTCCCACACCCCCGTCGACCCACATGGCGAATCGCTTGGACAGTTCCGCAGCTGAAATCTGCTGATTGCCATCCTTGTCGTAACGTGCTATCGCATCGCGGATTCCAGGACAAGATGCCAGTTCTTCGAGCGTGAGTTGGCCGTCTCCATTGGTGTCGTACTGTTTCAGGACACCTTGAGCCGCCTCGTCCGGCTGGATCGGAGGAACTTCCACGGCAGTGGGCCCACCGCATCCGGGCAGGATCGCGATGATGCACGCCATGACCAACCGGGGCGTGATTCGAATCGATTGTTGCAACTGTTTAGAACCCATCGGTTTCCGTGGTGACTGGTGATTGGTGGATTGGTGACTGGTGGATTGGGATCGAATTGAATTCCTCCACTAATCAGTCCCCTCAACCGGAATACCATCATCGCGCACTCCCAGGAGTCGATGAGTTTCCAGGTCGATATCGTAGCTGATGCTCTTGACGGAACCATCGCACATCGACATGTTGAACGCGCTTGGATGGGCACTGCCAAAGCTGTAGGGCAGGACAGGTCCAGGCCGGTCTTGAAGTGGCGCGAATCGGGTAGAGCGTTGGAAATCCCGATTGAATCCGGTGAAGAGCGTTTCGTTATCGCCCGTGTCGTAGGTGGGAGATCCGATCTCACCGACCCCATCGTAGCTTTCCGGGCGCAAGTACTTCTCGCCAATCAGGTACGTGTTGGAGGTGCCGTCTGTTATCTGAGCCAACCGAATTTCAAGATGCATGTTGCAAACGCCGTTGTACCTTTCCAAGTTTGGCCAGCGATAGCGAGGATTTTCGGCATGCATGTAACTGCCAGGTCCCGAATAATCGTCTGAGTCGTAGGCATCCCCGATCGATATGGCATAGTCGCTTTTTCCGGAGAATGCGATGATGTTACAATTTTTTGGTGTCCAATGGGGTTTCACTCCCGTCGGACGGACGTCACGCCGAGTGGGGCAGATGAACGCATCGGGCTGTAGTTCGTTCATCTGCGCAAGCAATTGCTTCTTGGCCGCGAGATCGGTCACTCCGCGTCCCATCGACCAGATCGCCTCTTGTTCGAGATAGGGCAACACGGAATAGGTCCATCCGCCCGGCTGGTCTATTCCAAATCCTCGATCCGGGTCGCCGACCCAGCGCCAGCCCCATCCGCCGCTGGGGAGGAAACCATGCGTTCCCTCGTGGTTTATAACCGCCAGGGATAGCTGCTTCAACTTGTTCACGCATTGGGCCCGGCGCGCGGCCTCGCGCGCGGCCTGGATGGCAGGCAACAGCAACGCGACCAGGATACCAATGATGGCGATCACCACCAAAAGCTCAACCAGTGTGAAAGCGACTCGTCTAGTGATCATCCTTGTTTTCAACATGAAATTCACCTTTCTTTCAAATATTCGAACCGTGGTTCTAGCCCCTTCGTCGTTGTGGTAACGTGGAGAGGCCGACCAGGGCAAGGCCGATCAAAACGACCGACGAGGGTTCAGGGACCATCGACAGACCGGCAACGCTGCTGGTGCCAAACTGACCCTGCCATACGACCAGGTCGACTGATAGGAAATTTGATTTCGGTCCTAGAAATACAGTCTACAGAGGTAAAAAGACTGATTCAAGGGTTTAAGAGTTTCGCCAGGGCTTCCGACTTTCTATGGCGGCCCTGGCCGTTCTTGGGGATATTGAGACTCGCTGCGGACAAAATAC
>JBDOMT010000131.1:0-12306 GCA_039831705.1 Pirellulales bacterium | reverse complement strand
ACCCGTTTCTGCTGCGGCGGCCCAAGTCCTTCCGTGGCTGCGTTATGTTTCGCCCGGCGATCCTCAACGTGTAAAAAACACGCCTGCGGTCGCCAACCTCACATGCCTTGCCACAAAAGGACTTAAGTCACCTCGCGACGAATCGGATGAAATATGCAGGCTAACCGAAATCGCTATCGAAATCGATTTCGATATGGACTGTATTCTTTCAGTAAACTTGAATTTACCATTTGGAAATTGGCCGCCCTCCATTCACAACCCATGGTGACTCAGCATATCTGCTAAAAGTTCCATTGGTAGCCCGATAACATTCGATTCACTGCCCTGGGTAATCTGCAGCCAGCCGGGACGATCCTGGTACCCGAAGGATCCTGCTTTGCCTTGCCACAGGTCGCTGGCCAAGTATTCTTCGATTTTTTGGTCGGAGAGGCACTCCATCCGTAAGTGAGTGATGTCGACTCGGACTTCAGGTGGACTTTCCGGAGAAGGCCGATCGTCATCTTGTGCGGATTTTTCCGTAGCGCCTGGAGTACCCACTTTAGCGACTGGAGCACCCACTTTAGCGTCTGGAGCACCCACTTTAGCGCCTGGAGCACCCACTTTAGCGCCTGGAGCACCCACTTTAGCGCCTGGAGCACCCAGCAACCAGACACATAAACCGCTATAGACACGATGGTCATTGCCTCGAAGTCGTAGGAGCATTTGCCGGGCATGTGCCTCATCCACGGGCTTGCCAAGGATTTCACCCCTACATTCGGCCACCGTATCACAAGCAACGATCAAGCATCCGTGATCGGTTGTTTTTTGCTCATTAGCTAGGATTTGCCCTACCACGTTGGCTCCCTTGCGCAAAGCCAATTCAGCTACCAATCCGGCGGGACCTGTGGCACTGCAGATGCCGCATTCGGCCGACTCGTGGGGGATGATCACCTCGAACCGATAACCGGCCGCAGTGAGTAGCTGTCGACGCTGGGGAGAACCACTGGCAAGGATCAATGTTGGATGCTTGGCCATTTGTACATTTCCATTTCCTACTCTGTCGGACTCTCCGCAATCGGGTAAAAACGGGCCAGCCAATCAGGGGAGAAACCCACTGAGTGGGCCAACTGTAAGGACCAATTTCGCAGAGTTCGGTGAATTACGCCATGCTGTTGCCAACGTCTAGGGTGCACGTGCACCAAGCCAGGCAGCAAAATGGGGCGTGCCAGTTGTCGGAAGGAACGCATTAGTAATACGTCTTCCATAAGCTTAACTGGAGGGAAACGGTTCAATTCTTCAAACGTATCGCGGCGCATGAAAATGCCCTGGTCTCCATAGGCCATTCCTCGCCAGCGTAGTCGCGCCGCATTGCCCCATTCTAGCAATCGGTAGAGATGACCGGGGGCTTCGATGTGCTGTTGAAATGCGCCCCCCAGGATCTTGGGATCGTTTAAGCATTCACGGATTTGATGTCCAACGCCAGGATCGAGCCAATTGTCGGCGTGCAAGAAAAGGAGCACATTGCCATGTGCCTTCATCGCACCGGCATTTTGCTGGCTTGCCCGTCCAGAGGGTGCTGACAACACAGTGGCCCCAAGCTGTCTGGCTATTTCCACCGTCGCATCCAGACTGTGCCCATCGACCACAATCACCTCATCCACACCAGCCGCCCAAGCGGTACGGATCGCCTGAGCAATACAGGCAGCTTCATTCAAAGCGGGTATGATGACGGAAATCGTTGTTTTCATGAGGGAGTTGTTGCCGTCAAGTATTGAGTAGGCTAACATTTTTTGTTGCGACTATCTTAACGGAATCGTTTATCATAGGCCATGGACTTAGTACAGGTGTTTTTTAGTTTCCCATTGAACGTATTCGAGTGATTGATGAAGCTACGAGTGGGGATCGTGAATGTAGGGCCTGCGTGGGAGACACGCCATTTGCCGGCGTTGCGCGCGCTGACCGATCGTATTGAGGTGCGCACCGTTTGTGATCCCGTGCAGCATCGAGCACAGTTTGTGGCAGGACAGTTAGGAGCAACCGTCAGTGATAGCTTTCAGCTGGTAGCGCGGCGATCCGACATCGATGCACTGTTGTTGCTTTCGGGACGTTGGTATGGGGCGTTGCCGATCTTTGCTGCATGCGACGCAGGCAAGGCCGTTTACAGTGCCGCCGCTTTCAATATCGAAGATACCGAAGCAGCCCAACTTCGCACCCGGGTGGCACAGGCAGGGATTGCATTCATGGCTGAGTTTCCTTGTCGGATGTCAGCCGCCACCTTACGACTGAAGGAGTTAATTGCTACGCGATTGGGGCAACCTCGTCTGCTGTTTTGCAATAATCATCGCACTGCAAATTTACAGGAAGACCAAAGCCGTGATCCAAGCCAAAGGAGAGCTTACGATCTGGTACAGCGCATCGACTGGTGTCGCTACGTCATGGATAGCGAGCCTACTTCACTGGTATCAGTAAGGCACAAAATGCCCGCTCATTGGACTACGGGACATGAGACTACGGGACATGAGACTACGGGACATGAGACTACGGGACATGAGACTACGGGGGAACATGAGACTAAGGAGCACGAAGCCAGCGATTATTCTACGCTCTTTTTGGATTTTTCTCCTGAGAATGAAACAGGCGTTGGACCTTTGGCGCAGATAGGTAGTGCCGATTACATCCACTCTGCCTGGCGCGATGCGGCATCGTATCGAAGGCCTGCAGAGTTAGAAGTGGTGTGCGATCGAGGCGTTGCATTTGTCGATTTGCCTTCTTCGATTACCTGGTTTGATGAGGCAGGGCAACATTCGGAAACGCTTGATCATGAACGGCCTGTGGGCGAGCAAATGCTAATTCACTTCCATCGCGCGGTGGAAAGTCTGGTTCTCAAAACCTCCAGCCTGGCAGATGCCCATCGGGCTCTATCCATTGCCAGCAAGAGTCGTCAAAGTTATCAGACAGGTCGTCGAGTTAACTGTTAGCCTGGATATTTCATCAACTGGGGCACCGAAACCTGTTTTGGTCGGCGAGAGGCCGAAGAGTGCTGTGGCTGCAAGGCTAACGCAGCAGACGCAGTGCTATTCGAACTCGCAGTAGTATGTTTATGAAATATTCGGGCTGGGACCGCCCATTTGACACTCCGCGAACTCAGCCCGTATAAAGAGGAGCTAGAGATTTCCCAATAAATTGTCAGTAGTTCCAATTTCAGTGGATGAAACCGACCTGGAGGAGATTTGCCAAGTGGCAAAGCTCCTAACAGGCGGCTTATCCACTTGCTCTCATCGGTCCACTGGGAAGTTGCGTTGGGAGTTACGTTGGAAGTTACGTTGGAAGTACATAAGACAGAGAACGAACCGTAGGACAACGATGGAAATAGTTACAGACAAGCAAGTTGCCGAATTGGCCATCAATACGATTCGCACTTTATCGATGGATGGCGTTCAGGCGGCCAATAGTGGCCATCCCGGAGCCCCCATGGCATTGGCGCCGGTCGCCTATCAGTTGTGGGCAGAGGTGCTACGATTCGATCCGCTGGCTCCTCAGTGGCCAAATCGTGACCGCTATGTCTTGTCAAGCGGACATGCTTCGATGTTGCTTTACTCACTCATTCATTTGGCGGGGATTCGTCAGTTGGATGACTCTGGCCAGGTCACGGATCAACCGGCTGTATCATTGGAGGACTTGAAAAATTTTCGCCAGTGGGGCAGTGCCACGCCGGGCCACCCTGAGTATGGGCATACTTCTGGTGTGGAAACCACGACTGGGCCGTTGGGACAGGGGTGCGGCAATAGCGTAGGCATGGCAATCGCCGAGAAGTGGCTTGCCGCACGGTACAATCAATCCGACTTCAAACTGTTTGATTACAACGTTTTTGCCCAGTGTGGCGATGGCGATATGATGGAGGGGCTCACCAGTGAGTCCGCTTCGCTGGCCGGACATCTGCAGCTTGATAACCTCTGTTGGATCTATGACGACAATCACATTACGATTGAAGGCGACACGGAATTGGCCTTCAGCGAAGATGTGGCGGTCCGTTTTCGTGGTTTAGGCTGGCAAGTGGTGGAAGTTGCCGACGCCAATGACCTGAAAGCTCTGGCCAGTGCTTATGAATCCTTTTTGTCTTGTGACGACCGGCCAACGCTGCTCATTGTTCGCAGTGTGATTGGTTATGGTTCACCCAATAAAGCGGGGCAACCGTCCGCTCACGGGGAACCGATTGGGGTCGAGGAAATTGCACGAACCAAGGCCGCCTACGGTTGGCCTGAAGATGTTTCGTTTCTGGTTCCCGAGGAAGTGTTGACTCATTTTAATAGTACGATGGGCAAACGCGGAGCTGCCGCACGTGAGGCTTGGGAAACCATGTTTCAACGCTACCAGTCGAAGTATCCCCAACTGGCACAAGAACTTGAGCTCATCGAGCGGCGTGAACTGCCTGCGGGTTGGGATGACGATTTACCACAGTTCGAAGCGGACGCCAAGGGCGTTGCAACACGTGTTTCCGGCGGCCAGGTACTCAACGCACTAGCGAAAAACGTGCCTTGGTTGGTGGGTGGATCGGCCGACTTGGCCCCTTCGACGAAAACGTTGCTGACCTTTGACTCGGCGGGCCACTTTTCGGCTACCCATCGAGCGGGACGGAATTTGCACTTCGGTATCCGAGAGCATGCGATGGCGTCTGCTCTCAACGGCATGGCCCTGTGCGGTGTGCGACCATACGGTGCTACTTTTTTTGTGTTTAGCGATTATTTGCGCCCATCGATGCGGCTGAGCGCATTGATGGGGCTGCCCACGATCCTGGTCTTCACTCACGATTCTATCGGTGTTGGCGAAGATGGACCGACGCATCAGCCGGTTGAGCAGTTGGCGGCTGCAAGATCGATTCCAGGTCTGATTGTCCTTCGTCCGTCTGACGCCAATGAAATGGCTCACGCCTGGCATGTAGCGTTACAACAGACGGAGCGTCCTGTTGCATTGGTTTTGACCCGACAAAACCTGCCTACCCTCGATCGCAAACATTACGCCGAAGCCGAGGGAGTCAGGCATGGGGCCTATGTACTGACGGAAAGCACTGGTGGTGATCCAGAAGTACTCCTGCTGGCCACTGGTAGCGAGGTATCGTTGGCGCTCGAAGCTTTCCAGCAACTTGAGACGGAAGGAGTTCGTGCGCGGGTGGTCAGTATGCCATCCTTCGAACTGTTCGAGGATCAACCGGCCTCTTATCGAGATGATGTGTTACCGCCATCGGTTAGCGCACGGGTTGCAGTTGAGGCGGGAATTCGTCAAGGATGGGACCGATATCTGGGGCTTACCGGTGCCTTTGTCGGGATGCACGGTTTTGGCAAGTCGGCGCCCTTCCAGCAGGTTTATCAGCACCTGGGAATTACCGTCGAACAGGTCGTTGCCGAAGCTAAAGGGGTTATGGGGCGTTAGCCTTCCAGGACTTTTCGAAACTTTTCCACATCGATGACGATGAATAGACCAGTCCCCTCGCCGTAAGTCGTGCCATCTGCGGCAAAAACTCGACTCCCTGTTTTCACTTTTCTGCCATTCACCTGTTCGATCCAGGCTTCAAATTGGACTTCCTGCTTCAATGGCAGCATCTCCACAAATCGAATAGTAATTTCCGCCGCTACTACGGGCAGATCGACAACCCATCCGGCAAAGCCCATCGCTTCGTCCAATAGGGCTGAAATACTGCCTCCATGAGCATGCCCTGGGGGCCCTTGAGCGCCGGGGCCAAACCAGGCCTTGCCTACCAGGCGTTGATCGTGCGGGCGATAGTAGTATTTGACCTGTAGTCGATCGGTGTCGTCGTCGCCACTGACAAAAGTTGGCCGCGACCCAAATGAGGATGGGAGGCGTAATGTTGTCCAGTCAGGTTCTGGTAAAAGCCCAAGCATTTCACTCTTCTCAGCGGTCACTTTTGTCTCTCTTTTTGTCAGACTGTTTCTGTACGGGTCAACTGTGGATGTCTCGGTCTTGGAGTTTTCTTTCTGACAGGCTACCGCCAATCTGTGGACCTGTCAAAAGCGATAGGATTTGGGACAGAAATCAACTAGCCGTAGATGGCTTGTTGTTTTGCAATAGCCTGAGATAATGAAGATGGATAATAATGGTGGGTAGTTCCAGAAATGGCCAATGAAGCCGACCTGGACAACGAGCTAACGGTTTTCCCGGGCGGCTTATCGGCCTGCCTTACGTAGGGCTGGATGGCAAATTGGAAGTACTGAGATGCGTGGGCATGAAAACCTAATATGCGGGCAAAGCCTCCGACTATGACCGAGGAGCCTCACTGGAATAAGGGAGCAAGTCGATGATTGTTGAGCGAATTCGATACGGTTTCGTGACCCTGCTGCTTAGCATGCTAATGGTTGCCATTGCATACGCAGTTGATGAACCGACTAGCGAAGAAAATCCGTCAGGCGTAAATCCGTCAGGCGAAAATCTGACAGATAAGGTCGTGGCAGATGGGGCAATCGCCCTCTTGCCGGACGACATGTTGGGATTTCTCTGGATTCGGAGTATGGCGGATGTGGATGTAAAAGCTTCGGCATGGATGCAACAATTTGGAATTTCCTTCCCATCACCGCTGGATTTTTTGCAATTTGCAACAGGGTTCGATCAGGGAGTCGACGACCAACGCGATTTTTTACTGGCCCTATTGCCGCTCAAGGCAGACTCGAAAGAGTATATTCCTGTGGTGCTATTGCCTGTGACTGACTATGGGGTGCTTGCGGCTTCAGTTCGGGCGGATGAATCTGGAGAAATTTGTCGTGTTACCATCAGCGGTGAGGATGTGTTGATGGCGCACAATCGCGGTCATGCCATGCTGGTGAACATTGAGCATCGAGCAACCATGGAGCGACTGTTGGTACATGCACCTCGCCTATTGAAATCGGTGCGTCCGCTGAAACGCTGGTTGGCGGATAATGATATGGCCATCGTACTTTCCCCCAAGGGGTTGGAAAATCTATTCGCGGCAGGTAAGCATGGGGTCGAACGGAGTGAGCGGAATTTTGAGCAGAGCATCGAACAGGTTCCGATGAAGGAATTGGTGGATCAGGTTCGACAATCGTTTGCCATCTATCATGTCCTGTTGAAAATTGCCGATGCTCAAGTCGAGTCGTCTGCATTGGGTGTGTCGATCGATGAGCAAGCCAATGTCAAAGTTGGGATGAGACTCACTTTAGCGAAGGCCAATCCATTTTCGCAGTTTCAGTTTGCTCCAATCGAGCAAAGACAACGTGGAATGTTCGAGAAAAAGGGTCAAGTGGGAGCTGATGTGGCTACGCTGATGGGAACCATTCCACTGGATTGGGGTAATCTGCTTGCTAAAATGAGTCGTCGATTGCTTGAGCAGTTTCCTGAATTGGAAGGGTACGACCAATTTGAACTCGCGGATTGGAACAAGGTGGAACAGTCCTATCAGGCATTGGTTGCAGGGGTTCAGACGGTTTCCATGGTACTGCGAGTTGTCCCGGAAGGTGAGCCACTGCTCTCAGGTTTCTATGGCGTGGTTCAAGTGGACGATGCGAACGCCTACCTGACCAGTTATCAGCAGTCATTGAAATTGAACAATGAGCTGGTGGAACAGTCCCGTAGCGATATCAAGCTACTTCGTGAATTTTCTCCAGTCACGGTGGCAGGAGCGAAAGGGATCAAAGTGGTATCCGATATTGCTGCCGCTTCAGGAGATCAAAATAACCCTTTTTGGCAAGAAACTTTGAACAAGTTGTTGGGTGAGGAAGGGAAATTGAATTTGCACCTTTTGGCGATCGACCAGACGCATGTGGTGGTCAGCACGGCAGGGGATAAAAGTCTAAGCCGGTTTGTACTTGATTTTCGAGCCGCCGGTCAACAAAATAGATTAAAGCAAATCGACGGTTCTTCATTATCCGCGACCATGGAATTGATCGAAAAAAATTCACCATGGATTTTGACGATAAGTCCTCATGGTATGGTCCAATGGATCGGCCGATGGTTGGAGGCATTGATGGGGCCGCTTGGCCAACCTCACCCGTTCCCTCCCTTTCCCGCCACGCCTCCGATCGGCATTTCTTTGAATCTGGTGGAAGGCTTATACAAAGTCGACCTGGTTCTGCCTGTCAAAACGCTGAGCGGTTTGGCTGAATTCATGCAGGAAGTCCGCTGATATGGGCGTCTTTTAGATTGTTCTTGCCCAATTTGCCCGGTTGCGCCACAATGGCTGCGCTTGGCATGGCTTTGTCGCTGTTGGCCCGTCGTTTAAGGCGTGTTTCGCAATAGACGCAGCCCCTGACAGCCTGGTACCGTTTGCCTGCTACATGCTTGATCTCAAGGTCCGGTCGATTGACCTACGATTTGAAAGGAAGTGTTCGTTATGCCGCGATTAGGATTGGTATGTGTTGTCCTGTTTTCTATGTGCAAACGTTGTGAGAGCAGACAATGTGAGCGAAGAATGCAAGCTCTTTCGAGGGCATTGGCAAATTACCGAGTTAGTTGAGGATGGTCGTGTGATTGCTCAGGAAGCGATCCAAAACATGTTTCCTTCCGGTGGACGAATTGAAATCATTGACAACACAATCTTATTTACCTCCCGGTTGGATGGAAAAAAACGGACCAAAACCATCACCATTGATCCCTCGACCTATCCCAAAGTCGTTGCCGTAGCGACTCGGGAGAAAACCGAAGGTTGGGGCATCTACCAGTTTGATAAGGGACGGTTGGTGATGTGTATTACCGATCCAGCAGTTGCCCAACGCCCGACCGATTTTTCCTCCAGAAGCGGATCGAAACGGATGATGATGACTTTGGAGCGAAGTAGTGAGCCGAGCGAAGGCCAAGGAAAATCGGGGACGTTCGTTTCCAAGCCCGTGTTGCCTCCCCCTCCCGCAGCCAAGCCTGCTCTTCCGGCTCAGCCGGCATCTCCGCAACCCTCTGCCGCCACCGCGCGAGTACTGACCGATGCGGAAGTATTGGTCATGCTTCGCGGAACCTGGAAATTTAACGATGGTCAGGGCGTGCTGAACGTTATCATGAAGCCCGATGGTACCTATTTTTCGATACGTGAAGTCCGAGGGGCCTATACCTTTCACCAGGTTTTCATTCCGACACCCGTGTCCAATGGAACCTGGAGCGTGACCCAGGGACAGTTGAAATATCATGTGACTTCATCCATCTATGCCGATCGGGTGAACCAAACCATTCCACTGGCAGTGCGATCCGTTTCCCAAACAGATCTGATCTTCGTCGATTACCTGGGGCGTATGGGCCGTGCGGTCAAGAGCAAGTGAGATGAGAAAAATACGCTCCGGCGGCGGTTGGCCTGCCATCAGGTACACCTGGCAAAAGGGCCGCGAGGCGGGGGGCTTGTGGAAATTGTGGAAGGCCATGCGCAGCAACAATGCCTGCAAGACCTGTGCCCTCGGCATGGGCGGGCAGCGGGGCGGCATGGTCAACGAAGTGGGACACTTTCCCGAGGTCTGCAAAAAGTCTATCCAGGCCATGGTAGCCGACATGCAGGGGGCCCTGGACGCCGACTTCTGGCAAAGCATGACTCCCGAATCGCTGCAGAAACTTTCGCCGCGGGCGCTGGAACATTGCGGTCGGCTCACGCAACCGGTGCTGGTTTCGTCTGAGTCGCGATCCTTCCAGTCGATTTCCTGGGAAGATGCTTATGCGCGAATATCCACCAAGCTGCGGGCCCTCGCAGCAGATCAAACTTTTTGGTATTTCAGCGGTCGTAGCAGTAACGAAGCCGGCTTTTTGTTGCAGATGTTCGCCCGCATTTACGGTACCAATAATGTGAACAATTGCAGTTACTACTGTCACCAGGCGAGCGGCGTGGGGCTTACCAGCGTCATCGGCAGCGGCACGGCTACGATCGTGCTCGAGGATCTCGATCAAGCCGATCTCGTTTTCGTCATTGGCGGCAATCCAGCCAGCAACCACCCACGACTGATGCGCACCCTGATGCAAGTGCGACGTCGTGGAGGCGAAGTGATCGTCATCAACCCGATCGTTGAGACCGGTCTGGTAAGTTTTAATATCCCCAGCGATCTGCGCAGCCTGTTGTTCGGCACGAAAATCGCCGGCCTCTACGTGCAGCCACATATCGGCGGCGACCTGGCGCTACTCACGGGCATCGCCAAGCAAATCGTTGCTTTGGGTGCTCATGAGGCCCCGTTTCTCGAAACAGCTTGCAACGGTTGGCCGGTACTTCAGGATCGACTAAAAGATACCTCGTGGGAGGAGATTGTCGAAAAGAGTGGTGTCACGCGGGCCGAAATCAATGAAATCGCCAAACGCTATGCCCACGCCAAGAACGTTGTTTTCTGCTGGACGATGGGTATTACGCATCACACTCATGGGGTGCAAAATGTGCAATCGATCGCTAATCTGGCTTTGCTGCGGGGCATGGTAGGTCGGCCAGGGGCCGGTCTGCTACCGATTCGAGGTCACTCGAATGTGCAGGGCATTGGCTCGGTCGGTGTCACGCCCAAGCTCAAGGAGGCGATTTTCGAACGGTTGCAATCGCACTTCGGAGTTTCGTTGCCGACCTCGGCGGGACGCGACACGATGGAATGCATGGAAGGGGCCGCTGATGGAGACTTGAAATTTGGCTTTTGCCTGGGTGGAAACCTCTATGGCTCGAATCCAGATGCCTCATTCGCCCAGCGAGCGTTGCAGAACCTCGACATGCTCGTCTACTTGAACACCACTCTCAACACGGGGCACGCTTTTGGCTTGGCTCGTGAAACGATTATCTTGCCGGTATTAGCTCGTGACGAAGAGCCACAATCCACCACGCAGGAATCGATGTTCAACTATGTGCGTATCAGCGACGGCGGTCCGTCGCGTCTCGAAGGTCCCAAGAGCGAACTAGAAATCATTGCCACGCTTGCCCAACAGGTCCTTGCTGGTGCACCTTCATCAACAAGTGGAAACCCCCCCATCGACTGGACCGCGATGCAGCAAACGGGCCAGATTCGCGCAGCCATCGCAAACATTGTCCCCGGTTTTAAAAAAATTGCTGAGGTCGACCACACTAAGAGCGAATTCCAAATTGACGGTCGCACCTTTCACCAACCAAAGTTTGCCACCGACGACAGCCGCGCACACCTGCATGCTCATGACCTGCCACCACTGCAAGGTGCGGGTGAACAGCAACTGCGACTGATGACGATCCGCAGCGAAGGCCAATTCAACACGGTTGTCTACGAAGACCACGACCTATACCGCAATGTCGACCGTCGCGACGTAGTCTTGATCCACCCCGACGATATCGAACGCCTGGGTCTGGACGCTTCGTGCCCGGTAACCATCACCGGCCCGGCCGGTTCAATGCACGGAGTCCGTTTGCACCCATTCCCCGAAATCCGCCCTGGCAACACAGCCATGTACTTTCCCGAGGCCAACGCCCTGGTCAGCCGTCAACTCGACCCTGCTAGCAAAACGCCCGCATTTAAAGGCGTGGTAGTGACATTGGAAAATGACAAAGAGATGCGGTGATACGACGAACATCGAGTGCAATTACATAGACAATAGATAATGTCACGACTGCCCTCCTCAACCCGTGTACATGATGAAACAAACGATTGGCGACGATCGAAAAAGCAACTTCAACAGTCGTTGCTTGAGGCGAATACTGGCTGCTTGTTGATGTTCCTGCTGGTGTTTGGCCTACCCTTTATCACGTTGGGATTGTTCTTTGTCTATCAGGGGCTCACTTCGATAAATGCCCAGCTGCGGCTGAACGCAAACGTGGTCAGCGTGCCAGCAACCATTCTTTCTAGTGAAGTTCGCTCCACCACGACGAATGTAGGATCTGAGACAGGCCATAATGAGACATACTACTGGGTCGACATCGAGTTTACTTACGAATACAAAGGCCAGATGCGAAAGTCGGACCGCGTATGGCCCGTAGCTGAAGGTGGACGCGAAGTGGCAATGCGAAAAGTTGTCAAGCGTTATCCACCCGATGCCCAGGTCACGGCACTCGTGAACGAGGAGAATCCCGACTTGGCATTTTTGGAAAAACGGTGGAGTTCAATGCCCGACGCATTGGTATGCGTCGGTTCACTGCCATTGGTATTCTTTGCTGCGTTGGGCATTGTGCTGGTGGGTTGGAAACGTCCCAGTACAGCGATTCTGTTCGGCCTTAGCATTGGCATGCTGGTCATCGTCAGCATATCGATCACTGGCATTTCTTATTGTCTCCTACGGGGATCTAAAAACCCTCGCCTTCAGGCGATCACTTCAGTAGAACTAGGCTACGGAAGCGTACTTCGATACCGGGCAAAGCATAATAGCCGCGCAGCGGCGACATCGTTTAGCCGTGGGCGTGAGCCC
>JBDOMT010000535.1:0-12382 GCA_039831705.1 Pirellulales bacterium | reverse complement strand
AGTTGCCTTCACCTCGCGGTTACCTCCGATAGGACCCGCAGGGGACTTCCACCCCCAATCTCTTCACCATGCCCAACGCACCCGTTCGGGCTACGCCCTCACTCCAGCCGGCAAGCTGCCTTACCCTTAACTCTCTCACTCAGGTTGATCTTGCTCGATTTCGGCAAGTGCGTGCTTCGCGCGATCCAAGTCCTCGTACTTGACGATAACATTGACACACCCTGGAGCTTCTGCGCGAAAACCAGCCGTGTAACCGCCTGTCGTAGACGCCACGATGCCACGTACTGCCAGCGCACCGACAATGACCGCAGCTTCAACTTCGGTGAGAACAGATGTCAGGACTTCCGGATTATTAGGATCAGATGGCATGTATTTTATCGGGACTCTCGAAATATAATGGCTAACAGGGTGCACTGCTAGCAACAAGAAACAAGCCGTGCATGAAACTCAGTTTACCATATGTTGGTTCGTTGTCCAAAGTTCAAGGCGATTCGGCATGGATGCCGAACTCTGCCGTCTGTGAGCTTTTGGCGGCAGAATCTCATCTCACTACCACTGACGATTATGGGGTCGCTGCCGAACTGGGGTCGATCGGTTCAATTCCAATCGGTAAATCCTCGAATGGAAACGGTCGCTGGTTCTTGTTGCAAGTTATGTATTGGCCAATGTCAAATCCGTAACAAAGTATGCGGTGAGCGAATCGAGTGACCCGAGCGTTAGGTGACCGTTTCGTTATTAGCGTATAGATCAACTCGTAAAGAACGACAAACGCTAACACAGCTTCTAAGAGTCTAACGACGATCACGAAAAGAACAGTGAACAGAAATCTTTTGGCTGTCGCGATGCGATCAATGACAATTGCTTCATCGCCATGGAGGGTATAATCGGCCATGTTAAGCTCCTTTCAAACAACAGTTGGGTATGTGTAGTATTCGTTTGCGAATCGATGATATTGGAAATATATACGAGAAGATATATACGAGAAAATCGTCGAACAGAACGGCCCATATTGATCGTCAAACGATGCACGAAGATAGGCTTGACACCATCCAAACAAGGGCCGTACATTGCGACTTCAGGCCGAAGTTGTGCGAAATGGAGAGCAATCAGGATGGTAGGGCGATGCCAGGGAGAGTGCCAAGAACATAGACGAGTTGGATACTTTGGGTCGCCACAGGCCTCATCCGAGCGCGGGAATTGAACATCTATGCTCATGAAATTACTTGGCCGAACAGGTCTCGAAGTGACCCAAATTGGGTACGGCAGCATGGGAATCCGTGGGCCTAAGACCTGGGGCGTACGCGCGGTGAGTGAGGAAACTGCGGACGAGTTTCTCAATTCCGTCCTCGATGCTGGGATCAACTTTATCGACACCGCGCCTGACTATGGGATTAGCGAGCAACGTATCGGCCAATATATCAGCTCCCGGCGAAGCGAGTTCTACTTGGCGACCAAGTGCGGCTGTGTCTACACGCAACATGAAGAACACCTCGGAATTGACCACGTTTGGAAGCAAGATGTACTAAAGCGAAACATCGAGACCAGCCTTCAGCGTCTCCGAACTGATCACGTTGATATCCTGCAGTTCCACGGCGGCGATGCCGAAACGCTCCAGCGTGAAGGTTTGATCGACACGCTGCTGGACTTTCGTGATCAAGGATTGATCAAGTTCATCGGTGCATCCAGTGCCCTGCCGCACTTACCTGCCCTCGTCAATCTTGGCGTATTCGACACCTTTCAAATTCCCTATTCCTGCCTCGCTCCGCAACATCACGACTTGATCATTGAGGCTGCCGAGACCGGCGCAGGCATCATTATCCGCGGTGGTATTGCCCAGGGCGGCCCCGATGCCGAGATCCAACGACCGGCGCTAAACGATGTGTGGACGCGAGCGAAACTCGACAAAGTTCTTCCCAATGGCATGCAACGAGCCGAACTAATCCTGCGATTTACCCTCGCCCACCCGCACTGCGACACCACCATCGTCGGCACCTGCAACCCTCTACATCTGGCCGAAAACCTCGCCGCAGTTGCTAAAGGTCCTTTGCCGTCCGACCTTCACAAGCAGGTTGTCTCCCGCGTCGCGTCGCTGGACAACTGATTCTTTTCGTCTCACGATGACGTTTTATAAAAATATCCCTTTTAGACATCACAGCGCTCAACCATGCCCCGTTCGGATGGTGCCACAAAACCATGCCTGGACGTTTGCAGGAACGGTGGGCCAATCCCAGCGAGAGCAATAGACAAAACAGATTGCGACCATTATTGATCAGGCGGCAACTCAACCACCGCAGCCACCGGACGATGATCACTAGTCTCATCCGAATCCGTAAAATCTCCCGGCCTAACAATCACCCAGGACTTTGCCTGCCACTCCTGCGCCGGTCCCGCGAGGAAGATGAAGTCAAGGCTTGAGCCAGGGTATCGATCTGTTCGCAGATCGTCAGGTAACCGAGGATCATTGTCTGCCCAGTTGGAGTCAATCAGTTCCATTGGCCGCAGCCATTTTCATGCGTTGTCCTTGGTGAATAGCTGAAACGCTTTATTGCCTGCCTTTGCGCGAAAGTTGTAGTCAGAATTGTAAACGCCAATGGCTAGTAGAGGCAGGCTCTGAACCTCAACCCACTTTCGCAAACCACCCGCTTGCCGTCTTCGTATATTCTCGTTGCCACGGTCCAGGTGATTGACAGTAGCTGACTGACGATCACATCGAGATCGTTGCCGTCACTCTCGACGTTCCATGCTAGGATGCACCGGGACCTCTCGCCCACTGGCTCGCCAAACGGTTGGAGCGGTAAATTAATATCCTTTCGGCACAGGCCAAAGTCATCACCGACGTAGTCGAATATCTGACGCAGCTTGGCCTCCTATAGCTCGATGAGTCGTTCTCTGATCATGGCATCGCATGCTCAAGGTGACAGGAACTACTTATATTCCATTGCCTAGCAGATAAGACATCCGTTTAGCTTCCGTGAGCGTCTTAGCGGTCTTGTCACCATCTTCCAATGCTTTGCGAATACAGTCAGCGTGGACGTAGCAGTGACAAGGCGGATCACCAAGCGAGATGCACTCATTTGAAGAAGGCCCAAGTGAGAAAAGGTCCAATTAACCGTCCAAAGGCCAACCCTCGCGGTAGGTCTTACTGAGGAGTTGGTTCGCTTCTTCAGAATTGGTCACTTCCCCTGTTTTTCCGTCGTAGACAATTTTTTTGCCAACTCGATAGGCAACCAAGCCGAGAAGCAACTGCTCGATCGCCATACCACTGTAGTCCATATCGCATGAAGTCTTGAGGTCCGTCTTGCAGGCGTTGATCCATTGCTGCTGAAACCCGCCCATCGCCGAAATTTGATCTGCTTCGCTACGCGGCTTGTAGTGCGATAGGTCGCTGCCGGAAACGGGGTGTAATAGATGCTTTTTGAAATCGGCGACCAAATATCCTTTATCGCCTTCAAACAAAACTCCATGACCGATTTTGGAAACATCTACACCGCAAAGATCGTTTGGCTTGTTTGCCCCTTGGTACCATGTGAGTTTGATCGCGGGACGCCAATCATTGGCAGGATGCTCAAACGTGGCAGTCAGCTCAACGGGGGTCACGTCTGGATTGTAGTCTTCGCCGATGGCTTCGGCTGACGTTGGCAATCCTGCGTCGATTGCGTTCCATGCCAAATCCATCGTGTGGCTTCCCATGTCGCCGATTTGGCCACTGCCAAAATCCCAGAACATGTTCCAACTCAGACAGTTCGCGCCGGGACCACGCGAAAAATATTCGGGATTGAAGGGATGATGCGACACCGGTCCATTCCACAAGTCGTAGTGGAGGTGCGTCGGAGGATCGCCCGCTGCGGGAAAGTAACCGTCGCGGCGCAGTTGTCGGTTTCCCCAGACATGGACATGTTTCAATGTACCGACAGCGCCATCACGAACGGCTTCGCGAACACGGTCGAAGTTAGGATCTGCGTGCCGCTGTGTGCCGACTTGTGTTGCTATTTTCCCGCGATGCTTAAGATAGTTCGCTCTTGCCGTGCGAGCTTCCTGAACCGTGTTAGCCAGCGGTTTTTCGCAGTAAACATGTAAGCCACGGTTGATGGCCCAATTGGCAACGTGTGCGTGGGTGAAATCGGTCGTCGCACAAACAATCGCGTCGATATCCTTTTGCTCTAGGCACTTGCGCCAATCGATGTAGTGTTTGGCATTGGGAAACTCTTTAGCTGCAATACCGATGTGTTGTTCGTTGACATCACAAAGCGCGACCACATTTTCGCTTTTCACCGCCGAATAATGAGCCTTGGCTCGACCATAGGCTCCAATCAGAGCAATATTCAATTTGTTACTTGGTGCACTGGGACCACCGAGTAGTCCACTGGGAAGGATCGTAACGCCAGCTCCTGCGATCACGGAAGACTTTAAAAAGCGACGACGAGTTTGCTTTTGAATTGATTGAGGTTCGGTCGAATTAGACATGGGGAAATCCTCAGGAGGGTGGGGAGGGGGGACGAACGAAGCCAGTTGGTGCTTCTTTCATCATTGGTGTTGCGTGGCCATCAATCTCCAGAGAGTGGGATGTCAGGGTCTGGCGATCGTAGTTCCCCTTTATCATAGCCTGAATTAAAGCAAAACAGATTGAATTTCCGTCTTATTAGATTTGCAAATAGCCAAACGACTGAGAAGACAAGGGACAGGACAAGTAGTGCAAGTATTGCCATTCCTTGCGTAAAGCTTTCGACGATTTGATTTTATGGACGCGTAAACTCAGTACGTTGCTGCTTGCAAACGGTTTGAAATGTGACCAGTTTTTCAACCCTTGAACAGGATTCAAACAGAATGACCCCGTACATCTTGTCCATCCTGTCAAAATAATCTTGCTTTCAAGCAATTGTTCGACAAGGCAGTTCCAATACCACAATTATTTTGGTTTTCCTAGACCATCTACGTACGCCCAGATACGCCTTACGGTGTCAATTATTTCGTGGTCGTCATTAAGATCCGGTGGATTAGATGTGTAGTAACCATCTGTCATTCCCAATATCTGACGCACAGATTCTGCGTTATCCGGTCGCATATCTGTAATCTCTGCATCTTCATAATCGTTATGCTGGAGGCCCAATTCGCTATGGTCGCAGCTTCATCTGCAAATACATCTCGCCCTGGTGCAAGCCTCATCATGCAATTCGTGAATGACACCACGAGTCAGGTCCCAGCGGTCATCGCTATTTGGCCCAATATGGCTCAGGCGATCGGCATGTTCACCGAGCAAAATAAGCATGCGGTCCAGTTACGTGTGAAGATGGTGTGATAGTTCAGCGTGTTTTGGTCGGTTGTATGTTTCGGACATTCCCAGGCAAGAACTATATCGTCCGTGCGTTGACATTTAATGAGAAATTTCACAATGGGGTAATGCTGCTTTAAGATTTGACACACCATCCCCACTTAATTGGCGGTTCCCTGCGAGGACCAGCTTTTCCAATTTGGTCATCATTTTGAGATGCACTAACCCAGCGTCGCTGATATTGACATGTATGAGGCGCAGATCTTTCAACCCGGTCAACTCTTTCAAATGCACCAGTCCGGCATTACTGACTTTAGTTTCCATGAGGTCAAGTAATTCTAGCTTGGTCATCCCTTTGAGATACACCAGCCCAGCACCGGTAACTTGAGTTTGGTAGAGGATCAGACCTCTCAAATTTATTAACCCTTTGAGACACACCAACTTGGCATCTGTGACATTCATGCGATGTTTGAAACTAACCGTTAAGCCTTCGCCCATAACAGTCTTACCATGGTGTTGCTGGTCTCCAGTGACTGAGCCACCAAGTTTTCTGATTGCGTCAATGGCCTCCTGTTCAGTAAAGGGCAACTCAGCAGTTTCCTTTTGAGCGGGTTTATTAAGAGATTGAATGTACTTACGATCCGCAGAGCTGAGCCGATTCAGAGGTACATCCACCGTCTTACCACTGGGCTTCTTGAGTACAGCGATTCCATCTTTCACTTCCACCAAGTCCGCTTCAATTTGGTGCTTGCCAGTGTTGTCGGTCCAAGTGCGCTGCTGCACTGTTGCAGAAATGATGCATGTTACTAAAACGATGAGTGTATACGTTGATCGTAGCATTGCACGTATGAACACATCGACCTCATCTCTTCCAGAGATTGTTCAATCTGCTACGAATGTATTATTAGGTCGCCCAATTACAAGAGGCCTATCTGGAGCAGAATCTCAGCATCAGTTAAGCATGTTATGCTGTCCAATGCCCTACTCAACCCACACCCACACTCCCCAACATCAGGCTCGCCACAACATTGACCGCGATATAGATTGCCATGGCAATGGAGGTTCTCTTCAATTCGGTACCGTAAGCCTGCGCAAGAAAATACCCGAGCACGATAGCTGCACCAGCGAATCCGCACAGGATGGCGATTGGTCCAGGCAAGAAAATTGCGAATGGAATGCCGGCCAGCGTCGCAATAAATCCGCTCAGGCCGCCTGCCAGTCCCAGTTTGAATACGCTCCCGAAAGTCACATCGAACTCGTCCAGGCCCGCGACATGCATCAGCAGTACTGCCAGTAGTAAACCCTCGCCGCAGAAAATGGCGACCAAGATTCCGATTCCAACAATTAATCCCATGACTTCCTCCATTGGTTAGAATTTGATCTCCCATTCCACATTGGAAGGTAGGAGACTCAAAGCGATTACGTACTAGCAACTCCTATGGTAAGGGCGATACCAGGGACCATTTGTGACGCTAAATTTGGTTATTTTCTGAATATTTCGGAGATTTTCCCTGGAGAAGATTGCAGAAGATCTGCTCGCAATTTCGAGATGTATGACTACAATGAGCAAACGAATGTTTGGCCGGTGTTTTCAGCAATTATTAAATTTTGCTGTTTTTTTCGTCACAAATGGTCACAGGATTCGCCCTATCTTATGGCTTCGCAAGGATTCGATCGAAAATCGGATTGGTCTACCCTGGTGAAAGCTGCGCGCCAGGGTGACGATGATGCCTTTGGTCAAATTTGCGATCGCATGACCGAATATCTGTTGCTAACGGCTAGCGACATTGGGAATGGGTTGACTGCAAAGTTTGGGGCCTCAGACATCGTACAACAATCCTTGCTCCAGGCTCGACAAGGTATGTCCACTTTTAAGGGAACCAGTGAAGGTGAGTTGCGGACTTGGTTGGTTACGCTTGTCCAGCGCAACCTGATCGATTCAGTTCGCCATTATAGTCAATCGAAGAAACGAGATACATCTCGTGAACAGTCGGGAAGAATGGAGTATCTTGCCGAAAGCCAAGCTGGATTGCACAAGACGGCCAGCAGCATCGTGCGTCAGCGTGAAACAGACGAAGAATTGCTACGGGCAGTGGCGCAGTTGCCGACCAGACGACAACGGGTCATTGAGCTTCGCCATTGGCAGGGTATGAGTTTTGCGGAGATCAGTAATGAACTGAAAATATCGGAATCTGCAGCTCGACAACTTTTGGCTCGTGCTCTGGAAGAATTGCGAAAGAATCTCTCTACTAGCTATGTCCACAAACCCATCCGACTCGACTGAAGATCTTGATGGTGAGTCGCCAGACGAATCCCAACTCGATGGGTTCCGTGCCGAAGAATCTCGTACTCAAGAAACCCATGTCGATGGACCCAGTATCGAAGAAGTCATTGAGCGGTTGGAAAGGGTTCGTCCCGCCGATTTCTCTGCGGCCAATCGGACGGTGCATGACTTGGCAGGATACGAAATTGGTCATTACACAGTTCGTCGGATTGTGGGTCGTGGGGCGTTTGGTGTTGTTTACCAGGCACATGACAATCAATTGGGACGCGACGTGGCACTCAAGGTTCCTCGTTCCGAAGTGCTCTTCGATGAAGAAAAGCTGCAGCGTTTTGAGAAAGAAGCGGCAACTGCTGCGACGCTGGAGCATCCCTCAATCATCCCTATTTTTGAAGCTGAATTAACTGGGCCCACGCCCTACATCGCGTCCGCTTATTGTATCGGCCCCGACCTGGGGGAGTGGCTGACGAATCTTGGGACAAAAATCCCTGTTGAGCAAGTAGCCCATTTTGTGATCAAACTGGCCGAAGCGGTCCACTATGCGCATAAACAGGGGGTCTTACACCGTGATCTGAAGCCCAGCAATATTATGTTGGAGCCTTGTCATACATTAGGTGTGATGAGTAATCAACTGAAGCATTTCGAACCGAGGTTGACTGACTTCGGATTGGCAAAGCTGTTAGATAGCGATTGGCAAGATACTCGGTCGAGCATGATGCTGGGTACACCACGTTATATGGCTCCTGAGCAATTTGATAAGAGGCTTGGTAATACGGGAGTTCCTAGTGATGTCTATGCTTTGGGAGCGATTCTCTATGAATTGCTCATCGGCCAACCCGCTATTGAGGGAAGTTCTCATGGTGAACTATTACTGGCCATCCTGGATCGAGAGGTAACTCCCCCAAGTCGCATTCGATCGAATGTGACACCCACCCTGGAGGCGATTTGTCTAAAGGCGTTAGAAAAGCGTCCCCGAATGCGATACGCGACAGCAAATGAGTTGGCGGAAGATCTGGGACGCTATCTACGTGGAGAACCGACCCAGGCGAAACCGTTAGCTTTGCCGGGGCGTGTGATCAAGTGGATCGGACTAAACCCACTAGCCGCCTGTTTTTTGACATTTATCTGGGTCTCGATTGTCAGTTTGGTGCTGGGGGTACTATGGCATAATCGACAGTTAAACAAACAGTTGGCTATAAGCAATCAATTACGTATTGAATCGGTCGAAAATGCGAGCCGATTATTGCGCGCACGTTATGTGGCTGATATGCAATTGACTCAGCAGGCACTATCGAATGGTCGGTTTTCGGAGGCGAGATCCCGATTAGACCAATACCAACCAGGAAGCAATAGTGCGAAAGTAAAAGACTTTGTATGGCATTTGTTATCGGATCAATTGCAAAGGACACTAGTCGAGTTCGATACACGTGGATCACTGACGGCACTTGCCACCTCAGAGTCGCTTCAGGTTTCGGCAACTGGTGACAAGGACGGCAGGCTTCGATTCTTTAATACCACCGATGGTGTCCAACTCGCTATGACACAAGCGCATGTGGGAAACGTCAACGCCATTGTTTTTGCCGAGGACGGGACAACCGCAGTGAGCGGTGGCGACGACGGTAAGATCTATGTTTGGAATATCTCTTCATTGTGCCGAAACGGTGAAATCGAATTACTTGCCAGCTGCCAGGCTCACCAGGGTGACCTGCTCTGTCTTGCTATCGCACCCGACAGTAAACGAATTGCCAGCGGGGGTAGTGACAACAGGTTGTTTTTATGGAACCTGGAAGGGCTTGAATCGGCTGGCGAACTCAAAGGCCATACAGATTGGATTCGCGCGCTTGATTTTTCGCCAGATGGCCGCTCGCTGGTGTCTGCTAGCGATGATGAAACGATTCGTCGTTGGAATATTGAGTCCAAAAAAGAAATTGACCAATTGTTGGGGCATGAAAAGTATGTACTTTGTGTCAAGCATCATCCGACCGAACCAATGCTTGTTTCAGGTGGCAAAGATCGTTCGATAAGATTTTGGGATCTGGTATCAGGAGAGGAACTACAACAACTGAATATTTTCAATGGCTGGATACGATCTTTGAGTTTCTCTGCAGATGGAAACCAGCTTGTCGTTGCCGCGGAAGACCCTCGCGTCATGCTCTTACAACGAGTACAGAGAGGGCACTACGAATCAACAAAAGTACTATTTACCGAACGCACAGGAAATCTGGCTGCCTCCTTGATGGATTCTAAGGGCCAGATTGTATCTGCGGGGAACGAGGGAGCGAGTACCTGGTTTGCAAATTGTGACCTGGGCGGTAAGGAACTGCATTATACTCGTGGTCGTCCTTTTTCGATGGCGAGTCATTCGAATAAAAGTACCGTGACTTTGGTGACCAGTTTTTCAGCAGTCAATATTGATTTTGAATCCGATGAAGTTCGCAATATCCGACTAAGTGAGGATGGCCATTATGGCATGGCTGTAGCTATTTCGTCTGGTGGAAACTTGATTGCAGTCTGTGAAGTCCCTTTTGTCGAAGATCCTGTGGACCAATGTATTTTTGTGACCGATGAAAAATGTGAAAACAAACGTGTATTGTTTTCAGGTGACTGGGATAATGGCGAAATCGCTGTCAGTCCTTCTGGGCGATTCGTTGCCGCAGGGACACCAGATCGCCAAATCAGAGTTTGGCAGGCTCCCAATTTCAATCAGGAAACGATTGTTCATTGCCCGTTTGATTGTAACTTCGATAGCTTTATGATTGACGATCATGGGAAGCAACTTTTTTTGCAGTCACACAACAGCAATGAGTTGATGCGCTTGGATGTAGCAACCTCAAAACCAGTTGCTATGTTGCAAAAGGTCGAGAAAGTCCTGAATCGGTCTGCCGATAATCGGCTATTGGCAATCTCAAGATCGGACTACTCTGTGACGATCTACGACACACACATTGGTTGGGTAGTTGGTGAATTGTCAGGCCATACCAACAATGTGATTGGGGCTTGTTTTTCACCTACCGAACCGTTGGTTGCAACGATCACCAACGAAGGTGAAATTGCTCTTTGGGCACTCGATACGAGAGAAATGCTCGTTCATTTTCAAGCAGCGTTCCAAAGAAACATAAGCCAAGGGGCATGTTTAGCGTTTACCTCTGATGGACGCGCCCTGGTAGCTGCCGGTTGTGTCTTTGATGAATCTCTTCTCCGTTATTCTGAGTTGAGAGTATGGCGAGTTCCGTGAAAAGAAGACCCTTATTATCCTATTCACGATACAGAATTATCTGAATGAACCAAGCATGGATTGAACCAAGCGACTAATCGCATTGGAGAATGCATTGATGTCAGAACGATTTCGTGAAATCAGATTAGTGACGCTTGTGGTCGCGTGTTGGTGCGTGTTCTTCTCCTTATCTATGTATTATGTTGCGCACCCTGATGTCCTTGGAGGCTCACCATTCATCAAACTGATGCTACCGCAATTTGTGATGGCCGTCACTTCTGCTACCGGCCTATGGATGGCTTTGATTTGGCTGTTGCTGTACCGAAAACTGAGCTTCATCCGTGTGCTCATGGGCCCCCTAATTTACATCGTTGTTGGATTTTTGGGAGCGTTTGCCTACCTTCAAATGTGGGGAAATATCCGTGGCAACGAGTCATCGTTAGAATATGTCTTTCGCATTAACATACCTGGCTTATTGTTCAGTTTCCTCGCAATTGTACCTGTTGTGTTACTGCGACAGCTTACAGGTTGGCGAATTGTGGATGAGAGAGATTATGACGAACAAATACAAACTAGGTTACCGCTAAAGGCTCAGTTGTTATTGGTCACTCTCCTCTCAGCGTTGTGCGCTGCCACCGTCATTTTCAGCGGTCCCCAGACAGTTTTCAGGGGGGTGGCCCTTATGGCCATTCCGATTATCTGGACATTTCTGCTCTACGCCGCGATGAGTTGGGTACGCATTCGATATATTTGGCTGGTTGCAATCGTATTCTCACTCATTGCGTCTACGCCGGTTAAGGACCGCTTCTTCGTCCAAGCATTTACTCTTTACACGTCGTCGGCGTGTCTGATGTTGTTCGCTGCATGTTACTTGCGTTCTCGAGGGATCTTGCTGCGGTTTGGCGGAAAATCCGGATTTTCCGCGCTGAGAGATCCATCACAACGAGTCACTGTTCCTGAAAATGGTGTCGACGCTCAGCGTCCCGATCTCCCAATTTCTCGTCGAGCTGTGGTGTTGGTGTCTGGTTGCGTATTCGTTTTGAGCGTTTCAGTCGGTGGCTGGTTCTACTACCAACACTGGGTCATGATGCAGTGGCAGATCCCGGCATCGCCAACAGCTGGTGACCTGCCACGGTTGTTTAAAATAGTGGAATTTGATTACACCAATTCACAATTTAGAAGACGACCGAATTATCAAAATCGATTGCAAGCCATTGAGGAAAGGAATCAAGCTGCACGAACAGCGATCATTGATATCGGCTCAGACGCCATACCATTTCTTCTGGAAAAATACCGTACTGACCCAGGTGAAGGAACGAAATCCCATCTAATATCCAGGAGTCATGCTGCCGATTTACTCAGTATGCTTGCAAACGAAAAAAACTCGAACCACACACAAACGAGGTTGTCGATGCGATTATCGATTTGATACGGTCTGATGGCCCCTCTGCTGATATCAGTACAGCAAGTGAATACCTCACATTAGTACATTCTCTCCTCCTAGCAATTGGAAACCCGAATGCAGCGAGGGCTATTCCTGCCCTGAAACAGGTTTGCCTTGATGCTGACGCTCATTTCTCTTCATACGCCCCCTCCACGCTCTACAAAATTGCAGGTC
>JBDOMT010000045.1:0-12390 GCA_039831705.1 Pirellulales bacterium | reverse complement strand
CGCCTCGACGCAGAGTACGTAGCCGAATTCACCTATCGCCCGACAAAGTGTCGCAAGGATTATCGAGTCGTCGTGGTGTGGAAGGATCTTGAAGTTTATCAAGGACAAAGCAAGCTCTTTGACGATGAGCGATGCTTTTTTTATATCACCAACGACTGGGATAATTCTCCTGAACAAATCGTCTTCGAGGCGAACCATCGCTGCAACCAAGAGAAGCTGATCGAGCAACAGAAAAATGGCGTACACGCATTCACGGCGCCTCTGGACAACCTGAATAGCAACTGGGCCTACATGGTCATCGCTTCACTGGCCTGGAGCCTCAAAGCGTGGTCCGCACTCTTGCTTCCCGTCACTGGGCGTTGGCAAGAAAAGCATATTCGTGAGAAGCAACGACTGCTGCGGATGGACTTTGCCACCTATCGCAATGCCGTGATCAACATTCCCGCTCAAATTGTACGAACCGGCCGAAAGATTGTGTATCGCATGCTCGCATGGAACCCCTGGCAAGCTACGTTCTTTCGCTTGGTCGCAGGATTGAAAAAGATCGACAACTGGTGACGCCTATCAACCGAAGCCGGAGTTCGGATGCTCTGGTCCGCCGCAAACCTTAACCGCTCCAGGCTAGAAAGACCATTCTCATAACCGACCCATTATTCTCAAACGAACAAAGAGGCGATACGCGACGCCAAATGATACCGGTGCGCATCAGATTCGATGTCAAAAACGGTTCGAATTATCGCTCTTTGTTCGCTTGATCGGGGACTAGACCGAGGAGCGACCGCAACCATTAGTAGCAGTAAGAATCGAAAAGATTTCAAGGAGGTGAGAGCCAATGAGTTTGCGGCCGCCTTTCTTTTACCGGCAGAGGGCATCCATGCGTTTTTGCTTCACCGCCGAAAGACTCTGCCGAGTCGAATAGATCAAGTCGTCTATGACCCATTGGCTCACGATTCGAAGGAACTTGTTGAAGCGAAAGTGCGATTCAAAGCCAGTGACAGCAAAGTAACGTATCAAGACGTTGCGTCACTGATATGCTATTTTCGCACGAGCTACCAGGCAACGTGTTACCGCCTTAAATCGCTTAGCTTGATCAGCAAAGACGAACTGGTCGAACTCCTTGCGAAAGAGGATGATGCCAAGACCGCATTCAAGGTATTGGAGCTGTTTGATGATGCTGCATTTGATGGCGAGAACGACAGTCAATTCGACCAGGACGTCTTACGTTTGCAGGTTCTAAATCTTGCGGTTGAAGCGTTTCGTAGAGAGGAAGTATCTCGTGGACGACTCAGAGACTTGAGCACTGTGCTGGGAATCAAAGCTTCCGACCTACTAAAGCTTGCCGAGGCGGCGTAGTACGAGTGGCGGTCTACGGATAAAATTGGAGCCATGGACGGCAAAACGGAAATTCTCCTCGACACATGCGTACTGATCAACTTCGCCGCGATCGGCAGACTCGATTTGCTCGCCTCGCACCCGCTCTACACTTTCTTCATTACGGACCACGTCAGAGACGAAATCAAAGAGCATTACGACGAGCAGTTTGATGCCGTAAACGCTGCGGTGGGGGACGGCACTCTTGCAGAAATCGCGGTCAATGATCCAGATGAGCTGGCCGACTTTGCTGCTCTTGCAGCCCGCAAGAACCTGGGCAACGGAGAATGCTCGGCCATAGTGTCCCAGCAGGATTGAAGCTCAAGGCCTCACGAAACGCCTCAGCACGACGGCCATTTGGAAAAGCAACCAGTATCTCTGCCACGGCATTGAGAAGCGGGGCGGAGCAGAGAGAATTGCTCATGCCATCCTCCCTTCGCCCAACTGATGGGCAAGCGAGGAATCGATGACCGTCAGAATCGTCTCACGAATGTGAGGCGGTAGGTCAGGCCATGTACGAGCGATGTAGCTGAGGTCTGCTTCTTGTTGCCAATCGTTGCCGTTTTCGGCCAGTTCGAGGCAACCAGACGCTACATATATACTGACTTCAGAATCTCGACTTTTCGTAACTCCTTGTGTATCAACAGGTTGGAAAGTGGAGGCGGCGGGAATCGAACCCGCGTCCCGTAATATCTCCGCGCAAGCTTCTACGTGTGTAGTCGTCAAATTTGATTTTGCCCCGGGTCCGCCTTGTCGACACGGCTAACCAAGCGCTAGTCGAGAACTTTGTTTAATCGCGAGCGTGCTCAACAATGACTCGCGACGAGTCGCAATTGGTGACGGGCGTCCGGGACACTGCGACAGCAGCCCTTGGCCCGGGCAGCCTTTATTTAGGCAGCCAAAGCATAGTTACCTTCAGCAATTGAAGATTGTAATCAGCTTTTTACGTGGCCAGCTGATCAACCACGACACGCCACTTACACTTCGCCTATCCGGTCGAACCCTGTTCGCCCCCAGGTGGCTTTCGCCCCTAAATAGTCTATGAACCAGATGGTCCATCGTGCATGGTCTATGCAGACACCCCCAATGAGGGCACCCACACGTTCCTATATTATATTCGGACATGTGGCTTAAGGAAAGAGAGCAGAAACAACGAAACAAGCCTTTTTTCAGCATCTTCTCTATATGGCCAACGTCTACGGCTCAAGATTCTCTGAAGGCTCTCTGTTACTCGTCCCGAAGCAATTCCATCAGCCGTTGGCCAATTTCAGTCGAGTGGTGCATGCCTCCAAACCGATGGGCTGCCGGCCCCTTGGCGACCAGTACCACGGGTGTACTGGTGTGCGTGCCGGTACCCCAAACCACATTCTGCTGGCTAGCGACCGCTCGACCCAACAGGTTCATCCGTGAAAACTCACCAAAGATGAAGAATTCGCTGAAATCGCGAATACGCGGTACGGTTTCCGTTCCCAGATAAGGATGGCCTGCAACAAATTGTCGGTTTCGCATCCGCGCAAGGATGTCGACCGCATGGTCGAGGGTGATGTCAAATTCTAAGGCGCTGTTGACCAGGGCTACCAATTGCTCGGCCGTTTGCTGCGCGGCCGGCAAGGCGTCGAACTGCTGAAATATCTGAAAATAACTTTTCTTTTGCGCGTAAATTTTATCGAGTATCTCCAGCGGGGCAAAATTGAAATAGGGGGAATAATCCTGCTGCTGAAATACGTCACCCGACAACGGTTGCGGACGCGGCAAGGGTGAACCAGAGTAGCTGAAGCCAAACGATCCGGTTTCATGATCGGCAGTCACCACCAACAACGTGTCATCCCGCTGGCTTGCCCAATGATCGACATAACGGACCACTTCATCGAACTGCAGCAACTCGTGGAGCAGGTTGCCCACGTCGTTGTTGTGTCCAGCCCAATCGATTTGCCCTCCTTCGATCATCAAAAAAAATCCTTGTTCGTTCTGTGCCAGCAGCTCTAATGCCTTGGCCGCCATTTCCACCAAAGAAGGTTGTGTTCGCTGGTCGCCATCTCCCAGTCCATGCTCCGTTAGAGCATCCTGCATTTCTGAATCAGCAAACAGTCCCAGTAGAGGCCCTTTGCTAACTTGAGCCAGCATCTGCCGATCAAATGCTAACTGGTAGCGAGCTCGTGCTTCCAGTAACAAATTTCGGTTATCTTTTCGTTTGGAACTCATCGAGAAGCGGTTGCCGATCAGTTGGCGAATGCCCATCGCAGCAGCCGAGGAAGAATTGTTCGCCGCCTTGGGGACCCAATTGCGTAAACCGCCTCCCAATAGCACATCGACCTGGTTGTTGAGATAGTCTATGGCGACTTCATTTTCCATGGTGCGGTGTGGTTGGTGTGCCGCAAATCCGGCCGGTGTGGCGTGGGTAATCCGCGTGTCGGTGACCAGGCCGGTTGATTTACCCTGTTGACGGGCAACTTCCACTAAGTTGGAAACGGTATCGCCTTGAAAGTTGGTGCCAATCATTTCCGAACGGGCTGGTTGGCCCGTGGCGAACTGAGTGGCTGCCGCCGCCGAATCGGTGACCAACACACCATACGGTTCGGTGCGTACCAGCCCCAAGGTCCCCTCAGCCATCATCTTTTCAATGGCTGGTGTGCGTTCGGGTACCACGGAATTCGGGGCCCGATGTGCATACATCTCCAGCAGGCCCAATTGCTGCGGTCCCATGCCGTCGCCAATCATCAGGATGACATTCCGTACACTTCCTGGCAGTGTGGCCGTGTCTGCCTGCTGCTTGCCATACCCAGGCAACTGCCGGTTGGTAGTCCGCCTGGCTACCTGCTTGTCCACATGCTTATTTGGGGACTGGCTTGCTTGGGGCAATTCCTGACCGTGTGCCAGGGAATTGCCTGCTGTTGCTGAAAACAACTCGCACCACCCAGCGCATGTCAGTATCACACTGGCAAGTAAAATCTCTGCCTGCCTGCCCGTTATCCATCGGCCCGTTATCCATCGGCCCATTATCCATCCAAAATGGTGCATTCCAAAGATCTCACTCAGCGGTTGTTTGTTTTGTGGCCTGATCCGACAGGAGCATCTCTAGTTCCGCATGGAACGCGTCGGCTTGCTCTGGTGTCCACCACTCGAGAAATGAAAGACGCCCATCCATCACCGCTTCATGTTGCTGAACAATACGGGCGGCCAAATCGATGACCCGATTATCCGGTATTTCCTTGGCCATTAGCCATTGAAAATTTTTCTGCATCGTCGCATGATCGTTGAGTGCACCGAGTCGCTGTTGGATATCTTTAAGCTGTGGATACATGGAATCCCGCAACGAGGTTGGGAAGACACTATGAAACAGCTCAATGGAGTAGCGGAACCGTTTAACGGCGATTCGCAGTTCATGCAACCGTTCAATTTTCGGCAGTTTGGCAGGGGCGATCCCTTGGCCCTTGTAGGGCGGCAAGTCATGACTCAGGCTGAGCATGGGCCTGGCGGATTCAGGTAAAATTTGTCGGGCAAAAGCTGCAAATGGTACACGATTAGCGTGGCCTTCATCGGCAATCGATTGGAGACATTGGGTAATGGCTTGTTGCAAACATCCCGTTTGATTTTTTAATAGGGCACGTTTCGCAACCTTCACCAGTCGCCGCTGTAATTTTTTTCGACGGCGTTGAAACGGTTCGATGATGTACTTCAGACGAGCCCCTCCCGTGGCGGATTCCTGATGCAGTTCCAACAACAATACATCCAGATCACGAGCCGGTCCGGCGGCGCTGCGCAAGTCTTGAAGCCAACGTTTGAGCGGTTTGTTTTTGTGGCCGAGCAAGGGACGGAAGGTCGACAGGGCGGTAGCGGCTCTGCGACAACCAACCCTCAACTGATGCACATGCTCCAAATTTTCTGCATGTTGATAGGCAGCGAGCGGAAGCATTCGCTGAACATGTTCCAAGCGCAGGTGGAGCGCCTCGTAAGCAACATCGACAGCAGCCATTTCCATCGACGGAAAATCGATCCATTTTCCCGAATTTGGCTGCCTGCCTTCCTCATTGGCCCGCCACCTGAGGTGCTTCGATGATTCGATTCGGGGTTCGATCCGGTTCTCATGCGATCGATCCGTTCGACGATGATCCGACATGTGCAGCCAGGTGATTAGGTGACAGGAGATTTCGAGGTAATTATTTGAGGACTGATATCAATTTTCGTGGGCCCTTTGCAGAGAGCCCATGGAAAAACAATCGGTCCAACTTTTGAGTTCCAGCCCGATTGTACCGTATCTGGGTTGGAATCTGGTTCTAGCCTAATCGGAGTGGTCCATCACGGCAACTTACCCCTTAACCCGCATATTTCATCAGTTCCTGCTACGGCGTCCCAAGTCCTTCCGTGGCTACGTTATGTTTCGGTCCACGATCCTCAACGTGTAAAAAACACGCCTGCGGTCGTGAACCTCACATGCCTTGCCACGAAAGGACTTAAAACACCTCGCGACGAAACGGATGAAATATCCGGGCTAAGCATCGTCTTTTTGGTAATCGACTTGACTTGGCGGCAGACGAGTGCTACTGTACTAGAACGATAGTACACAAGGAGCCTTTTCCACACACCCGTTGCCCAAAAAATCCTCTCTCGACCATTCCCTTAACTGATATCCGCTACTCGGGACCCGCTCACAGCCTCATGTTCATTCATATCGATCCCACCGGTGGCCTGGCAGTCTACGATCAGATAGTCCGACAGGTAAAATTTGCCATAGCCGGCGGCGTGATTGTTGCGGGCGAACTGATACCCAGTGTTCGTGAACTGGCCCGGGAGCTGGCAATCAATCCCAACACGGTAGCACGCGCGTATCGGCAGTTGCAGGACAATGGCGTGTTGGAATCGGTGCGAGGTCGTGGCCTGGCGGTTTTACCTGGTGCCCGTAAGGCGTGCCAGGAGGGACGTGTGGAGATGATCCGTGCCCGACTGCGGGAGGTTTTAGACGAAGCACATCGTAGCGGCCTTAACAAGGCACAAATCGAATTGCTTTTGCGTGAAGAACTCGATTCGGCAGCCCAAGCCCAACCACAGCAGACTGCAACTGCAACCGCTCTTCCATCGAAACCACCCTCCAAATCAACGACCTAACGACACCACTCCTGTATTACTGACGCAGAAATAAATGAGGTCTCCCATGACAGCCGCCATTCAATTTTCTCAGGTGAGCAAACGGTACGGTTCGCAAATTGCTCTGGACGGAGCCACTTTTGAAGTACCCAGCGGAAAAGTTTTTGCCATGCTGGGTGAGAACGGGGCAGGCAAGACGACCGCCATCCGACTCATGTTAGGACTGGCCGAAGCGCAAGCAGGTGAGGTCCGAGTCTTGGGCCGCGACAGCCGCCGCGAAGGCCTGGAAATACGTCGGCGGGTCGGCTATGTGCCAGAACGGCCCACTCTCTACGACTGGATGACGGCGGCGGAAATTGGCTGGTTCACCGCCGGATTTTACCCCGACGGGTTCGAGCACCATTACCGCACCTTGGTGGAGCAGTTTGGTGTGCCCCTCAAACGCAAGCTCAAGCAGATGTCCAAAGGAATGCGGGCAAAAGTTGCCTTGTCGCTCGCCATGGCCCATCGGCCCGAGCTATTGGTGCTCGACGAACCAACCTCGGGGCTCGACACGATGGTTCGCCGTGAATTTCTCGAAAGCATGGTCGACATTGCCGCCGAGGGCCGTACGGTGCTGCTCTCGAGCCATCAGATCGGCGAAGTGGAACGAGTCGCCGATATCGTGGCAATTATCCACACCGGCCGCGTGCTGCTGGTCGAACCACTCAATGCGTTAAAACTCGATACCCGACAACTGACGGTGCTCACTACAGAAATACAACCTTCGCCACCGGAGCTACCAGGGACCTTGCTCTACCAGCGTCAACGTGGACGTCAGTGGGAATTGCTGGTTCGTGGACTAGAGGAGAGCGATGTCGACACGTTGCGCGACGACGAGGCAGTAATCAGCGTGGAATCGCGAATGCCCTCGTTGGAAGAGATTTTTGTCGCCTACATGCGCGGCGAAAGCACGAATCAAGCAGCGCAATCCAACCCGAAGCTCCGCCTTCGCTCGTTTCCTAGACAATCCAGCGCAAAATAAACCATCATGAAGACCTTAGCAATCTCGCAGCAAGCTGTGGCTACCTTACCGGCCAATACGCATCCGGTTTTCTGGCGGTTTGTCTGGAAAGAATTCCGCATGCTACGCGGGTTTTGGCTGACGGTAGGTTTGCTGGGTATTGTCGAGCAGTACGTGTCTTCACAATTGATGTTTGACACTCATGCTGTGCCGGGGTGGATGTTTGCTTCGGCCTGGGGCGCTGCGGCCCTGTATGCCGTAGGAGCGTCTGTGACCATGTTCAGCGCCGAAAGCGAAGATGGGACACGCGAATATTTGCAGCAACTGCCCGGACGATGGCCACCGTTACTTGCTGGTAAGCTGACTTCAGGGGTGGTGAGTGCTTTAGCATTGGCAGGAGTGCTATGCATCACTGGCTGGATGGTCGCCGGTGGGCAATGGCCAGCGACCGCCGCAATCCAAACCGGTTTGGCGATAGGCGGTGTGGCTGTGTTGGAAACAATCGCCTGGGGCCTCTTTTTTTCACTCCAATTGCGACAACCGTTGCTGGCGGCCATCGCGACCATTGGAGCTGCTTCCGTCGGCGTTCAATTGGCTATCCGTTTTACTCCTAATTCGCAGCAAGCATTTACGGCAGCCGCCTATGCAGGGGCCGTGCCTAATCGACTATTGTTAATCGGCTTCGTACTGGTCGTGGATGTCTGGCTAGCTGCTCGATGGCTGCGGCCTCAACTCAACCTAAAGCAAATTAAAAGTATCAGGCTCGATACTCGCACCTCCAGTCCGAACACAGTCCTCTCTAACGAATTCAGTACGCATGCTCCCCATTTTTACAAGCAGCGTCGCCGGATGATTATTCGACTGTTGTGGCAAACGTGGCACGATTCGTGGAAGATCATGTTGGCGGTGGTTCCCCTGGCCCTATTCCTGATGGTCGGCATGGGCTTGCCGGCCATTGTGATGAATCAGACAACTCCCGGTTTTGATTTACCCACTGCACTGGGGGGCTCCCTGTTCCTACCAGCCCTGTTTGGAGCGTTGGTGTTTCGTGCGGACCAGCGCAGCTCGCACCGAGAATTCCTGGCAGCCCATGCTTGTCGGCCGCGCTACTTGTGGTTGGTTCGTCATATGGTCTGGCTGGTTGGCTTGTTAATGGTTGGCATCTTGATCAACCTTGGGATTGGGATATCGATGGGCATTGGGGTGCAACACAGTATTCAAGGCGTATTACGATATGGATATGGGGGATATTTTTTTACTGGATTTCACTTAGATAATCCCCTCGAAGCACGCTGGAGCTTTTCACAACTATTGGATCATCAGATCGCACTCGCCTGGCGATTTACATCGATTGGCTGGGCATCTTTTTTTACCGCCTACAGCCTGGGCCAACTCTGTTCGCTCTTACTACGGCGGGAAGTATTGGCCGGATTCTTGGCACTGCTGATATCGATTTTGCTATCCGTCTGGGTTTATGTCGTAGCAATTTGGCAACTCAATCCCTGGTGGTTTGTGTTGCCCTTGGGTGTTGGTGCCATGCTTGCCAGCTGGTTGCGTATGCCAGGCTGGTTGGTGGGGCGAAATTCGGGCCGTGCCTGGCTGGTGCCATTCACTCTAGTGGCTATTCCCGTGGCTATCTTCGCCCTGATGCTGCCAAAAGCACGACTAGATCAACTAAATAATCTTTCGCCAAAATATCACTACTTTGGTGTTTCACTACCAAAGGCAGTCGATCAATTCGAGTCACAAAAAAAACGCGGTCAGAAGACAGCCGACGCCTATATGCAGCTCGATACAGCGATTTTGCCACTAGAAGAAGCAGCACAGGACGTTACGGTCGATGGCAAAAGTTGGGGTGAATTACCAAACGTTGATTCGTCCTATGGGGGCGAAATAGTCTTTGGAGAAAATCGCAGTGAATTATGGACGCCTGAGCAGAGAGAACTGGCAAAAAAACTCGCTGCCAAAATGCAGCTTGCCTATATCCGTGCCAACCAGCCCGTTATCGAAGATCTCATCGAATTAAGTCAGCGTCCATTCTGCTATTTTCCTGTAGCTGTGCTGCTCAATGACTACTGCTTATTAGACGATTTAAAAGAATTGCTTCTTGTCGATGCCCAACAACTCCAAGTAAACGGAAAATTGGATTTAGCCCTGGACCGTTATCTGGCGTTGCTCCGAATTGAAAGTCATGAATTGAATGGGCAATCGACTTTTTGGGTAAGCCAAAAGTTGAAGGAGACTAAACGTTCGAGGACGATCGAAAATGCTATGGTCGAACAATGGGCGACCCATCCCGATCAAACCTGCGCACGCTTACGCGAGGCAATCGATAAATTGAATGCGTGTCCTGCGCTATTGACCAGGCCTGCAGATGCGATCCTGGTCGAATGGCAGCGTATCCATGCGATTGTACTTGGCACCGAATTACCCAGTATTTTCAGCCATGAAAATACACAGCCGCGCTGGTCGGATTACCTCGCCTGGTTGGCGAACAAGTTGCCCCAGGAGCGCCAGCGGGCACTGGTTGCTCTCGACAGGAATACGAGCCAAACATTGAACTATCTCACCGGGGCCATGCACCGCCTGGGCAATTTTTCACCTCAATACGCGAAGGAATTGCGTCAGCTTGTCCGCCAGGCGTCATGGTGGGGAGCACCCGAACCCAACCAATTACTCTATGATCTTGCGAGAAACCTTGAACCCTCCCTTAGCAGGCAAAATGTCAATGCTATGAATTGGACCGGTTTCACCCAGGCTTCGGCAAGTTCCTTCCAAGCCTCGACCAGTTTTCTAGTGACTCAAGAATTCAACCATCTAGGTTTTCGTATTTTTCTGTACCGGTATATCGATTCTGAAATAGTACGCCGCGGACTCAAACTGCAGCTGGCTTTGCTCGCCTACCGATTGGAACATGACGCGTACCCCGATATGCTTTCCGAGTTGGTGCCCGAATATATCCAGGCTTTGCCAATTGATCCTTTTTCGGGTGAAGCATTCCAATACCGTCCACAAGGTATTAGTCAATCCATGAGTAGTCCGAGTATTTCTGCCAACACCCCTTGCTTCTGGAGTGTCGGCATGCACAATTCCGAGCCCCCTACGCCGACCGGTGAAAACCTTTTCTTTCCACTGCCAAACTGAAGATATCACGGTACTCTCATACCTCACAATAAGTGCCCTTTTGATGATCGCTAATTTCGTTTTTCGATCCGATTCTATACAGTACAATGGAGTACAGTGTGTCGATCGTATTTGGCCGAACAAGGGCAGGATATTGCAGCATCCCTATTCAATTTTCCAATGGCTACTTTTCCTCGTTGCCCTGTTCACACCTCTGCGCGCGGCCGCTGTGGAGCGTGTGGTGGCGATGCACAATGGCCAGGTACGGCAGCTTACCGGGGAAGCGATACTGGAAGCGGCCGATGGGGGGCTGTTGTTTTCGACCGACGACGGCTCGTTACTGCCGCTGCCACCAAGGAATATCCGCAGTCGCAGCCGAGACTCGGAGCCGTTGGTACCCCTCGATGCGGACGCACTGAGCCAACGCTTGCTGGCGGAGATGCCGCCCGGTTTTCAGATTTATCAATCGACTCACTACGTGCTCTGTTACAACACAACTCGTAGCTACGCCAAATGGTGCAGCTCGTTGTTGGAACGGTTGCAACGGGCCTTCATCGGTTTCTGGGGCAAGCGGGGTCTCGAATTGCACCCGCCCAAGCGGCCACTGGTGGTGATTGTCTTTGGCGATCAGGCTTCCTACGCACGCTATGCCAAGCGCGAACTGGGGGGTGCGGTGGGGACGGCCATTGGCTACTACAGTATGGCAACCAACCGCATCGCCATGTACGACCTCACCGGAGTGCAGGCGTTGCGCCGACAAGGGGGTCGCCGCGGTTCCAGTCATGACATCACCGCCCTGCTGTCGCAGTCCACCGCGCTGCCTCTGGTAGCCACGATTGTCCACGAGGCGACCCCTCAGGTTGCTTTCAACTGTGGTATGCAGATCCGTTATGCGGACAATCCCGTTTGGGTGTGTGAAGGATTGGCCATGTACTTCGAAACGCCCGATCTGTCGAGTCGGAGTGGCTGGCGCGGGATCGGCAACGTGAATTATCCGCGGCTAAAACGTTTGCACCAAAACGCGGCCAGCGGAAAAATGGGCAGCCTACGCAGCCTGATTGCCAACGACCGACGGATCAAAACTCCGTCAACCGCAGTCGACGCCTATGCCGAGGCGTGGGCCTGGAATTACTTTCTGATTCGCTGGCGTACCAAGGAGTACGTGGCCTACTTGAAAATGTTAGCCGACAAGGGCCAGCTCGTCTGGGACGACCCGGCCACGCGCCTGGCCGAATTCCGTGAATATTTTGGCGAAGACGTCCAGGCCTTAGAAGCCGATTTCAAAAAGCGCATGGGCAGGCTGAAGTAGGTTGTGGTGTACTTCACTGCATAGGGTGGGTAAACCCACATAAAAACTGAGTCAATGATTACAACTTTGCTCATAAGATGCCCTGAAGGGGCTAAATAAATCAGCCCCGGGTAAACACCGGCGACTCTCGGCGAGCCTAAGTGCCACCCGGGGTTCACTATGGTAAAAAACATTCGGCCGAGCGAACGGTGCTGTATTCCAACGGCACATGACCGAGGCCGAAAACATCCGTACGACACCTTGGTTTGTTTCGACCTCGGTCAACCACCGTTGTGTTAGCAAGTCTAGTCCTCGGTCAATGATCGGTTGGTTACGGTACCTAGGGTGGCGGTCAGACTCGCTAATGCTCGCAGACCTTACCCTGGGCTAGAATATCTGTCAGTTATACGTAAGTCGTCATGCATTTCGATCTGGCCCGAAGGCGCACCATGCGATTGCAAAATCAGTCATTCGACGAATACCTCCCCAAATTGCCTGTGAGCCAGGTGGGCGGTCTGTGGAT
>JBDOMT010000315.1:0-2792 GCA_039831705.1 Pirellulales bacterium | reverse complement strand
TCTACATCCACTGGATGCTTGCACAGATGCCAGAAAGCGGATTGGGGGCTCGTGACCACGACCTGCACAACCTCTGAATCCACTCCCTTATCGTAATCTTCAATCCTCCAGTTATCTGGATAATCGATGTGGACTCCTAATTTATCAAAAACGGCAGGCATATCGGTGGCTCTACGAGAAAGGTTGTTTCGAGCCAATGCTAGCCCGAATATTTCATAAACTTTCTGCTACGAGTCCAAATAGCACTGCGTCTGCTGCGTTAAACGATAATTTGGGTGTGCTCAAGTATAGATAATACGTTCCGCACCCAAATCACCGTTTGCCTTGCAGTCACAGCACTCTTCGGCCTCTCGCGACGAAATCCATGAAATATCCAGGCTAGCACATCATCCACTAGTCGAACAGCACCTGAAATGAGTGTGCTTCAAGGTTGCCGTCGGCAGACCATCTTGGTACGATCCGACCGATTTTTTGGTGTCTGCACCTTTTCGTCCGTTCACTTCTCTCGCACCAGCATAAGTTTCCCATGCATCTCCTACGCAAATCGAAGCGAGTTATCGTTGCCGGAAATTGGAGCGTTGGAACTTGGCTTTATATCTGCCCTGTAGCATGCTGGCTGGCGTCAGGGTGTATTTCGATACGGCACCAGAAGATTGTCCCCGAGTCAGTTGTCACTTGCCGCCAACTTGCCCGTGATGGTATCTCAGCCATGGAATTTGGCAATTACAGCCAGGCTTGCAAACTGCTGGAAGATGCTGTGAATACGAGTCCTACCGATATTGACGCACGTCGCCAACTGTCGGAAGTGTTATGGCATATGGGCCGCCAACATGAGGCAGTCGTCCACATTGAGGCAGCCATTCGTCTTGATCCGGCGCACGTACCAACTTTGGTACGCTCTGGCGGGATGTTGCTATCCAGCGGAAATATCGAACGTGCACAAGAACGGGCCGAACAAGCCATGGGGTTGGACCCTACTTTGGCGGATGTCTGGAAGCTGCGAGGGCGCGTCTATCATCAGCGCCATGAGTCGCAGCGTGCCTTGGCTGACCTGCAGCAGGCGTTACACTATGCGCCCCAGGATTCTGAATTACTACTGGAAGTTGCTGAGATCCAATACCAACTTCAACGCCCGCAACAAAGTCTGATGACCTTGCATCATATGCTCGACAACTGTCCGCCTGGAGCAGAACCTCAACGTGCGTTATGGCTGGAAGGCCTGGCCTACAGCAAGCTGGCTCGTCCCCAGGATGCGGTAAAGAGCTTGCTGGCAGCAACGCAATGTGGCCCGGGACAGGCCGATCTTTTGTACGCGTTGGCTCAAGCGGAAGTGGCAGCAGGACAGACTGACGCTGCAGCCAAATCTGTACGCCAAGCCTTAGCACTCGATAGCAAGCATCAGGCCAGCCGTACACTGCTGGCCCAATTGACGGTTGTTGGCGATACGGCAGAAGGAGCCGTCTTGCGGCGTTAATAAGGAGCGAGGATTGAGGGGCGAGGAATTACGAGCATTGCCACAAACGGTTCAGGCGGCACGAACGGTATTTTCATATTAGCATGTCATGTTCAGTACAGTCCTTTCAAATTCTACCTGGAAGATGGACGGATAAGCCTTTTGTAAAAGATCTAGCGATATCCATAGACGAAGTTAAGGCTGGCTTCATCCTCTGAAGGCAGAAAGATAGTATTTTTTGGGGCCAATTCACGAAACATGAGGTACCTTTTAGCAGTTGCCTGACTGTTTCAGGCATTGTTTCCAGATCTACTCGATCCAGAAGGGTGCTACCATGCCTCCAACGCTAGTTCCCGCATTGCCTACCTTTACAGACCGGCGGAGCGTTCGCACTGGCAACAGCCCCACGAGTCGGGAACGTCGTCAGTTTGCGAATAGTCACAGCGAACTGTCAGTCGACGCGGCGGAGCTGGCAGGCGCTATCGATCAATACAAGCTACAACACCGTCGTCGGTTTATTAATTTCGAAGAGATGCTGACGATCTTCAAATCGCTGGGCTATAGCCGATAAAATGTAGAGAAGCGAGCATTGAGGTACGAGTAGCGAGTGTCGCATACCTCACCCCTCACCTCTCTTCTCCCCATTAGGGCAAATCCCCGGAGGTTGTGGCACCGATTCGTCGAGGATCTTCCAAGATGCGCCCATTTCGCGAAATGCTTGAAAATCGCGTGGTGTGTAAGAAATTTCAAGCTGAGGCGTATTCAAGGGCTGACCCTCCAATTGGCGCGAATGCATTGACGCGTCGAGAATCCCGGATACGAGCAGCGTGCGTTCTACCGGATAGGGAGCCTGGCCGTGGATAAAATGATGCTGAATGGCATGGGACAGAGCCTTGAAAAGATTCCTATTGTCCCATGGGCCCACATAAAAGCTTGTTGCTTTGGGTTGGTTCTCTCCAGTTAAACGACAGGCAAAATGCCAATGGGTTCCACTGGAGTCCAGCCTCAAGGCTAAACCTCGCATCCCATCCCGATACTGGACCAATACGCCATGGGCTGGGCCCCACAACTCCTGCAGATCTTCGAGCTTGCCAATGGGCGCGCCCGGTTGTAATCCTTTGAGTGTCGGACCTGCTTGCAAGGCTGCTGTGGCCAATTCTCGCGACCAACGCCCCGCGTCCGCTGCCTTCCAGAGTGCTTGGGTATCGAGAAACTCAACACGGGAGACCCCCGTTTCACCTCCTTGGCGGGATTCGATCATCGATTGCAATACCTCCAATGCGTGGAAGTCGTACGACTCAACTCCACCACCATGAATGGAAATCGCCTCCTCCATGGG
>JBDOMT010000286.1:0-2817 GCA_039831705.1 Pirellulales bacterium | reverse complement strand
ATCGAAAAAGTGATAGCCCGAAACATCAGGGGATTCTGCAGGCAGTAAAGCTTGCTGCATTTTGCGAGCCAGTTCTAAGTCGCGCTGTAAAGCACGTTGCTTGATTGCATCTTCATGCATTTTCGCATTATCTAGAGCAATCGCCGCTTGATTGGCCACGCAAACAAGTACACGCAGGTCCTGATCGGTAAATCGACTACGCTGATCACGGGTATCGATTTGAATCACACCCAAAGGCTTGCCATCACTATCAAGCATCGGTGCACAGATCAAAGAACGAATCTGAAAATCGGCAATGCTCTGTGCCATGTTGAATCGCTCATCGGAGGCCGCATCTGCCGAAAGTATCGCCTGCTTACCATCCACTGCCTGTTGCACAACCGTACGGCTAATCCGCATATCAGTTTCTTCGTTGACCCGACGTGCCTTCGAAGCGACAGGTACCAGAGGTGCCTCCGGTTTGGGACGCATGATGACAAATCCCCGATCTGCCTGGACAAATATTTTGAACAGACTATCCAACAACTTAGGCAGGATTTCATCAAATGCTAAAACCTTGGACAGATTGTTGGCAATCTCAATGATCGCCATCAACTGAGCTTCTGGTTTGGCTGAAATTTGCCAATCGGAAAAATTGCCGGTGCCCACATCCAAGGTGGCCATGATGGTAGACATGCCAGCCTCAGAAGCAGCGGAACCACCTCCATCCTCGCCGCCAATAGGGCCCAACAGGGAAGAACTTTCGGGCCCCGGTCCTACCAAACCCATGGGCTCCACGGAACCTTCGGATTCCATGGCATAAGTCAGATGCTGAAACTCCATCAGCATGTCGCATATCAGCACCTGGTCGCCATTACGTAGTGGAGTGCGATCCACCACCCGCTGTCCATTGACAAACGTGCCGTTCCGACTCCCCATATCCTCGATAAAAAACTGATCCTTTTCCTTTGTGATCACTGCATGACGCCTGCTTACGGCAGCCACATCGAGCACCACTTCGCAGTCGGGACTGCGTCCCATGACAGAACGGCCTGTCTCCAAATCAAATTGTTTGCCTGGAAATGCCCCCTGGATTACCTTCAAATTGGCCATGAAGAAGCCCGTCCCTCAATTAATTTCGGCTGAATTGGAAGATTGCAGTCCTAATAGATACCCAACAATTTATCGCCATAGTATTCAAACCGTCAAGTTGCACTGGTAGATTCTCGCCCCCACCTTCCTCCATTCCAGGAAACCCAAAGCATAAAATTGGAGAGGCCCGAGATGGAACACCGTTTCTCGGATAGTCGTTCAACAAGAATTATTTTATGGTATCCTCACGAATGAGGTATCAGACTAGAAATTTTTTATGGGGAAAATAGTCTCATGACGTTGCACACATCAGGTCTTAAAAGCAAATATCGATCATTCACGATGTTCATCACCCTTGTAAGCTCTCTCACCGTGACTATTCGGGCCGCTTCCGCAGAAAAAGTCTATCCGCTCCAGGTGCTGCCGGTAGATCACACAATAAGAACGAACCCGACAACTGGGGTAAAATTGACCTTCCTTACGACAAATACACCGTCGTCTGGCATCTACTTTCACGAGAGGTCGTGGCTAGCCAACAGCTCTTTGGTGATTTTCAGAGGCCACGCCGGGCTGATGGGCTACCTTACTGAGACCGGCGAACTGATTGTGTTGAAAACACCAACCGGCAACCTCGGTGCGGCAACCGCCGCGGCGCGGAGCCATTCCATCTTCTGCATGCGTGGCAATGACGTCTTGGAACTCGCACTGACAATCGACCTGTCATCCGACCCAGCCCTTACCCCTTCGACGGTTACCGCCACCGAACGTCGGATCGTAACGTTACCTACAAAAGGACAGCTCAACGTCAATTTCGATGACACCTATCTATCGGTAAGCTTAGACGGAGATCCACCCTCCATTCATGTCATCGACATCGATAAAGGCCAAAACCATGAGGTGTGTAAAATCAAACCTCCCCTTAAACGTCACGGCCATCTACAGTGGAGCCGTACCGCATCTAACCTACTCAGTGTTGCTGGTGGCGATGACTGGTTTCGCAAGGGCTCGCACGACCGCATCTGGGTAGTCGACCCGACCGAAGGGGTTTTGCGCTCGGTCTATCATCAAATCGAAGGGGAACTGGTCACCCACGAGTCCTGGTGGGTGGACGATCAGATTCTGTTCTGTGGCGCGGCGCCTGCCGTTGGCTTTGAAAACGATCCCGCGAAACGGGAGTGGTCGCACGTCAAGGCTCTTGACCCCAAGACCGGAACCGTCCGCATCCTCGGCGCAGGAAGCTGGTGGCCGGAAGGGACGGATGCCACCATTTGGAAGCGAAACTGGTGGCACTGTGCCGGAAGTGCGGACGGAAGATGGATTGTGGCGGACACCTTCCACGGCGATATCGTGCTCTTCGAGGGTACGACGACACGTCCACACCTACTTACATCTGGCCACCGCACTTTCGGCGGAGGAACCCACCCGCACCCGGGATGGGACAGAAAAGGCAGGCAGGTGATTTTTTCGTCACATCGTCTTGGAGACAAAAAGCAAGCTCACGCCTGTATCGCAACTATCCCCGAAAAGTGGCAAAACGCAAACCCAGCACCACGCAGACGGCTTCCTTAGCCCGGATATTTCACCCGTTTCGTCGCGAGGCCCCGTAGCCATCCGAGGAAATGGTTAAGTCCTTTGGTGGCAAGGCATGTGAGGTTCGCGACCGCAGGCGTGTTTCTGACACGTTGAGGATCGCAAGCCGAAACACAACGCAGCCACGGAAGGACTTGGGACGCCGTAGCAGAAACA
>JBDOMT010000383.1:0-2823 GCA_039831705.1 Pirellulales bacterium | reverse complement strand
ACGTAAACGTAGGGTAACGATTGGGCTAACCGCTCAAGAATTTCTGCACGCTGTCGTTGGCCCGCAGCGCCTGGGAGTATGCCTTGGTCGCGGACGGTCTCTTCCTTCCATTGTAGCCAGCGGTCACAGATTTCAGGAAGCGAGGGTTCTCCATCACCTGTTACCGCGACATCAATGAACGGTGTAATAGGTTCTGGATTTTGTGTGCAGGGCCCCCCGGCAACGATCAACGGATCAGCAAGCGTTCGCTCTGTCGTGTGTAGGGGAATTCCCCCAAGATCCAACATCGTCAGCAGATTCGTATAGCAAACTTCATACTGCAAGGTCACGCCAAAGACATCAAAGTCACTAAGGGGAACAAACGATTCGAGACTGTAGAGCGGTAGTTCCTCCCGCTTCAGGGCTTCCTCCATATCCGGTAGCGGCGCGAAGGCGCGTTCGCAGAGCCAGTCTTTCTTGGCGTTCATCAGCGAATAGAGTATCTGGAGGCCATGGTGACTCATGCCGATGGCATAGGTGTCTGGGAACGCGAGACATAACTTTCCGCGAGTTGTCGCATGGTCCTTGCGGATGCTGTTGAGTTCCCCACCCAGATATTGCATGGGAGATTGCACATGGGGCAAGACATGTTCCTCAAGATAGACTTTGAGTTGCTGTCCACGTTTTTCCACGCGCTACCTACCTTTCCCTAAAAAAGCAGTCCCCGGTTCCCGATTATGCCAGATTGTCACAGGAGGCTGTAGGGTAGTTTTGCATGATACATTGCCATCGAAGTCATCGAGGCCATTAAGGCCGCACAACCGCGCAACCGGGGGAAAGGCAGTTCAGTCTGAATCCTTGTTCTGAAGCCTTGTGAAGCGGGTTGCTCGGTTGCTCGGCCTAAGGGTTACTTGTGGTGTGTGGGATTTTCCCGATAGAATCAAATAACATTCAAAAAGTATCGGAGCTCAATCCATGGATGAATTTGTGACTGTCGCCCGGGAAGGGGATGTGCCTGAAGGTGCCGGTGCTACATTTACGGTCGAAGATCATTTAGTTGCTCTATTTCATACGTCAGAGGGCTATCGTGCGATTGACGACCTTTGTCCGCATATGGGCGCATCTTTAGGTAGTGGGGATTTGGAAGGGACGATCGTGAGTTGTCCTTGGCATGCTTGGCGGTTTGATGTCTGTAACGGGAATTGGGTCGATAATCCGAAACTACACGTTGCCTCGCATGAAGTCCGTGTAGAGGGAGACGAGATTCAAATAAGGCTTAACTCAGAGAGTTGATTTGGACGAGCAGTGGCAAGCATGGTTCGCTCGCGCCCTTTCTTTGAAGGGATGCCACTAGTCACTAAAGCGTCTGCCGACTTGAGTTCCCTTCCGGTTATGCTACCGTGATGCAGCGTTTGTCTGAGGTTCCGTCAATGTTTTAAAATAAATCGGTTCACTGCTAGATAGAGAGAGGATACAGAGATGGATATGCATCAGTTGACCCGTGAGCTCAATGTGCAAAACGATAATAAAATTGTCATGTTGGTTGCAGATGGTCTGGGAGGGTTGCCTTTGCAATTGCAAGGTCAGACCGAGTTAGAGACAGCTGCAACGCCACACCTCGATGCACTCGTTGCGCAAGGAACCTGTGGCTTGAGTATTCCTGTCAAACCGGGCATCAGTCCGGGGAGTGGTCCGGGGCACTTGGGGCTCTTTGGTTATGATCCATTGCAATATCTCATCGGGCGTGGCGCTTTAGAGGCGACCGGTATCGGTTTTCATTTAGGGCCGCAGGATGTTGCTATTCGCTGCAATTTTTGCACACTCGACGACAGTGGGAATATCACCGACCGTCGTGCAGGACGAATTCCCACCGAGCAAAGCGCACCTCTGGCTGTTCGGCTACGCGAAGTTTCTCTTCCGGGAATTGAAGTTTTTGTTGAGCCTGTGAAAGAACATCGCTTTGTTGTTGTGTTGCGGGGTGATGGACTCGGAGGCGATGTTGCAGACACCGACCCCCAGGCCACTGGTGTGCCTTTGCTGGAACCAATTCCCCGAAATGATCAGAGTCGACGAACTGCAGAAATTGCTGCCGAATTTGCGAGTCAGGGAGCAGCGCTGTTGGCCGACCAAGCAGCTGCCAATGCATTTTCAATGCGAGGGTTTTCCGCGAGCCCGAGTTTGCCATCTTTTGAGGAGGTTTACGGCTTGCGTGCGGCCGCAGTTGCGGTCTATCCGATGTATAAAGGTTTGGCAAAATTGGTAGGGATGGAGATAGTGGGAGATGCCAAAACACTCAACGATCAGATGGAAATTTTAAAAGAGAGTTGGGAGCAATACGATTTCTTCTTCGTCCACTTCAAATACACCGACAGTACGGGGGAAGACGGGGATTTTGATGCCAAAGTCAAACGCATTGAAGAGTTTGATGCAGCCATTCCTCAGGTTGCTGCACTGGGTCCGGCTGTTACGATCGTCACCGGAGATCATAGCACCCCCAGTTTGTTAAAAGCTCACAGCTGGCATCCGGTGCCGACGCTCATTGCTTCTGATCATTGTCGTCCGGATCACTGTACGACCTTTGGTGAAGCAGACTGCCTCACTGGTGGATTGGGACAGTTCGAAGCCAAGTATATGATGCCTCTGGCCCTTGCACACGCTGGACGCATGGGTAAGTTCGGCGCTTGAAAATTAGACGCATTGTGCCTGACGCACTTTAGCGTAGAAGACGCACATCAAGCCAGTTGGCGCGATCGAGCGTATCGCCGTCTACTGCGTGCCCCGCCTTCAAGCGTATTCCCTTCACCCCTTCTAAATCGACAGAGAAAGATTCTGCCGGCTCACCCC
>JBDOMT010000253.1:0-2854 GCA_039831705.1 Pirellulales bacterium | reverse complement strand
GAATCGAGTCGGGGACGTTGGCACTTACCTTGATGAGTTGGGAATCGGTGGCGTCATTCTAAGCGGCGGAAACGACCTCTCTCACCTACCGGCTCCCAGAAATGCCGCACCAGAACGCGACCAGTTCGAAGGAGAGTTGGTCGAAGCGTGCAGCGAACGTCGTTTACCGATACTGGGTGTTTGTCGCGGTCTCGAGTTTCTAGTGGTTCATCATGGTGGACGTTTGCAACCAATTGAGGGGCATATCGCGGTCCGACATTCGCTAGTCGTCACCGAGGGAATGCCGCTCGGTGACCGTACAGAAGTCAACAGTTTCCATGACTACGGGGTGTTTGAGTCCGGTCTAGGTCCCAATCTCAAGGCGGCGGCACTTGCCATGGATGGCTCCGTGGAGGCAGTGGTCCACCGTCAGTTACCACATTGGGGGATCATGTGGCATCCCGAACGTGCACCGCACGCCAACGAAGACGCTAAGCTGATCCAATATTTTTTTAGAGAGTATACCTAATGAGGGCAATTATATTGGCGGCGGGCGAGGGCGTCCGGCTCCGACCGCACCCCCTTGAACGTCCCAAGTGTTTGGTTGAACTGCGCGGTCGCGCGTTACTCCGTTGGCAACTCAGCGTCCTCGAGGACAACAGCATTACCGATATCACCATCGTTACAGGTTATCGAGCTGACCAAGTCGAGGCGTTGGGATATGAGACATTGAACAACCCAGATTATGCAACAACGAATATGGTCACGACACTCATGTGTGCAGTGGACCACTTCGACGGGAACGACGACCTCTTGGTTCTGTATGGCGATATCGTTTATGAGCCGTCCGTACTTCAAGCGCTTTGCGCAAATAAACACAGTCTTTCGACGACGATCGATCGACAGTGGAAGCGCCTTTGGACACTTCGAAGCGATGATCCATTGAACGACGCTGAGACGCTTAAGGTCGATGCCAACGGGAACATCATCGAACTTGGTAAGAAAACGACCTCCTACGCGGACATTCAAGGCCAGTACATGGGCTTGATCAAAGTCCAAGCCGACTTCGCACCAAAGCTGGTCGAGATTTACGAATCACTTTCACCTGACGAGTCGTACGACGGAAAGGACCTGCGAAACATATATACGACAAGTTTTCTGCAAAAGATCATCGACCTAGGTTTCCCCCTCAACGCCGCTTTTGTGGACGGAGGATGGCTCGAAGTGGATACGGCTGACGATCTTGAGCTTTATAACAATATGTCGAAAGAAAAACTGGACGAAATCTGTCGCTTGTGAAGAGGGTTGGAGGAACGTTGAATTGAAATTTCCCGGACAAGATCTGCTACGGCAGTGGAGGTCACTGCGTCAGTTTCATAAGCTCAATCAGATCCAACGGTCGATTGTGTTCTACGCCGAGAATGGAAACGCGTGGGCGCATTTCCAGCAAATGATTGGGGATTTGACCGAGGATGGCCAAGCGATTTGCTACGTAACATCCGATGCCCAGGATCCCGTATTGCAAAGAGAGAGCGACTCGTTTCGCACCTTCTATATCGGCGCCGGCACGGTCCGAACCATTTTCTTCGGATCGTTGGCCTGCGATGTCTGTGTGATGACCATGCCCGAATTGGAGAGGTTTCACATCAAGCGATCGTCAGCGCAACCAGTCCATTACGCGTATATTTTTCACTCAATCGTGAGCACTCACATGATCTACGGTCCTGGTGCTTTTAACGATTACGATTCGCTGTTTTGCGTTGGACCGCATCATGTTCGCGAGATTCGCGAGAATGAAGACCTAAACAAGTTGAAAAAGAAAAAAATCATCGAATACGGCTATCCAATGCTTGACTCGATCCTCCGAGATCAAGCTCAGCGTGGACAGCAAACGACTCACGATAACGACCGGAAAATTAGAGTTCTCGTCGCCCCCTCCTGGGGGCCTCACGGAGTGATTGAATCCATCGGACGCCAACTTGTGAAGATATTGCTTGGCGCAGGATTTCAGGTTACGTTGCGACCCCATCCGATGACTCGCAAGAAATGGCCGAATACCATTTCCGATCTCGAACGTGAGTTCACTGAAAAAGGCGAGTTCGTTGTCGAATCGCAAATCGCTTCTCAAGAGTCGTTACACGACTCGGATATCATGATCAGCGATTGGTCAGGTGTGGCCTACGAGTACGCATTCGGGTGTGGTAAACCCGTACTGTTCATCGATCTTCCGCGAAAGGTAAACAATCCAGATTATGAGTTACTTGCATCGGAACCGATGGAAGTAACGGCCCGAGACCAAGTTGGACACTTGGTGGATCCTCAGAATCTCGATTCGATACCGGCCAAAGTTCGACAACTATGTGAATCGCCCACATTGGTATCTGAACAAATTCGTGAAGTTGCTGAGAGGCACGTGTTCAATCTCGGAAAAACGTCCGGTGGAGGAGATCACATCAAACGCCTCGTTCAAGAACACTGTTCTCGTAGCGACAATACAGTGGACGTACCATGAGACGCGCTGCACTAATTTTCGCTGCAATAATCAACTTCTTGATTTCTTCGACCGTCACAGCACAACGGCCAGAAGTGCAGGAAAGCGCCAACTCGATTGTTGTGCGGACCAAATCCTTGGATGTCGAAATCTCACTGCGAGGCGGTGTTCCGACACGTTGGTCAATGATCGACCCGAAGTTTGTCGGCCCTCGTGACAAGGCTGCGCGAGTAGAGTACATCGCCCAGCCGAGCAAGAATCTGAAGATACTTAGCCGCCACACGCTCGCTCTCTGGCTCCCACCGGACTTGGTGGACGCCAATCGTCTGGACAATCTGGAGTTCAAATACTCCGGAGAACTTGACGATAGCGGTAACCAACGAG
>JBDOMT010000269.1:0-2855 GCA_039831705.1 Pirellulales bacterium | reverse complement strand
GTCCTAATTCCCGCTAACAAGCTTACCTCAGCCTGGGAGTCATAAATGGTGATTTCCACGTTCGATCAGGTTGATTTTATCGATTGTACGACCGCTGGATTGCTACGTATTTCCATTCCGGTTACTATGGCGGCAAGATCTTAGGAAGTTCGACTCAAATCAAAACTAAGGAACGACCACATGAATTCATTCATTTTCCGGCTCTTGTTCGTCACTCCCTTCCTGCTTGGCTTGCTGTGGACGGGCTTGCTGTGGACGGGCTCTGCCCACGCTCTAGAAAACGAGTGGGTTTCTCTGTTTGATGGGAAAACCATGGATGGCTGGGAGACCGTTGGCAACCAAAAGAGCGTGTGGGAAGTCCGGGACGGGGCAATTTGTGGATCAGGCCCAGCATCGATGCTGGTTTGCGCCAAAGGGCCCTACAAGAACTTCCGTTACCGGGCCGAAATAAAAATCAATGACAAGGGAAACTCGGGGCTCTATTTCCGAACGACCCGGAAACCGGGCTTCGCCGATGGCTACGAAGCGCAAATCGACAGCACCCACAGGGATCCCATTCGCACCGGTTCACTTTACGGAATGTGCCATATCTACAAGAGGCTTGCCGATCCTGACACTTGGTTTAAGTACGAAATCGAAGTTCGAGACGATGTTTGGAGAGGAAGGAATATCACTCGAATTAAAATTACGGTCAATGGGGACGAACTGTTCGAGTACTTCGATTTCGAACTAACTTTCAAGCAAGGACATTTTGCCTTCCAGCAGCACGACCCCGGCAGCAAAGTCAGCATCCGCAATGTCCAGGTCATGGAACTCCCCTAACGGCACGTTCCCACCTCCGGTACGGACTCAAACGTATCGGGGCCAAAGTAGTGCAAGCTGACGAAGTGGATTTGATACGGTATCATCAGATGCTATGTCACATAAACAGTCCAGACGCATGACCCAGATCCAGACGCCCATGATTCCCGTGGTGGGCGAATGGACCGTAAAGCATCCTGGTACCATTTCTTTAGGTCAAGGCGTCGTCCACTATGCTGCACCAACTGCGGTTCACCAGGCGGTTGCAATTGCCGCGACGAGTGAACCTCAAATTGATCGCTACGCTTTGGTGCGTGGCCTGGATGAACTTCTAGAGCAAATTGAACAGAAGGTTCGTCGAGAAAACGGAATCGACTGCCGTCAGCAAACTTGTGTCGTCACCGCCGGTTCCAACATGGGATTCTTGAACGCAATCTTTGCAATCGGTGACGTGGGCGACGAGATCGTTCTGCTCAGCCCCTACTACTTTAACCATGAGATGGCCATTGATATGGCTGGCTGCAAGCCGGTAAACGTGCCAACTGATGCAAATTACCAGATTGACCTGTCTGCGGTTGAGGCAGCGATCACCCCCAAGACGCGAGCGATCGTAACGGTGTCACCGTGCAACCCAACGGGCGTCATCTATACCTTGGATTCGCTCAAGGCAGTGAATCGACTTTGCCGAACCCACAGCATCTATCACATCAGTGACGAGGCCTATGAATATTTTACCTATGGCGAGAGGAATCATTTCTCACCGGCCTCATTACCCGATGCTCATCAACACACCATCAGTCTCTACACCCTGTCCAAAGCTTACGGTATGGCTGGCTGGCGCTGCGGATACATGGCAATTCCCCAACATCTTGAAGTGGCCGTTAAAAAAATCCAAGACACCAATCTCATTTGTCCGCCTATCGTGAACCAGATTGCAGCGATCGCTGCAATGAAAGTTGGCAGGAGTTGGTGCACAGAGCAAATTGCCCCTTTCGAACGCATTCGCGATCTCGTTCTCGATGAGTTATCTACCTTAGGAAAAAAATGTCGCGTGCCGCAACCCGACGGCGCGTTTTATGCACTGCTGCAGCTTGATACCAACCAGAACGATTTGGATTTGGTCAAATCTTTGATTGAAAATTTTGGCGTTGCTGTCATGCCAGGCAGTATGTTTGGTGGGGCCGATGGCTGTTCTCTGCGTATTGCTTACGGCGCACTCGATACGCAAACCGTAGCCGAAGGCATGGGACGCTTGACCCACGGTTTGGACACATTGCTCTAAGAAGGGATCCATTCAATGCAAATCGTCGCTGTTCAGATCGACATGATTTGGCAAGACAAGCGTGCCAACCATGAAAAAGTACGGGCCCTGCTTGCGCAGCAGGTGATCGAAGAAAATGCCCTGATCATCCTCCCTGAAATGTTTGATACAGGCTTTAGCATGCAGCTTGATGCGACAGCCCAAACGGCGGAACGCGAATCCGAGACATTTCTCCGTGAAATAGCCAGTCAGTACAAGGCGGCGGTGATGGCAGGCGTTGTCGGTCCAGTCTCTGCAAACAGAGGCACCAACGAAGCAGTCGCCTTTGCGCCCGATGGGACACAACTGGTCCGTTATCAGAAAATGCAACCTTTCACTCCAGCGGGCGAAGATGTGAAATACGGCGCGGGAGACAAGCATTGCCTATTCAAATGGAATGGCCTGAAGATCGCACCGTTTCTTTGTTACGACTTACGTTTCCCAGAGGTCTTCCGACCAGCAGCGATGGACGGTGCGGAACTATTGGTCGTCATGGCGTGCTGGCCTGAAGTTCGATCCGAACATTGGGTACGCTTGCTTCAAGCCCGCGCAATCGAAAACCAGGCATTCACCGTTGGCGTCAATCGCTGCGGGTCAGATCCTACATTATGCTACGATGGGCGCAGCACTGCCTTTGATCCACTAGGAATTTCTTTGTTCCAAGCCGATGCGAATGAACAAGTCTCCTTGGTGAACATCAACGCCAAAGAAGTTCGCCAGTGGAGAAACCAATTTCCAGCATTACAAGATATTC
>JBDOMT010000457.1:0-12705 GCA_039831705.1 Pirellulales bacterium | reverse complement strand
CTTGAACGGCGCGCAGCCGTTTAAATAAACGAGATAATTCACCCCAATGACGTCTCGATAACTTCCCGAGAATATTTCTTTCTTTGTGTACAAGGCAGCGTTGGATCACACTATCAGAAAAGAATTCTTTAACCACCGTACGCAATGCGTCACTCCCATCAAGGACCGCAAGCAAACGACGGTCACAGTGAAAGCCGCGGGCTATCAGGCGACGCATTAAATCACGGCAAACATCGGTGTTTTCAGTGCTGCCGAGGTCAAAGTCAAGCACGTGCTTGTAACCTTCGGTCGTAATTCCGATCGCGTGTGGTGAAAAAACTGAAACGATCCGATTGTCCTCCGATATACGAACTCGGATCGCTTGATGTGTCGAAGATCTCAGCCGAGATCTACGCCTGGAATAGTGAAGATGCTGCAGAACTGCCACTGAATTATGGCAGTGCGCAGCAGTTTCCTATCGAAAGTAAAGAACTGACATCGTGACGAAAGCGAAACTCGTCTCATTTAGGCAGCTCTTCGATATGAACGGAGCAGACCACCGAGTCGCTCAATCGCTTCAATCTTGGCACTCACATCCGGCGGTTGCTCCAGCGGCACAATCAACTCGTTGCCCAAACCCTGATGGCAGCGTTCAGTGTGATAATGGACTAGGTATTGCCTAACAGAATTGCGAGTCATCTTCTCACCAAAGAGAATCAGTCTGTGCAAACATTCGGGTTTTAGCGACCCGAAAAATCGCTCCATATGAGAATTCATGTTGGGCGCTCGGGGTGGCAAGCGGACAGATTTCACGCCTTCATTGCTCAGCAGCGACCGAAACGACTCACAGAACTTCGTGTCTCGGTCCATGATCAAGTGCTGTTTCCCATTGAGGAATCCATCTTCACAGTTGGTTAGTTCGCGAGCCGCCTGCTTCATCCAGGCTACATGCGGACTTGTGGTGCAACCGGCGAAGTGAACTCGGCGAATCTTTAGTTCCATGACGAACAGCAAATAGAAGGTCGCTAATCCGCTCTTTGTCCAGACTTCGACGGTAGTGAAATCGATCGCCGCCAACACCTCCCAGTGGGCTTTCAGAAACGTCTCCCAGGATCCTGTGCGTTTGCGCTGCGGTGCTGGCTCTATACCGTGAGCCTTGAGAATATTACTCACAGTGGAGTCGCAAATGTGATAGCCGACCTTAGTCAGTTCGCCTTGGATTCGATCAAAACCCCATCTTGGATTCTCTTTGGCAAATCGTACCGTCAGGTCGACGATCTCCTGTCTGATTCGCGGTCGGCCGGGTTTCTTTTCTTTGCGATCCGAATAGTCCCACTTCTTGGCGACCAGTGTTCGATGCCATCGAAGGAGAGTATCTGGTGTGAACAATGTGCCGAATTCTTCGAGCAACTTGCGTCCGAGAATTTTGCCGCTAACAGCGAGTTTCCGCCGCTGATCATTGTTGAGTAGGATTCGCTTCTTCCCAAGCTTTTCTTTCAGGACTTGATTTTCGATTCGCAGGTGCTTGATGACCTCTTGCTGTTGGCGACTAACCCACCCCGCGAGAATCAGAAAGTAAAGTTGGAACGGTTGAAGGACGAACCTCATGAATGGCCTCATCTTAGGTGAAGAATTCCGGCGGTTCTTCACCGTACCAGTCCCCACCGTTGTGGAGCCGCTAGGAACATCGTTCCCAGGCAAACTGTCGCTAAGATCGTCCACCTATCGTGGTTGTGTCGGTTCTAGGAACACGTGCGGCGGCCGAGTATGATGGCCGAAGGTAATCGGAAATGCCACTGCAGTAGTGATTTGCGGCACGTTTGAGTTTTTGGACCCCACGACATAAAGATATCAATAAGTAAGATGCTGGAGTATCAGCGACATAGCAATGCAATAGTTGCGCTTATCTCAATCCGTATTTCCAGTCAGACGCGACTAGTTAACGGAGACTGATTGCCGCGTAATGCGCCGACGTCTCGATAGACACAACACGACCATTGAAAGGGCGATCACACAGGAGCTTGGTTCAGGAACGGAAACGCTGGTAGCCGAGGATAGCGGTGGCAAATCATCGTTCGTGATCACGAGATTGTCGATATAGACGTTCCCTATCCCAGGATCCTGATCTGCGTTGAACGCACTGGCATCGGTGAAAAAACTAATAACATTGATGCCCGGTGCTAATGCGGGGCCGGGGGCCAACACCCAAGGATGTTCCATCGGATCACCAAAAGCGGTTCCGGTCCACTCAATTTGTGTGCCATTAACAATCAGGCGGTACGTAGGAAGCTCGCTAAAACTGTATCCATTTGCCGCAAACTCGAAACGAACATGCATTAACTGATCGGGGCCCATGGCACCGGCGTCAGGAGTACTATTGTCGTCGGTATACGTAGGTTCTGGACCAAATGTGATTCTATGCCCAGGGTCAGACACCTGCTCGAGGACCTGCACCGGATCTGGTGGCTCGCCCTGGTTTTGCATTCGAAACGAGTTCCAAACCGTCGTGTCGTCCGGCGTGGCTGAAACTCCGTTGCGGGTTTCGTCACCGTGACCAATACGCACGCCAAGAAACGTCCAAAATGCCTCGGGATCGGGGCTTTCCATCCAGAGATCAAACTCAATGGATCCATTTCGAAACGTGTTTGGGTCATCGTCGAATTCGTCGGCCCAACTAACGGCCATTTGAGAGGTGGTGTTGGGATTGTGGAGGACCATGCTTTGATTGTTGCCGGGGCTAAACGGATCGGCAAAAGTGCCGCCTGTTACCACAATGTTGGCCGGATCACCCGAGCCGAACTCGCCTTCCAGGATATCTAGATCGACGTCATCAACGGTGCCACTAGCGTTAGCATCGCCATCTGCTTTCGTTGCTCCTGTGCCAAACCCCCGCTGCCAAATAAGAAAGTCGTTACCGTCGACGTCCTTGTCGTTATCGAAGTCTGCGTTAAGGTTGAGAATACTGCTTTTAGCAAAAAAATCGGCACTGCCAGGAAACGTGCCGGGTGTGTCACTCTCAAAATCTTCACTGAGAATCACTTGCTGAGCGAAAACCGCATGTCCAGACAGTGTGATAAAAACGAGACTGAAAACACTTGCTTTCACGAATTGGACGCAATTAATAACAGGCAACATTTTTCGCTCCTTAACATCAATACTCCGGGCTAACAAAGCCAAGCATAATAATCGGACCCAACCGAACGATGGCTAGGTCCGATTCGGATGCGGACAAACAGCCATTTCCTCGAAATGGCTCTAATCAACAATATCGAATTACCTGCGGCGAATGCCATTTATAAGACCAATTGAGGCCAGCAAAGCCAACAGTAAGGTCGATGGCTCAGGTACCGGACCGACCACTTCCACAGTAAACCCATTACCGTTTTGATCTTGGGCACCTGCAAAATGGCTAACTGGCGTGTCGGCCAAGCCACCGATCGGGTCATCGTCGAAGTTCTCGTCCAACAACGTATTGCCATCTGAAGTAACCTTCACATTGTCAAGATAAAATGGCGTGGAAAACAAGAGGCTGGGATTCCAAGCTCCGCCGATGGCAAAGGTATCGAAGGTTGAGTGCTCCGGATCAAATATGAAAGCATTACGTATTGGATTGTCATCGACGCCCGCGTTCCGCTGGACATTCGTCTCACCGCCGACGGCATGAGGCGTCACCTCGACCGTATAACTATTCGTTCCTAAGTCGATCGAATACTTCACATGTTGGCCTGCATCTGGTGTCATCGGATGTCCATTGCCTGGCGCGAAGCCATTGTCAAAGTAGTACTGACCGCCACCGGCTTCGGAGCGCATCGAGTCAAAGATCACAGTATCACTAAGCGTGCTCGGCACCCCACCGGCGGTATCGCCAACGCGGAAGTCGACGTAGGTCCACCAAGACTCAAGACCGCTGGTCGTGGGAGAAGGGGGATTGAAGCGGTCGGAGAATGCCATGTAGAGATCGAACTCAATGGTGGCACTGGTGAGAGCCTGGCCAATATTCCAAGAGACAAAAGGCCAAGCAACCGACGGGGTGCTGCCACCGTCGTGATTATCGAGCACCAGGCTGCGGTTTGCAACGCCGCCAAAAGGATCGTTGAGATGGGTGCCGTAGGCCGCATTGTTGCCAATGATGCACGGCGTAACAAGGGTAGCGACAAGCAAACCAATAATGAATCTTCTCATTAGACTTTACCTTTCTTTCTACAGTAAAAAGTTGAAATCGGACAAGGGGCATTGGCCAAGCTAGAAAAACGACAGACCGACGAAACCCCTGCGCCCGCAGTATGAGGCATACTAAAATCATTCACAACCTAATCATTGCTGAAAAACCTCCATTTTTTTGTCGTTTCGCTTGAATCCTCAAACTATTCCGTTTTCCGCCACGAATTGGATTTCCCCTTCGTATCCAGGGGCCCGCTGGATTAAGCCAAGCTACACGACTCACGCCCTATTATCCTATCATATAACGACTTGGGTCATTTTTTTCTAAAGTCTACATTTGGGAATTGTACAATCTTCCCTGGGAGTCCATCAATTTCTATTCGGCCAATGACCAGCGTTTCAACGCATTGAAAGCCCTTTCCAACCCAGGAGACTCTTTGCGATCCTCAGCTGGACGGCACGTGGGTCATGGCAAAACTTACAACTCAAGTTATTCATTCGGGAGGTTTATCATGCAGAACTCAAGTCGTCGCCAGTTCATCAAGTCGTCAGCAACAGTTGCTGGTGCTTCCGTACTGGGAGGACCGACCGTTACCAAAGCAACGGCGCTGAAAGTGGACATCAACAACTCTCTTCCCACCCAATTTCCCCGTATCATGGGTCCCAACGCCCTTAAGTACGTTGGCGAGGTCATCGAAGGGGGTCTGGTGGGAGCAAACAGTATGGTGACCCGTTTTGAGCGGGCATTTGCCGAGGAATTAGGAGTCAAGCATTGCATTGCCACTCCGGGGTGCACCCCTGCCCTTGCGGCCCTGGCGGCGGCATTCAACTTCCAGCATGGCGATGAGATCATCGTCAGTCCGATCAGCGATTATGGCACGCTACAGGGCCTTGTTCGGGAATACTATATCCCAGTTTTCGCAGATGCCGCTCCGGAAAGTGTTAACCTCAGCGCCCAAACCATCGAGCCATGCATCACCGACCGATCGCGAGCGATCCTGGTCGTGCATAAGACCGGCTTAATTTGCGACATGGACCCGATTAACGAGCTTGCTAAAAAACATGGTCTGCTCGTCTACGAGGATGCATGTCAAGCGGTCTTTGGCCGGTACAAAGGCAAGTTGGTTGGTACCCTCGGAGATGCGGCTGCTTTTTCTTTCGATGCAGAAAAAACGATGGGTTCGGACCTAGGCGGATGTGTTGTAACCAACGACGATGAATTAGCCCACCAGGTCCGTATCGTCGGCCAGGGCCGGGGCGTTACCGGTTCGAAGGCCGGCTTTGGCCGGATCCATTCGGTGCCCGGTTATGCCTACCGAATGCCAGGTTGCACCGCAGCCATCTGTCTGGCCCAATTGGAGACTATCCACCCTCAGGTAGCCCAGCGCGATAGAATGATCCGCCTGTTGACGAAACTGCTGGCAGAGATTCCCGGCATCCGGCCCCTTGCCATTCCCGACTTCATGGACGTTTACTCGGCCTGGATGTGCAGCTTCAGCATTGAACCAGACCACTTCAAGTGCACCGTTGACGATTTTTCCCAGCAACTTGCCGCTGCGGGCATTCCCGGGGCCGGGACTGGCAGATACTACTTGCTCGCGGCTGGATCGACTTTCCTGGGGAAAAATGCAGAAGCAAAAAAATATCCCTACTCGATGCCTCCCGCATCGCGCGAGTACCATTACGGAATGGAAAGCTGCCCTGTCGCCTGGGATTTCCTGCAGACCTGGATTCGCTGGGCGACGTTCTGCGAGAAGTACACAGAACAACACTGCCAGTTGGTTCAGCAGATCGTCAGCGAAGTGGCGACGAAGAATCGGAGATGATCGTGGAGTGATAACGACGGGCTAGCGCACGAATTACCAACAAGGGAGTCCGTAGCGAGTGTCAAAATTCGAAATCGACCCCATCGTTCTCACCCGGAAGGATCTCTACGGTCAATTCACTGGCCGTGTTGTAGCGGGGTGGGATGTAGGGAATCAGTGCTTCGACGACTTTTGGCGGTTTATCCAAACTAACGCCAGCGATATTCGGCATCTTTTTCCCGGTCCGCCGATAGCCGTGAATCTCCACACGATTGAGGCCGATCACAGGGCCGTGTTCAACAATCGTATAGCGGCCGCCGGAAATACTACCCTGGCAATAAAACCCTTTCCAGCGTTTGGCGGCGTCTCCACTGGGGACGAAAACGATATCTCCAAATTCCACAGGTTTGCCTTGGTACGATACCTTGCCGCTGATATGCGCACGGTCGGGCTCTGGCGTGCCACATCCTCCAATGGTTACCAGGCATAGCGCCCAACAGGTTATCTCGATCCATCGACTGGCTATCTTCCCTCTCTTTTGAAAACTCTTAATGCTCAACCAAGTTTTCAGCGCATGTAATTTAGACCATCGGCTTCTGCCAACAGCGACACGTGTTGTTGCAATGGGTTCATTATCCATGGCATTTCTGTGATTCAGGAGATCTTGGGAAGCAGAGTGTCGCCATATTATAAGGATGGGATCGTCTGGCCATCATTGATCCGGAGCAGAAACTCTACTGTCAGCTCGTCGATGTCATCCTGAATAAAACGGGCCGAACCGTCACACAGCACGATCTGAACACCACTGGGGTGCCGACTGCTGAAGCCATACACGTTGCCATTGAGCATCGGGGCTTTGAGTTGGTGTTGAAAACGTGTACTGGCGATGAACAGACCCGCGAAACAAGCCAGTTGGTTGCTACTGGGGCCGGGCAGCGCTGGCCAGTAAGCAGCCGACTTAAATGATCTACCGGTGGCCTTTTCCAAAATCTCCCCAAAAACCCGCTCCCCAACCAGAAACGTATTGCTTGTACCATCGGTAATCTGGCGGATGGCCGTATCGCTGTTCCGATAAAGGGCGCCATTGTGACGGGTAAACAATTTGAGTATGGGAAAAGGTAAAGGATTGCTCGGGTCATATTCGTTGCAGCCGACCGCTGCCTCATTGCCATTGCCATCCTGGTCGGGCAGATGGCCACTAAAACATAGCAGGCAAGTCGACCCGCTGCCGACATAGTTGGAAGTGGCCAGATCTGGAATCTCAGGATAGTATCCGCTTTGCCCGGCAATATACTCGGTCGCGAGCATATCATTCGAAGGACAATGGAAAATTTCCAACTCGGTTCCGAGCAAATCGATATTGTCAACTGTGCCGCCAGGTGTTCCCATAGTGGCCTGGACATTGTAATCGAACTGGTCATTGAGCGATGTCTGCTCCAGGTAGGGAAGCAGGATGGCACCCCAGGCAAAAAGGGGCCCGCGCTCTCCACGGTCGGCCTTATAGTCTTCTTGCCAGCCCGGGGGAAACTGCTGATGGGCGGAATGATAGTTGTGAAATGCGGTTCCAAACTGTTTTAAGTTATTCAAGCATTGGGAGCGCCTGGCCGCTTCACGAGCGGCCTGAATGGCCGGCAGCAGCAGGGCCACCAGAATTCCGATAATGGCGATCACTACCAATAGCTCGACAAGTGTGAAACCATGTTTGAGTGACCACCCCTGGTCGAAGGACAAGGCATATCGGCGCTGTTTCATGAAGGCCTCACCTTACTAAGTAGAGATGCTCAGAAATCAACCAGCGGAAATAAAACAGTTACGCATGAATGTGAAAGAAGATTACCCATGATACTGGAAGACGAGTAACTAATGCATGGTTGATTATGCTGCGGATTGGAGATAAATTACAACCCAATTTCCAGCATATTATCACCATTTTTTTGTCATCACTACGAGGTTGGCCCTAAGAACAAAGTCCTTTGATGGAACCACTCCGGTTGCGGTGTTGCGGTGTTGCGGTGTTGCGGGCTATTCCGCAGTGAGATCGGTCAGCCCGTCGTGCCGTCCGTACTGCTTCCGGTAGCTGCTAGGTGTTGAACCGGTCCATCTTCGAAAGACCGAGGCAAAATACTTAGCCTCACTAAAACCGGTATTTCTGCTGATCGTGGTGATCGGCAAATTGGTATTGATCAATAATCGCTTGGCCTTAATTAATTGCACATGCAGGATCTCTGTCTTCAGTGTTTTTCCCACAATTTTTTTGAAGCGGCGATTTAGCGCACTCCGCGACAGGGGAATCCTCTCTTCCACTTCGGCAACGGTAATACCCAGACAGGCCTTTTGGTGAATAAATGATAATGCTTCGGCGATATTGGAATCACTGCAGGCTTGGACATCAGTCGACTGGCGGACTACCACACCCACGGGATCGAAATACCTGGGTTTGTCAAAGCAGGTTTTCCCATCCATCATTACTGTCGAGCAATTGGGCGGCCTCGTATCCAATTCTTTCGCTATTGACATCGATGCTGGAAAGAGACGGAATGGACAGGTTGCAGAGAAACTCACCATTGTCCACTCCAACGACGGCCACTTCATCTGGCACATGCAAATCGCCTCGCTTGCAGGCATCCAATACTTGCTGCCCATTGTTATCGTGGCAGGCCATGACGCCGACCGGTTTGGGTAGTTTGTTGAGCCACCCTGCCAGTTGCTCTTGTTCCTTTTCCCAGGACTTGGCTGTTTGTCCGTGATAACGATGCTGGAACACATTGCACGAAAATCCGTCTGCTTCCACGAAATTCCGGAAATAATCTTCACGTCGATCGTCGTAAAGATGACGCCCCCTCGGTTCGCCACAAAAGGCAAAATTCACGATTCCAAGACTTCGTAAATGCTCATATGCCATTTCGGCAATCGTTATGCTATCCGGCCCAAACGGCGGTATCCCGAGCGTTCTGCCAGCCCCTCTCAGATCGATCAGCGGTAAGCCGGTGGCCTGCAGGGCCGAACCCATCTTTTGTGATGTGATTCTGGCGAGAATCCCTGTCCCATTCCACGATTTCAGCCACGCCGGCAGGGCCTTACCCAGGTCGTGAGGTTTGAAGTAGATGGACCATGTGCCTCTCTCTGCATGAAATCGGGATACCCCGCGCAGCAGACCGCGCCCGTATGCGCGAGATGTCTCGATCACAAATTCCGTTGTCTGATTAGCTTATTTTGCAATTGGGCCAACGGTCCGAAATTCTATCGTCAATTATTTCCGCTTGACCGGTGATCCGATCAGACCAGTTTTCAGTGCTTCTATACCAGAAAATCGGTTTCAAAAACAGACTCCTACAGGGATACTATACAGTGATACTCTACAGATTGATATTTTTGAAAGAGGAGAGTCGTTGGACAACAACCAATCTCAACGATTTGGCAACAGTTGGAAGTGGTGGATCTGCGTGTGCTGTTTCTGGCCACGGTGTTGAATTACCTGGATCGACAGACAATGTCGTCCGCGGTCATCAAACTTGACCAAGATCGGTTGTCGGATGTCGGGTTCCCCGGCAACCAGTTTCACCGAGAATCCGTTGGAAACCGTCATGTGCTTGGCTGCCTGGTCAAGTGAAATCCCCTGGGCCATCGCCAACACGGGGTTGAGTAGAAAGCACAACAATGCAAAGCTCTTATTCATATTGAGCATACCATTTATCAGTAACACTTTAGCCTTCTGAAGAAAGCTGTTACACTGTCGAGTTTTTCTATAATTTGCTTCAGCCGGACTCTTTGAGACTGGTAACGCGACCATCTTCGCACTGTTGCGTATTCTGCTTGTCAAGTTTTGCACCATGGTAAAGCAAGTGGCCGCCCCCATATCGATCTCAAGATCAGGAATAGTCAGCTCCCGAGTGTCGTCGTCGGTTGCATGGTGCTAGAATAAGGGTGTCGAAAGGATGCCCGCCGTAGCGTTTACGAGTGCCGTGCCAAACAATGTGCGTCGATTCGTCTGCTGCTTCTCTACACTTGTCTGCTGAAATCCCTCCTTACCGTTAAATTCGACATATGAAAATTCTTAGAATTCGGTCCATACGAGATCCATGAGCCCAACCGATTCGTCAACCTCGGACGGATGAGAAGCGTCATGATTGTAAGAAATATGTCGCTGCTTGGCGTAACGATTTGCAGCAGTTATTGGTAAGACAGATTGCCGAACAATAAATTGCTCAATACGTTCGAATAGGGGATCGATATTTTGCCGCAGCTCATGGTAATCCTTATGAACTTGTATATCTAGCGATGGGTCGACTTTCATCCAGAGGACGATGGCAGCATCGACAATGCGTGAGTCAGAGGAGATTGTTGGAATATCGTCAGCGACTAAAGCAAGGGAGGTTGCAGAGGATGCCGCGATCAGTGCTAGAGGCTCAGTCCCGATTCCATACACCATTCCGCTGGTGGATACAACGATGATCTCAGCCTGACCGTCACCATCACCATCCGCAATGATCGGCGATCCTAGGAATCCTCCGTCGGGAGTGAAGGACCATTCGATCTGTCCGCTTGTCCCATCCGTATTAGCGCCCACCGCGTACAGTGTACCGGCAATGGCAAATACCGATTCGACACGGCCATCGTTGTCGATGTCGGCTGAGACACTCAAAGTGGGTGTGTCGTGATATGCCCCCCCGACTGGAGCATGAGCCCGTCCTGGTAAGTTCACTTGCCACAACAATTGGCCGGTCGCCGCATCGTACGCGTGAAATAGCGAGGTCGTGTCAACTCCCGGAGAAATCGGGTGTCCTGGACTCAAAATGTCCAAATCCCCGTCATGATCCACGTCGCCGATGCCCTGAATAAAGCCTGGCGTGTTGTCAAAAATAAAAGGTGTGTTCCATTCGGGAACTGCGTTCTTATCGACCAAACCAAACTGGGCATAACTTCCTGCAAAGAGGATAGTATCTGTCTGGTTGCCAAGAAAATCTGCCACGATCGGAGCGCCAAACAGGGGTGAGCCGCCTGGGAATACTCCTCCATTGAAAATTGACTTGTCAATAAGATTGGTACCATCACCATCAACCACATAGAACATATCGGGGTTGAAATTGACCGCTTCGTCGAGGCCGTCTCCATCCCAGTCGTAGACGACCATGTGTGCTTCGCCCGCGCCACGTTGAATCGGGCTGCTACCTGGAGTGTTGCCATAGTCGCGAGTCCAAAGCGTCTGTCCCGTCTGGCCATCAAGCATGTGGAACTCACCCGTACCGCCGGTGCCACGAATAATCTGCACGAGCACGTCCTCGTACAGGTTCGTGGTAAAGTTGCCAGTTCTCCAAAGTACTAGGCCCGGCTCATTCCAAATTCGCTTGCCGCCAGGGACGTCAAAATCTGCATGCCATATTTCGCTGCCATTGGAACTGGCGGCCACAAGCCTGGCCTGCCCCGCCTCGCCACTGGTGGAATACAGAGTTTCCAAATCGCCGTTACCGTTCAGGTCACCGAGGAACACGCCGCTTCCATCGTGCTGACCGTGGTTTTGGGTAGCACCAAAATAAGTGCCTAATCCGGCGCGTGTCCATGCAGTCTTTACGCTACCGTCGGTTTGTGGCTGGAAAGCAACAATCGTTTCGGAACCTCCCTGCACGATAACCGTTGGATCATCACCTGGTCCGCCAAGCCGACCGACGACAACACTAACACGGGGTGGCGAACCTCCTTGCGAGAAAACGGCTGCCCCGTTCAATGTGGTTAATTGCAACGCATTGGGATCGCTTTGAGCAAAATTTTGTTCCCAGATTTCACGATCATCGCTGTCAACTTTGCTGTCACCATTCGCGTCGCCATCACCAATGCTGGCTCCCGAAGTGATGCCGAAGCCGCGCTGCCACGCCAGAAAATCCTGGCCATCACGGTTTCGATCGCCATCGAAGTCGGCGTCAAGAAGTGTGACATCGCCAATCACCTCGGCGGAGAGAAGAATACTGGCGGAGCTGTCCACAGACTCACGCACTGCCAGCGCGTCAAGATTCAAGCCAGATGCACTCCCAGTTCCGCTGACACCGCCCAGCCCATCAAGTTGCCAAATGTCTACCCGAGCCTCGTTCGTTGCCGGATCCAAGACAGTCCTGGTGAAAAAGTGATCCTGTCCGCCCGGCTGTAACGCTCCGATCAATAAGTCAAGCTTGCCTGTGGATGTCGCACTGTTTACGTTCGGTAGGAAATCAGAAATATCTTGCGTGACAAAGGAAGTGTCGTTCTGCGACCAAAGTGTATCGAATCCATTTCCATTCCAATCTAGAATCTTGACGGTGGCAGTCGGCGGCAACAATGAACCTTGAGTCTGGCGAATAAACAATTCGTAGTCGCCATTGCCATCAACGTCATACGATCCGTCAATTGCATGGTTTGGCAAATCATGGAGTATCGAGCCTGTGGCTGCGTCGAAGATCAGCACATGCCAAAGATTGTCACCAGTTTCGTTGAACACAGATGTAGCGATGTTAAGCTGGCTATTGCCGGTAATGTCGCGAATCGGATAGGCAACCGGTCGATGGATGGTCTGTTTGCCTGCGAGGTTCGGGTCAAATACATGTTCCCAGAAGTTGACCAGATCGCTCGAGCCATTCCAAGTCTGCACCGAAATGAAATCTTGAAAATCGCCGATGACGAAAATTTCTTCTCGATCATCGCCGGTGACGTCATAGGCACCCAACCAACCGTAAGGGCGACCGCTCGAGTTGGAGTTGGGCTTGAATCGCACTGTCTCTTCGGTCTGCCCAGT
>JBDOMT010000183.1:0-12760 GCA_039831705.1 Pirellulales bacterium | reverse complement strand
CTTTCCGCTTTCCGCTTTCCGCTTTCCGCTTTCCGCTTTTATTACACTATGACTACCAGAAAAAATAACCGTTCGGCCGCAACCTTACGACCAATTCGCTTTGACCGTGATATCCCTGGAGCCGCCCCGGGACGGGTACTGGTGAGTGCTGGCCGCACGGTGATTCTTTGCACGGCCAGTATCGATCCGCAGGTACCTCCATGGATGGCAGGACGCGGTAAAGGTTGGTTGACGGCGGAGTACAACATGCTCCCAGGGAGCACGAGTCCGCGGAAACGGCGTGATCGATCGGGAAAAGTCGATGGACGGACAACGGAAATACAGCGTCTGATAGGCCGCAGTTTACGCGCCGTTGTCGATTTGAAAAAATTGGGTGAGCAGACTATTACGATAGACTGTGACGTTCTGGAAGCAGATGGCGGTACCCGCACTTTAAGCATTACCGGTGGATTTGTCGCCCTGGTGGATGCTCTGAATAACCATCGTGACCAAGACAACCAAGAACAAGCAAGTTCTGACCCAGCGCAGGATGTGGTCGGTAGCTCGCCAATCACTGACAGCATCGCCGCGATAAGCGTAGGCATGGTCCAAGGCCAGGCACTACTCGATTTGGATTACTCCGAGGATGTGCAGGCGGATGTCGACATGAATGTGGTGATGACGGGCCAGGGTCGATATGTCGAGTTGCAAGGAACCGGCGAAGAAGCGACCTTCACACAAACAGAGTTGGACGCACTACTCGCGTTGGCACGGCAAGGCATCGACGATCTGAAAGGGCATCAACGTCAAACGTTGGGGACCTATTGGCCATATTAGCCTGGATATTTCATCAACTTGGGCACCGAAACTTGTTTTGGTCTACGAGAGGCCAAAGAGTGATGTGGCTGCAAGGCAAATGGTGACTTGGGTGCGGAATGTATTGTTTATACATGAGCACACCCAAATTACCCCCGTAGTTTAGTAAACCCAGCTAACGCAGTGCTATTCGGACTCGTAGCAGAATGTTTATGAAATATTCAGGCTAGAACCCACCACCCCCGCCACCGCCGAGTCCACCGCCGCCACCGCCACCACCACCACCACCGCCACCCCCGGCGGATGGCCTGGATGAACCGGCGAAAGTAAAGGTTGTGACGTTGCCAATCCCAGTAAAGGATGGCGCGGCTGTGATACGCACGTAGCGGCGGTCCGCTGAAATGACCGCATTCGCTTGCATCTGGGTGCCCTCGGGCAAGGTCACAATAATTGGCTGAAAGCCGACCGCGCCTCGGCCTCCGAAAAGTGCCCGGTTGCGGCGGAAATTGCGATCTCCACGGCGGCCTGGAAGCATGCCCGGATCGGACAGCGAGCCCAACTGTTGCGCTAACAGGGCCTGACTTATCTCTACTTGCCGGCGGATTGCTACCGCCAGTTGCTCGTCCTCCAGCGGTTCTGTCCGACGGCCTTGGGCCAGATCGAACTGGACCACCGCATCGTCGATTCCCACCGGAATATGTTGGCGTTCATGCAATTCCTGTGGGCTTCGATAGCTTGTGTAAACATCCACGGTTACCCGGTCGGCTACCAACTCTCCCCACACTTTTCGGATTCGAACTCGATACGTGCCTGAAAATCCTTGTGTGCATACGTACGCTTCATGCAAACCATCTCGATGGGTGCCAGACGAGTCTTGCTCCTGATTGGAAAATACATCGCCCAGGATCACCCCACCCCCCTTAGTTCGTGGCTGTCTGAGCGAGCATACCGATCCGGATGGTTCTTCAACGATCAGATCGATGTCTGCGTCGCCTGACCAGGAGACTTTCACCACACAGTCTCGCACCAGAGATTGCTGGAGTTGTTGTTCGTAATGCCGGTAAGTCTGTTCTGCTTGCTGGTCGCCTTGCGCGGCCAATTCCTGCAACTGTTCCAGAGTTGCCTTGGCAACACGCATTGCAGTTTTGCGAATGGCCGCCTGCTGCTGTGGCCAGGCTTGTTGCAGGATGCCAACCGTGGCCCAACGGACACCCGGCAAATCCTCTGCCCGCTCCGCAGCCTGCAAGGCCATGGCGTAGGCTTCGTGATACATTGGGGAAATTTTTACCACCTGACGATAAACATCTACGGCTCGGTTATCGAGGCCAACCTGAGATAGATAGCGGGCAATGACCAGCAACTGCTCTGCGTCGGTACTAAAGTCACATGCCGACATGATCGCCCGTTCCATTTCGCTTTTGGAACGTCCGGCCAGCTCTATGGCGATGCCGAGTGTTTCGTACATCCACGATTGGGGTTGCCCATGACGCAGGGCTGCCTGAATCAACTCGATTGTCTGCTCCGCTTTGCCTAGCTTCATCAGCTTGCGTGTAGCCAGCCGCACCTCTGCCAAATCGACCTGGCGGGTAGCAAAAAATGCGTCCCAGTCCTGCTCCAAATTAATAGTAGTATCAATTTTTACGGTCGATGTGGGAGTCGCTGCTTTGGCTTCAGAACTGGCCGTTCCGGGAGATGCTTCCTTTCGAGATGATTCGACCGGAGTGGTTTTCTTACGTGAATCCGCTTTTGGGGTAGTCGTGCCGCGGTCAGCAAAATCGTCGGCAACGGCAAAGAATCCGCCACCACCGCCGCCCATGCCACCGCCGCCCATGCCACCGCCGCCGCCCATGCCACCACCACCGCCGCCCATGCCACCGCCGCCGCCCATGCCACCACCACCGCCGCCCATGCCACCACCGCCACCAGAGATTCCCAGGTTCTGAATGGGAAGCACCAGATCGGCGACCGGATAAACTTTGACGGTGAGAATTGCATCCGCTTCTTCGACAGTCGTGATCAGCAGCACTTCGTTGTCAATCACATAGGTCAAGTCGGGCACCTGCTTGAGTAACAGTGCCAACGCGGAGCGAAGGGTGATATTACGCAGGTTGAGCGAAACCTCTTGCTCTGCGGTAGCGCCCAAATCTTCAAGTGCTCCACTGTCAATGACGATGGGAATATCATAGTCGTCTTGGATGATGTTCAGAATTTCACTGAGCGGAATCTCCGTATGCTCGAGCGGCGCCACCAGTGGTTCACGTAAGGCGTATTGAATTCGTTCCTCCGCTTTGCCCAGTGATTTCAGGTCGACCACAGCGTACTTCTTTCGTCGATTGGTCAAATCTTCCCAAATTTCGGCATCCGGATAAACGATGGGTGGGTTGTCCGGCATCGGAATGAGTGATCGTTCGACTTGAAACAGAGTGTCATGGAAGCCGTGATGGCGTGCTTCTCGAACCGCCATCATCTGATCGTAGTTGCGCTGAATTCGGGTTTTCACAACTGCCATGCGGGGAATGGTGCCTTCAGGGTCGATTTCTTCCACGACCTCAGCGACCTCTTCTGCATCGGTGTATCGTTCCTCATCGATCAATGCGGCAAAACGGTCCATGAGCTGCTTCTCGCGATCGAGTTTTAATGTCAGCCGCTGGTTGAGATATTGGATCTCGCGTGCGGCCGCTAGCTCTTCCTCACGCTCTCGGTCGAGTTCATCTTTCAGAGTTGTCTGATAGCGGGCTTCTTTGAGAACGAGCTGCAACTTGTCTATCAACTCCGCCCGTTTGGCTGCACTGAGGTCGGCCGCCCGACGGACATGGTCCAGGGCCAATTTCAAACTTTGCATGGCCATTTGCGGGCTGTCGGTCATGTTTGAGCGCGCGTCGAGCACTGTGTTTTCGATTTCCTTGGAGAGCATTTCGGAGAATACACGCCGCTCCTGTTCCACTTCGTCCAAGAATGTGCCACGATCTTCCCGCCCTAACAGGCCTTCCGCAATGTTTCCATCGCCCCCGTGAGCCCCAGCATCTGTTGGCATGGGCGGAGCGGCAGTTGCTGCAGGGTCTGCCTGTTTCACAAGCACCAGTTGGTCGTCCGAATTAACGGCAGCCCGTTTCGCTGGGACAGCCGCTTGCCGGAAAGCGGGTCTAGATTTAGTCCGTGGATTCGCAATTGCATGTTGTACGGTTTGTGCCTGCACATTGCCCGGATCCTTACGCAGGACGGCTTGAGAAATTCGGCTTGCCGCCACGTGATCGCCGTGGGCAACCGCACGTTTGGCAATCTTGGCCAGACGATCGGCTTGAGTTCCCAGCATCCGTGCGACTTCTGCTAACCCGGCAGATCCAACGGTCGGTAAGGTCAAACCCTCATTGCGTTCGGCCATGGCAACAACTTCTGCCAGGTAGGCATGGTCTTGCTGGGAGGCTTCCGGAGTGGCCGTCCAGGTGAACTTCAATCGGTTTTCACCATTGGTTGCGTGCAGTGTCAATGACACCGGGGAGGTAAACGCGTCGCTGGTGAGGCCCACAAGTATCGTGTCGCGATCACTACGCAAGGGAGGCATGGGTGACGGATAGGATTGTCCCAGTTCAGCGGCCATTTGGACACTTTCGGGCCAGAATACGGTTCGCTGACACCAGTCAGCCATCATGGTACCAACGTTCTGTCCTTGACGCCTGTTTTCTTCTTGAGCCTGTTTGGGGTTGATACCAGCTTCCTGATCTTCCCAAACTATGGGCGTGGCAACATACAGGTTGCCACCGGTTTGATTGGCCAACACGGCCATAGGTTGTGCGTCTACGCGGGGGCCAATGACATAACTACTCATCGATATGCGTGCGGCGCGCAAGGGATCGACTATTTGGGCCAGCGTGTTGGAATCCAGCAAATTCGCAACACTGTTGCCATCACCCAGGTAGAGGATGGCTCGGTGGGTGTTGTCCGCCTGTAGTAAACGTTCTGTTGCGGCCTGCAAGGCGGTTTGCATGTCGGTGGAACCGAGTGGTACTTGCTGACGCAATTGCTTCATCGCCTGCTGAAGTTTGGTGTTGCCTGGGGCTGCAAATTCCGTCATCATTTCGCGCGCTTCCAGATCGACAGCGAACAATTGCACCCGATCTTGAGGACGCAGCGATAGCAGCACCGATTCCAATGCCGCCATGGCGGTTTCGCGATAAGGTCCTTGTTGACTGGCGGACGTATCGAACAGAATGGCCACATCGGTGCGGTCGGTTATTGCCGCAACTTGGCCATGATCTGGATGGCCCCGATCTGAAAAAGGGGGGCCGGGTTCAGACGCAACCGCAAGACTTAATGCGTAGTAGATTTGCCCGTCTTGCTGATAAGTAGTCAGCCGAGCGGGATTCGCATCGGCCACTACCGGTTTGCCAAATGTGGTTTGGTAGGAAACCAAATTGGTAGCCATGCCTATGGCAATCATGGATGCCAAGGCTGCGATGGATGGAAAAATATTAAATCGGTTTGCCAACATGGGCGTGCTCCCTATTGATTCATGCTGTATGAGCGCTTTGCCAAATAACGACTTAGCTAGAGATGATAGACCGCCATCCCGCACTCAACGCAGTGAATGCCCTATCCCTGTCCGGAAAATTCGTGTAGATCACCTAGTACCTTCAGTTTAAGCTGATATTTAGTGGATCGCCACAAGAAATTCGTCAGATTCGCCGGTCCTGCCCGATTTTCGGTCGATGTAGGTCTCCCTGGGGGGATATTCCGCAATATTGTCCCGAGAATACTTGGAAAAATAAGCTGTGGAATCAGTGACCAGTCTTTATTATCTGCTACTTGCCCAGCAAGGCAACCTGTCATTCCATGGCAAAATAGCTTTGGTGATTACGTTAGGAGTCTTTCTCGGCAGCCAACTGCGCCGACGGGTGCCCATTGAATTTTTGTTTCTCAGTGGCCTGGTAGGGGTTACCTTGACTGGCGTGTTGACGCCCGAGCAGGCCTTGGCCGGATTTTCCAGCAAAGCCGTGGTGATGATTGGGGCACTTTTTGCCGTTTCTGCCGGTTTGCGTTCCACTGGAGCACTCGATTGGATAGGCAATCAGTTATTGGGCAAGGCAACCAGCGAGCGTGGTGCATTGATTCGATTGGCAGCGGCGGTGGTGCCCACGTCTGCTTTTGTGCTCAACACTCCATTGGTGGCCATGCTGGCACCGGTTGTGGTCGATTGGTGCCGTCGTCGACAAATTTCACCATCACGACTGTTGATACCACTTAGCTATTTGACGATTCTTGGGGGTGTCTGCACTCTGATCGGGACCAGTACCAGTTTGGTGATTAACGGCACTTTGGCTAACTCAGACCGTGCCAGTTACACGCCGGCTGTCATCGCTCAAATTGGCGAACTTGCTTTTTTTGAGATTACGGCAGTCGGTATTCCGCTTGCCTTGCTGGGAATTTCCTACATGCTGTTGTGGGCTCCCCGCCGACTCCCGAATCGCACCGAATTGATCGAACAATTTGACCAGCGCAGACGTGAATATCTAGTTGAGATGCAAGTGCAACCCAGTTGCCCACTAGTAGGTAAATCGGTGCAGGATGCCGGTTTGCGCAATTTGCCCGGTTTGTTCTTGATAGAAATTGATCGGGTGGGAGATATCATCACTCCGGTGACTCCACACGATACCATCCGGGCAGGTGATCATCTGGTATTTACCGGGATTGTCACAACGATTGCCGACTTGGAACGGATTCCTGGGCTGGTGCCTGCTGTCGACCGTTCTTTCGAAACCAAGCCTTCGGAACGTATTCAGCGGCAGTTGACCGAGGCAGTCTTATCGCGCACTTCGCCCCTGGTTGGACTCACCGTACGCGAAACGGACTTCCGTAAGCGTTACAATGCCGCGGTGGTGGCGGTCCACCGCAATGGTGAGAGGCTTACGAACAAGGTGGGAAGTATTCGGCTGGAGCCAGGTGATACGTTGCTACTGCAAACGCGCAACGAATTTGTCGAGGCGCATCGCAATAATCGCGAGTTTTATCTGGTCAGCCGAGTAGGCAAGACAGTCGCCAGGCGTCACGATCGGGCCTTATTGGCTTCGTTATTGTTTGTTGGGTTAATACTCTGGCTTACGATCAGTAGCCTGTTTCCTGGTATCTTGCCATGGGGAAATTGGACTTCGCCACACGTTCATGCCGTTGCTGCGATTGGCATTGTTCTGGCAATGATTGGTAGCCGCTGTCTGACTATGTCTGATGCGCGTTCTGCCATCGATTTGCAAGTTCTACTGACGATCGCTGCAGCGATTGGAATGGGCAAGGCCCTCCACATCAGTGGAGCCGCAGATTGGTGTGCCAATTCTCTGGTCCAAGGCACGATCGCTTTGGGGGTTAGTTCGAGCTGGCAGCCATATATTTTGCTGGCAGTGGTGTACCTCATTGCCCAGGTATTCACTGAGGCGATTACCAACGTGGCGGTTGCTAGCATCATGATTCCTGTAGCCATCGGTGTGGCAGTTGTGGGTGGCTACGATCCACGTCCCTTTATTATTGGGGTTACACTCGCTGCGAGTCTCAGCTTTGTCACTCCCATAGGCTACCAAACTAATCTGATGGTGATGGGGCCAGGTGGCTATCAGCCCCGAGATTTTTTGCGAGTTGGCTTTCCCTTGGCCATTCTACTCACAGTGGCTGCCCTGATCTTGATACCCTGGCTATGGCCGTTTTGAGGGGGTAGGTTCTTGATTTTATTGGGGTAATGGAATACGATCCATCATGAGTTTGCCGGTCAGAGGGTCTGCCGGCTTTTAGGGGATTGTAGGAGTTAGAATGATTCATTTTTTAGCGACCGTGATAATCGGTTTGAGTGCCCTGACCGCCGCACCCAAGCCGCTTTCCTGGCAGGTTGACTATGGCAAAGCGCTAGCTGCTGCCCGTATCGACCAGCGACCTCTGTTAGTGGTACTGGATGCACCCAAGGAAGATGCCTCAAAAGATGGGCAGAATGGGGATGGGCAGAAGAGTGCGAATAAAAAACTGATGGTGGATCAGACCCGATCGGAATTGCTTAAGGCTTACCAACGCTGTCACGTGGATGTAACCACTGAATATGGCAAAAAAGTGGCCAAGGTATTCGGCGCAACTCAATTTCCCTTGACAATTATCATCGATAAGACCGGTTCGACCATTCTCTGCAAGAAGTCGGGGCAAATTTCTGATCGTGAGTGGAATGAAACCTTGGCAACCTATCAGAAGGGCGAGCCAATCCGTACCGGCATACGTCACACCACATTTTTTCGTGCGGATGGAACTTTGGACACAGAGGACAAGAATTCTCCTAAGGCCATTAGCCCAGCGAATTGAGTGGTTGACAATCACACATGCCGTCGCTCCGCGACTCAAAACGGTGTTGCGACTGAAGTCCCAGGCTATCATATGCCACCGCTCCGCGGTTCAATCTGGGTATCAACGATCGATCAAAAATTTGAGTCGCGAAGCGACGGCATGTGGGGGCCAGCTCGAGGAACCCGGTTAACGTCGCAAGCCGGGCATGATTCCCAATTTGAGTGTTTCAAATTGGCCCGCACGGTAACGTTCTACAGCAATTGCGCCCATCACTGCGTTGTCGGTACACAGGTCGAGAGGCGGTATGTGCAGCTCATAGCCCAGGGTTGCGGCACTGGTCTCCATGGCGGCCCGCAAACAACGATTGGCGGTTACTCCTCCTCCCAAACAGAGCCTGTTCCAGCCTGTATGCTGCAGGGCAAGTTCTGCTTTGCCAACCAGGCAATCCACCACCGCGGCTTGAAAACTGGCGGCCATGTGGGCCACTCGCTGTGGATCGAGTTTTGCCGCGTTTCCCATGGGAGGCCGACCAGGACCGAACAGTTCATAGCGTACGGCCGTTTTCAGGCCACTGAAGCTAAAATCCATTCGTTTTCGATCGGCCAGCAGAGGGCGGGGTAGCCGAAAGTGAGTTGGAGTTCCTGACTGAGCAGCCTTTTCAATCGCCGGGCCTCCCGGATAGTCCAGGCCCAGCATGCAGGCAACTTTATCAAATGCTTCGCCAGCCGCATCGTCAATGGTGCCACCCAAGGGAGTAAAATCCAAAGCGGACTGACAACGGTAGAGGTGTGAATGGCCACCGCTGACAACGAGCCCCACACATGGAAATACATCTTTTTTGCTGGCTAGTCGGCAGGCATAAATGTGTGCTTGCAGATGATTGATTGCGATTAGCGGTAATTCGTGGATCAGGCAAATCGTTTTTGCAGCCATCAGACCTACCAGGAGCGAGCCTGCCAGCCCAGGCTCGTTCGCAACCGCCACGGCGTCTAATTCGGCCAATTCCATTCCAGCCTGTTGGAGCGTTTCATCGATCACCGGCAAAATCCGTTCGACATGTGCCCGCGATGCGATTTCTGGCACCACGCCACCAAATCGTTGGTGTAATTCGCTTTGCGAAGCTACCACCGAGGAGAGCACTTCCAGACGATCGTTCACAATTGCCGCAGCCGTTTCATCGCAGGTGGTCTCAATGGTCAAGATAGTGGGCATGGGATTCGTCCCCTACCGGGTAATCGCAAATGGTGCACCCATGCTGGGGGGACATTCGCGAATACACATTCTCGATCAACTTCCCAAGCGGACAATTGTTGCGCCAGGATCTGTTCAATTCCCGAAAGCCGGCGCCGTTCTGGTGACTTGCAAAACAGTGACTTGGCTTTGCGAATGGCTACGTACTCAAAGAAGCTAAGCATGGCATCGGGTGCAGCTAATTGGTGGAGTCGGTCCAGAATGGCCACGACCATTTCGCAGGAAAAATTATTCAGTGGCAAGCCGGAGATGATGACCTCGTACGGTTCACCAGCAGACAACTCCTCAATCGGAAGACAATGGATTTGTATGCGTTCGGCTACGGGTTGCCATTGTGGATCTCGAAGCAAGCGATCTTTTAGTACCGAAACAAAGCGTTCGTTGAGCTCCACCAGATCCAGAGTGTCGTAAGGGCCCATCTGCTGAATGATTTTTGCAGTGACTGGCCCCGTGCCAGGACCGATTTCCAATATTCGCCGTTTGGGCTTCGGCGAACCGTTGGGCTTTGGCGACCCGTTTTTCCCTTGGTGGTGGAGCTCACCCCCTTCCTGCTGGGACTCATCTAGCTGACGAGTACCGGTTACGTGACGAGCCAACGCTCTAGCTAACGCTGACCCACTGGGCAGCACGGCCCCGGTACTGGTAAAAGTCTGACGGAATTCACGCCAAAAAATCCGGGTTTCGGCCAATCGCTGTCGCATCAACCCATTGTAGCGGCCACTCAGTTCTTGCCAACTAGCGCCTCGCGTCTAACAACTAGTGCTTACTTCAATACTCATACCACAGTCCGGCGCCAATCTGCTGCTCGAATTGGTTGTAAAACTGGAATTGGGAGGACCTGCCATTGTAATAATGGAATCCTAATCGCAATTCATTATCAGTCATGCCTCTCCAAAGCCAACCTGCTTGAAACACAACGTTGCCGCCATAGTCCAATTCTTGACGGATGTGTCCATTGACGGCCGCGAATGGGATGCCGAGTAGTCCCGTAGCTCCTGGCCGTGCCCAGTCGAGGCCGAATTGAAATTCCCACGGTTGGGCAAATTCACCCGTGTGAAATGCCCAGCCCCCTTCTGCATAGAGGCGAATGGCTGGGAGGACATAATACGAGGCTGCCAGCACCAGCGCATCGCGACTGTAATTGATCCGTTCGTCCAGTTTGCCCGTGCGAATGGCGAACTCGTCACCTATGTGGGAGCTGAGATGGTAGTAAGCAAACTTGAATTGCCACTTCTCACGACCGTAGGTGAGCGGTATACCGAAACGGAAATCAGTCGCATCGAGATCCCATTTGTGACTGAGATTCAGCCGGGGGAAGGCTGCCCCCTCAATGTCGAGCTCCCAACCCTGAGGCCTGCCAGCATAGCTCTCGGGAGTTCCATAGCGGAGAATGCCCATACGTCCACCGAGAGTAATGTCCATGTAGGTGGTTGCGCCATTGACAAAGATCACACTCGACATGCGTGGCTCATGCACACCCGCCATGTAGGAATGGAAAATCACATCATCGGGGAGTAGGTTCCACCCCCATTGATCGGCCGCCTGCTGCAGTGCCGCTTGCGGTATGTAAGTTCCATTGGTCACCATGGGAGCAGTCATCATCGGGACGACGGTGGTACTGCCTGGTACATAGGGAGCACAAGCATAAGGACTGGTCATATTGGGAGAGAGACAGGGGACAGGCGCACAGGGGACAGGCTCACAGGTGCTACAAGGGGCAGGCAACTGGGCTGTACGCAGACTTTTGAGTGTGGTGTCGCCTATGATGTTGCGAGTCGAGGTAGGCGCCACCGTAGTGGGCACGATTGCCTGAACATTTTCACGATAGGGTGACCATACGGGTGGCTCGCTTTTAGTAATTTGAGCGAAAGCACCAGCGGTATCCAGGCAAAAAGCTACCAGGGCGAGAAGCCAAGGACCGCGTATGGATCGTTGGATGATCATATCTTGACAACAGTGTGAAATCAGGGAAAAGTGAGCTTACGCCAGGGAGATCAGCTCCGCGCGGAAATAAGCCTGCTCTACATAGAACAATCGAGGCGGGAGATTAGTATAAAGTTCGTGGGGTGAGAAGGTCGAAATCAGCTACATTGTGCTAGCACCGTGCAGTTTATTGCGCCAAAACGAACTTGGACAATGTTCGGGTGGGATGTGTTTTAAGTGGCGGATCGGATGGCGCGAACATTCTCCAAGATTCGTTTGGCTGGGACGCAAGCCTGGGACGCAAGCGATGTGGGTGCGATGGGTTTTGATGAAAGTACTTGAAGTGTTTGCGTGTTTTGTAGGCTGGAACGAGCCCCGTAGGCCAGAGCAACCCTACGCTGTTCCGGCAATGCATGATTGATCGTGTAGGAATAAAGGAAATTTGCCGAATGAGCGCCTTACTGGAAATGAGTATTGTACCGCTGGGCATAGGGGAAAGTGTTAGTCAATCAGTTGCCCGTTGTATCGAGCTGGTCGAACGTAGTGGACTGGACTATGAATTGCATGCAATGGGAACCATTGTCGAAGGCGAATTGGCGGAAGTGTTAAGTTTGATGCAGCAGTGCATGGAAGAGGTGGCCCAAGACGCAGATCGTGTGACGTGCACGGCAAAAGTCGATCTGCGTAAAGGCGCTCAAGGACGGATTAAATCCAAAGTTGCGAGTGTGAAGAAAAAATTGAAACAGAGTTTTTAGTGGATAATTACGAAGGGGTTGGCCCCTGGAAAATGGAGAAACCAATGAGATCGGCAGAAATTGACGCAATCCTGGGGCGGATTTCCAGTGGTATCTATATTTTGACCGCTGGTACGGGGGATCGGGCCACCGGCATGCTTACTAGCTGGGTCATGCAAGCGGGCTTTGACCCTCCCATGGTTGCCGTGGCAGTCAAGCAGGGTCGCTACCTGGCCGATTGGCTTACGGCGAGCGAACCATTTGTGTTGAATGTGGTGGGCGAAGGTCAGACATCCCTATTCAAACATTTTGGCAAAGGTTTTGAGCCTGGAGAACCGGCTTTCGAGGGGGTAGGAGTATTTTCTTGTCCGCGGGGAATACCAATATTGGATGAATCGGTGGGGCATCTGGAATGCGAACCTGACAGCCATTTCGATTCGGGCGACCATCGAATCTTCCTGGCCCGAGTGGTCCGCGGCCGCTACCAGGAAGGGCAGCAGCCTTACGTTCACATCCGTAAGAGCGGAGCGAGCTATTAGTGCGGCGGCCCAAGATTGACGGATACCGAGCGGGCAATTTTTACGCCGCTAGTACCGGGGCGTTTTCGGCTTCATATTGGTCGGGAGACTTGTAACCAAGCGTTTGATGAATTCTCACGCGATTGTAAAACGTTTCGATGTATTTGAACACACTCATTTGCGCCTCTTCGAGATTTTTAAACGATTCATGTTTGGTCCACTCATGCTTGA
>JBDOMT010000357.1:0-12762 GCA_039831705.1 Pirellulales bacterium | reverse complement strand
TGCTTTCTCCCGATTGAGCAAGTGCATATTGGCCAGGCCACCGATGTCTTGGAGTAGCCACTCGGTTACTAGTCGTACCAGGTAAATCGCAAAAGTGGGGGCGGTATTTAAGAGTGAGCCAGCTTGAGCGTGAGCTTGATAATTCAAGTAGGCAGGCAGTTCCTTTCGGCTTCTCTCCAGCAAGTCCCTACGCACGATTACGATCGTAACCCCTGCGGGCCCAGCGTTTTTTTGGGCACAGGCGTAAATCAAGCCGTAACGCTCTATCGGCAGGGGGCGGTACAGGAAGTCACTCGACGCGTCGCAGACCAGCGGTACGTCGCCCACTTCTGGCTCGGTAGCAAACTGGACGCCTTGAATCGTTTCATTCGAAGTGTAATGGAGATAGGCGGCATTCGAGTCGACTTGCGGGTCGAATGCCTTGGGCAGACGGTCGTAATGGGAGATGTCGCCATCCCACAATATTTGCATCGGCCCAGACTTGAGGGCTTCTTGGTAAGAATGCTTGCCCCAAGCTCCGGAAATCAAATAGGCAGCAGATGGTTGCTCTGAAGTGAGCAGATTCATGGGAACCATCGAAAACTGCAATCGGCTCCCACCCTGCAGGAAGAGCACCGCATAATTATCCGGTATTGCCAGCAAGGAACGCAGATTGGTCTCCGTTGCATTCAGGATTTCACCAAATTGCTGACTACGGTGGCTAATTTCCAGGATCGAAGCGCCTACTCCCGGCAAAGCCATCAGGTCACGCTGGGCCGTAGCCAACACCGGTTCGGGTAGTACGGCCGGACCGGCCGAAAAGTTGTAAATACGCTGGGTCATGGGGATCTCTCAAACGATCATTCCTTGGAGCCTCTCCCATCACGGTATTGCACCAATTTCAGGCCTCCGGCCCGTTTGCAGTGGTGGGATGATAGACTCTTAGCAAAATGCCCATTGTAGTACGTGCCTTAGTAATTGGCGATGGGCAAGTGCTGTTGAAAACTCATAGACCAGAACGAAGCCCATGGCAACGTAGTTCTTATGCGGGCTAGCCTACTCCTGTGGCTTGCCTTACACATTACGACTTCAGCCTCTGGATGTTTTTGCCGTGGACAGCTACGATGAGGGGTTGAGCTATTAAGAATGCAATGTCAGGAAAACCCGTGGGTACTTTCAGCCAAGACGAAACCAACCATTCAGAAAAGCAGTTATCAGATGCCCCATGGACCGATAGGCTCTCCAGCATTCTTAGTTTTGCCCATTTTCGTCGAGGTGTCGTCTCGAGCGAGTCCTTGACGATCGTCCTGGCTGGGTTTGTGGGGGTATCCGCCGGCTTAGGCGCAGCCTTGTTTACTTGGCTCATCCATGCCATCACCAGCAACACGCTAGGAGAAGTGGTGGGTTGGGTCGACCATGATGGTTGGCAACTGTTGGGGCTTATCGTGATTCCAGCGGCCGGCCTGTTGTTTGTTTCTTGGTTTACCCGCACTCTTGCGCCAGAGGCCCAAGGGCACGGTGTGCCGGAAGTCATTGTTGCCGTGGCCCGCCATGATGGGGTGATCCGTCCTCATGTGGCCTTAGTGAAGATTCTGGCCAGTGGAATTTGTATTGGCACCGGGGGATCGGTGGGCCGTGAAGGGCCGATTGTGCAAATCGGTTCAGCTTTGGGGAGTACCGCAGGGCAACTATTTAAGCTGTCGGCACGAAACATCAAAGTTCTGGTGGCGGCTGGTGCTGCTGCCGGAATCAGCGCTACCTTCAATGCGCCTATCGCCGGGGTGATGTTTGCCAGTGAAATCATCCTGGGCAGTTTCGCTGTAGAGAGTCTCACACCCATTGTGATCGCCAGTGTGCTGGCTGATGTGGTACAGCAGCATATCGGTGAGCATCGATTTAAACCGGCTTTCATCGATCTCAACTACGATTTTCAGGGTGCTTGGAGTCAGTTGCCTTCCTATCTAGTGCTGGGGGTGTTGGCCGGGTTGGCAGCAGCCGGATTTACCAAGTTGCTCTACAAGACCGAAGACCTCAGCGAACGGTGGCTTACTAGTTGGTGGCAACGGGCACTCGTGCTGGGGGCCTTGGTCGGTTTATCTGGCGCTTTGTATCCCCTATCTCCCCCTGTGCAATCGAAGGTAGCCCATCAACTCCAGCAAGAGTCGCAACTTCTCCCGCCCTTGATGGGCGTGGGCTACAGCGTGGTCGATCATGCCACGCACTTGAATATTGACCGGCGAGATGGCGACGATTCGGAGCATGTCGAAGGATCTTCCACCGAGTCTCCAACACCGGCAGGCACTTTGCGCATGGCGACAAAAAAATTGAGCCATCTGCTCGACAAAATATCCACCGAACCCAACAGCAATCGAGAGGTCACCATCCCATGGTCTGAGTTGTGGAACGAATTCTGGTGGTTGTTGCCGTTGGCGTTACTCAAACCGCTGATGACAAGTCTGGCGTTGGCAGGGGGCGGATCGGGAGGCGTTTTCGCACCGTCTCTCTATCTTGGGGCAACCCTTGGCGCCTGCGTGGGACTGGTGTCCAATGCGTTTTTTCCTGAATACAGCAATGCGCCAGGCGTTTATGCCATTGTCGGTATGGGCGCGGTTGTGGCTGGAACCACCCAAGGTGTGCTCAGCGCAATATTAATTGTCTATGAAATGACCAACAACTATCAGGTCATCTTACCGATTATGGCCACTGCGGGCATTGCCAGTATGTTGTCGCGTTGGGTAGAGCCAGAGAGTATTTACCTGAAAAAACTGAGCCGTCGGGGTGAGTCGATCGCGCGTGGTCATGACATGCACCGGCTTGACCATGTGATGGTTGCCGATGTGATGATTTGCCGATTTCCTATGCTCAAGCACACCGATACCATTTCAGAGATAGTCCGCATAGCGCGCGAAAATCCGCACATCGAAAGTTTGCCCGTCATGGGAGGAGACGAAAGGCTGATTGGCATTATACGAGCGGAAGATATACATCGTGTGCTGGATACCGATATCGTACCTGCGCTGGTCAATGCTGAAGACATTGCCATGAAGTCGCCCATATCGGTCCATCCCCGGGCCAATCTAATCGAAGCATTACGCGACTTTGGAACGCGAGATGTAGAAACCCTGCCGGTTGAAGTAGGCCAGGGAACCAATCGCCGTCTGATCGGCCTGCTGCTAAGATCCGACGTAATGAGCCGATACCGGCAAGAAATGTTGCAAAAGCATTAGACAGTTATTAGACGCGAGTTATGGGTCATGATTAATCCAAACAACTCGTGTCTCACGCCTAACAACACGCGACTACTTTACTATATTCGCATAAAAACCCCATCCGCCTGCGGTGAGCATGGCGGCGCAGGAGAGCCATAGGCAGAAGTCCCAGAGTTTGCCTGGTTGGAGGCGGTGGTCGCATCGGAAGTAGCGGAAATAGAGCGCGGCAATTCCCAGTAGAGGCAACATCATGGATTGCATCAAACCACTGGCGAGAATGAGCTTTTTGGGCTGGGGAATATATACATAAAATAGCAGGCTCAGCAAAGGGAACAAGATGGAGAAGTTGCGAATCCAAGTCTGCTTTGTCTTGCTATCATTGTTGGAGAGTTTCCACAAACGCATGGCATCGGCACAAACACGCGCATGTCCTGCGGTGGCGACAAAAAAAGTTGAATAGAGTACGGCGACCGCTCCAATCAAGAATATGAAATGGGCTTTGTCGCCGAAAACGGGAACATACATTTCCGCCAGGGTGCGGATCATTTGAGAACCACTGGCATTCAATCCAGACCGATGCAACACGGCTGCCCCCAGGAGATAGAAAGCGACGGTGGCAAACGTGTAGACCAGCATCGAGCACCAGGCATCCCACCGTAGCACGCGTAGCCAACCTGCGGCCCGAAGTTGCCACTGGATAGAATCATCACGTGTCCCAGTCCATTTGGCATAGCCTTTTTCCATACACCAGTAGGGGTATTGGATTAATTCAGTCGCCCCCACGCCAATAATTCCAAAGGCAGCCAGGGCCGTGGAGATACCCGATGGTGGCAGCTGAAAACTGAAACCGGCCAGCAATTCTTCCTTACTCACACGCCACTCCGGCAAGCTTTGTAAATGGATCAGGTTGCCTATGGTGATCAGGGTAAACATGGCCACCATGGCAGTAGAAACGGTTTGGATCAAGCGATAGCGGCCCAGTACCAACATCCCAATTGTCAACAATACAATCAACAGGGCCCAGAGTTGAGAATCGTATGAGTTCGGGGGTTTGCCCGAAGGATCCTCCGATTGGTTCTGGAATTCTAATTCCATGCTGGACAGCTGTTTGAGAAGTTGGTCTTGCTTTCCATGCAATTCCATGAGTCGAGCTCGTTGGTCCTCATGAACTGTAGGGTTGCCGGTGGTACCTTCCTCAGGGTCCCCCTTCTTAGACGCACGTCCTTGTGCGGCATGATTCAGCAGACCTTCCACCACTTTGAGTTGTATTTTGCAGTCTTCATACGCATTTGAAGTGACCCCTGCGCGAGTGAGCGGATTGTTGAGAGCCATCGCCTGACCTACTCCGCCGACAACGCCTCCAAGCTGGGCGAGACTCACAACGAACATGACCAGCCAAAACCAGAGTAGCCAATTGACCAACAATCGCGGGCCGGGTACACCGTTCAAACCTGCCATGGTGGTTTGGCCACTTAGGATGGTGTATCTGCCGAATTCAACCTGAGTGAAGACTTTTACGGCGCAGCCGATGAGAATCAGCCATAGCAGCAGGAAGCCAGCTTCTGCTCCAACGGCAGTGGTGGCAATCAGCTCTCCTGATCCGACGATCGATCCGGCAATGATCAAGCCGGGACCCAATTGCCTGAGGATGCCTGGAATGGTTTGAGGTGGAAGTTTTACCCCGGATAGTAGAGATTCGGCCGGTTGGTTGGTGGGTCGCATAGAGATGGATACTCTCATCCTGAGGCAACGGTGCAGAACAGATGGTTCATCACAACTCTTACTGGCTGCAACGAGTGGCTTTGTTCACTGCGAACTACTTTTTGTAAGACTTCACTCGAATTCACGGTATTCCTCGGCAGGGTGGGAATCTGTCTTCGAGTAATGAATTACAACTTTTCTTATCAGGATCGTAGTCGAAATGGCTAACGAAATCGAACTCTGCGGTTTCATAGGGAGTGGAATCCTCCGTAACTGAGTATCTTAGACCCATGTAATGTAGCCTCTGGAGAGGCGAAGTTCCTGCTGACAGAGGTAATAAGAATCGTTAAACTGACATCCCGGATAGTCAATAGTAATATTTCATCGGTCAGGATACCCGTTCATGCCAACAACGCCAACCAAAAACGACCCCTTTTCTGCTCGCGATCTGTTTGATACGGGGGATGGGAAGGCGGGTATCTACCGCCTGTCGAAGCTCGAAGCGGACGGCTTGGGCAAAATCGACGCCCTGCCCTATTCGATACGGATACTGTTGGAATCGCTACTGCGGAATTGTGACGGCTACGTGGTCACCGAGGAGGATGTGAGAAATCTGGCCAGTTGGCAGGCTGAAGCCCCACAGCCCGTAGAAATTCCCTTCAAGCCGGCCCGTGTCGTGTTACAAGATTTTACCGGCGTACCGGCGGTGGTCGATCTGGCTGCGATGCGTAGTGCGATGCAGCGGATGGGAGGAGATTCGACGAAAATTAACCCGTTGGTGCCTGCCGATCTGGTGGTCGATCACTCGGTTCAGGTCGATTATTTTGGCTCCAGTCAGGCACTTCAGAAAAATATCGAATTGGAATTTTCTCGCAACCGCGAGCGTTATGAGTTTTTGAGATGGGGGCAGGATGCCTTTGACAATTTTCGTGTGGTGCCACCAGGGACCGGCATTGTGCACCAAGTGAATTTGGAATATCTGGCCAAGTGTGTCTTTCTCCGAGAAGATTTCGCCGGCCCGGTTGCAGTCCCCGATTCGTTGGTGGGCACCGACAGCCACACCACCATGATCGACGGATTGGGCGTGGTGGGCTGGGGAGTGGGAGGCATCGAAGCGGAAGGGGTAATGCTTGGACAGCCTATTTATATGTTGATGCCAGAAGTGATCGGGATGCGACTCACGGGCCAGTTGCCGGCCGGAGCAACCGCGACTGATATGGTGTTGATGATCACGGAAGTCTTACGTTCCGAAGGAGTGGTAGGCAAGTTTGTCGAATTCTTTGGCGAGGGTATTTCTAATATGGGTTTGGCCGATCGGGCCACGATTGCCAATATGTCACCCGAATATGGAGCCACGATGGGCTTTTTCCCCATCGACGCCGAAACACTCAACTACCTGCGCCGAACCGGGCGTACTGAGCAGGAAGTGGAACTGGTTGAACGTTACACCAAAGAGCAAGGTTTGTTTCGTACCGACCAGGAGCCAACGCCAACATTTACCCGGGTGATAGAGTTCGATCTGACCACCGTCGTACCGAGTCTGGCAGGCCCGAAACGTCCACAAGATCGAGTGGCCCTGTCGCAAATGCAGCAGTCATTTCGCGACTCCCTGGAGGCCCCGGTGTCTAAACGCGGGTTTGCCCTGGATGACGCGGCCCAATCCCAAACGGCTGAGGTTACCATCGATGGGGATTCAACGACGATCGGTCACGGTGCGGTTGCCATTGCTGCGATCACCAGTTGCACCAACACGAGTAATCCTACGGTGATGGTTGCCGCCGGTTTAGTGGCCCGTAAAGCGGTTGCCCTGGGATTGAAGGTGCCTGCCTATGTAAAAACCAGCCTGGCTCCCGGATCGCGAGTGGTTACCGAGTACTTGCAAAAGGCGGGTCTCAATCATGATCTCGATGCCATTGGCTTTAGCACTGTGGGTTATGGTTGCACCACTTGTATTGGCAACAGTGGCCCACTCCCTCAGCCTGTACATGACGCAATTGAATCTGCAGGCCTTGTGGCCTCGGGAGTCCTCTCGGGAAATCGTAATTTTGAAGGCCGAATCAGTCCCGATGTAAAAGCCAATTACCTGGCCAGCCCGCCATTGGTGGTGGCCTATGCGTTGGCTGGTACCACCGACATTGACCTGACCAGCGATCCACTGGGGCAAGTTGCCAACGGCTCAAGCGACGATGGACAATCTATTTACCTCAAAGATCTGTGGCCTTCCAATAATGAAGTGCGAGAAATGGTCGAATCGTGCGTGTTGCCTGAGATGTTTCGGCAGCAATACGACGATGTCTGGCAAAAAAATGCGATGTGGAATGACATTCGTGTTGCGGGCGGTGAGTTGTTCGATTGGCAAGAAGACAGCACCTACATCCAGGAGCCCCCCTTCTTGGTCGACCTGAGTCCAGAGCCACAGCCGATCGTGCCTTTGGCGGGCGCACGGTGCCTGGCCCTGTTGGGAGATTCGGTGACCACCGATCACATATCGCCCGCCGGTGCCATTGCAGCAGATAGTCCGGCGGGAAAATTTTTACAGGCAGCTGGTGTCCAGCCGGCTGATTTCAACAGTTACGGTAGCCGCCGTGGGAACGATCAGGTCATGACCCGAGGAACTCTGGCCAACATCCGGATTCGCAATCAACTGGCTCCTGGAACCGAAGGTGGTGTCACCCGCCATCTGCCCGATGGGGCTCAGATGTCCATCTACGATGCGGCCATGCAGTACCGTCAGGAAGGTGTGCCGCTGGTCATACTTGCGGGAACCGAATATGGCACCGGCAGCAGTCGGGACTGGGCTGCCAAGGGCACTTATCTCTTAGGAGTTCGCGCTGTATTCGCATCGAGTTACGAGCGGATCCATCGCAGCAACCTGGTCGGTATGGGAGTGCTGCCACTGGAGTTTGTCGATGGGGCCTCTTGGCAATCGCTGGGACTGACTGGAGAAGAAATCTTCGAGATACCCGAACTGGGCGAAAGCCTGCAACCACGTCAAACACTCACGGTGGTGGCGAAAAAGTCGGATTCGACGGCCGAAGCATCAGCAACCGAAATTACTTTTCAAGCCCGAGTTCGCATCGATACGCCAGTGGAGCTCGACTACTATCGTAACGGTGGCATTTTGCAGACCGTGTTGAGAAAATTGCTCAAGGGATAGTGCGATGCCCATTCAAATTATCTGTCCTGAATGCAACGCCATGTTGCAAGTGGATGAAAAGTTGGCTGGCAAAAAGGGCAAATGCCCCAAGTGCGCTGTGGTGGTGGAGATTCCGGGCGCCGATGGTTCAAGCAGTCCCTTCGCTCAGCGATTATTGCACGATGCTTCGCCTCGCGAGATGATCAACGAATTGTTTCGACGCCGCAAAAGTGCAGTCTTGGCACTTTACGATGCACCTGCGGCAACTTCCTACAAACTTTCGGAGTTGTCCAACACCAAGATCGACTGCCTCGGCTCGGAAGATATGAATATCGACCAGTTGCGGCAAGTGTTGCAGGATTTGGCGAATTTGGCCAACTCGGAAAACGCTGGAGGCATGGGGATCGAAACTGAGGGCAAAGCACAGCTCTATGAACTCAAGGGAGATCAGCTAGGCATGACCCTGGATGAATTTAAGAGCAAGTACGAACGCAAAATAGGAGGTCTGCTTCACTCGTTGCCCTGGTGTTCCGATTCGGCGCCTGGCCAGGAACTGGAGGGTCTGTTCGCGGAAGTTTGGCATCATAAGGCGGGAATCGTCCATGGCCGAATCGATTTACCCAACGAATTAAGATCACCTACCATCGGCGGGGTCGAGACCGAACGGATGCTCTATCAATTTATTGATGGCCAATTGTTTCGGATTACCGCTTTTTTCGATACGGAGCAATTTCATGTCATACGTAATAGCATCATTAAGAAATACGGACAAATTCAGCAAGAAACGGATCGCCCTGCAGAACTGATTTGGAAAAACAACCGATCCAGCATCAAGCTGATTCGCGGTCACGTACGGCCGAAACGAGCTTCGTTGTTACACTTCGTCCATGACGAATTGCTTAAGGTAGCGGAGCAAAGAAAGCCAAGCCAAGAGGATGACATTTAGAGCCAGCCCGCAATTTCACAACCATTGCTATACCAACCGCAGCACCGACCACATGCGCAAGGGTGATGGTTTCGAAGCCGGCCGCGGCGGAGTCGACAAACAGTGCATTGCCAGTGACCATCTCGTAGCCCATTTTGGCGACCAGACCCACTGTGCATAGGAGAACCATACCGGTAAGTAAGTACCGTTTGTCCCGTAGTCCCTGAACCAATAATTCGGTTGCCAGCAAGGTAAAGAGGGCCGTGTCGACTCCGCTGAGTCCTCGATAAGTTTCCAAATTGGGATACCAGACCCAGAGGGCGACGGAGATACTTACCGCAGCAATGCCAATCGTCATGTGGGTTCGTTGGGGCGACCGTTTTAAGCTCACCAGGCCCAGAGCGACAAAAGTGGACCAATCCCAAATCCAGTGGTCTAAGTTCCAGTGCGTCAAATGGCCAGTCAGCAGCCGCCACCACTGGCCATGTTGGATGGCGGATCGATCAAATTGCCAGGCGAGTGTCAGCGTGGGGCTGACCATGGCGATCAGGGAGAGCAGAGCCAGGCCTGTTAACAGGAGATACGGCCAACTGGGAAGCCATGACCGGTTAGATGGTAGCATGGAATTCGATGGGTGAGTTGTCGTGGTGGACATGGTGAATGGGTCCATTCGTAGTGCTTGTTTCAGCTTACTCTAAACCTTTTTCTGCTTCGCGGAATACTTGGGGGGTTTGGGGGGCACCCCAATACATCCTAGGGTGAGTAGCCACTTAGTCGATGTTTATGATCTTTGCTCAGCCAGTTGAGAGGATCACTTGGTTTGAGATGGAAAAAAATGGAAAATCATGAAGCAGTTCATTGGGGGGGTATCCCCCCCAAACCCCCCTGTGTTTAGTTCAAACTTTACATTTTCATTTGCCAGAAGAGCGCTACCGCTCGTTACAACTTACAATACTTAAGGTTAAATCAAACCAGAGGCGAGATGCCAAGGCCTTTCCTTGCACCTCGCCTCTGTGCGAATCATGGCCTACGCCGAATCACGACGGCGATACGACCAGGCTCCCATACCGGCGAGAGAGAGCAGCAAGGCTGCCGAGAACGAATCGATTGCCCCTCCTCCCCCGCCTCCGCCACTGTTGAAATTGAAGTTCTGTGATTGACGTGTTACCGGGCGCCCCCGATTAGTCGCCAACGGTGTTTGGCCAGGCTGAGGCTGACTTGCCTGGTTGGAGGAAACTGAGTTAGCCGTAGGCTGGATACGGTTCGGTTTCTCTTGCGGACCCAGGTTGGCCACGGTCCGGTCACTTAGTTCACGCAGTTTCTCACGGCGTACCGTGCGAGCCGCCCGATCGCGGATCATGCGGCCCGCATTGCGACGTTCGATCGACCATCGGCTGTATTCGGCATCATTTTCCAGCACCAGGAAAGAAGCATATTCACTGACGATCGAGTAATCTTCGCAAAGTTGCACGATTTCCTCCCGATGACTGGAGCTCGAACTGGTCCGGCGCTGATCGGCCAGGAGTCGTTGTGCTCGTTGCCAGGCCCAGATGCGTTCGATTTCAGGATTTCCATCGTCCACTTTAGGCATTTTCATCGTCAGCGTTTGCTTGAACGGTTGACCGAGTACCTCGGCTTCGATGGTGACAGTCATCGAACCACTTCCCCGATAACGGCCATAAATGCGCACCGGTGAACCATGGTAGAGATTTGGCAGTACTCGAGGTTCGACATCGTAAGTCTCCATTCCACGGAAGTTCAGTTGCACCTGATTCATCGCAGGTCTCAGAAGTTTGCGCTGAAAGGCTTGGGCCTGGCGGTCATAGTCATCACGGTCTGACAGAAAAGCAGCCAAGCCGCCTGCCTCTTCCGCGATCTGGCGCAGCAGGGGCCGATTGACTTCGTTGCCCACACCGATGCAGAACAAGCGAGCTCCGCTCGGACGTTGATCGATCAGTTCGAGTAGTTCTCGGTGCTCCCGAGGTTCGGTGATGCCGTCGGAGAGGATCACCACATTCAATGGACGGTCGGCATGGAGATAGCGATAGGCGGCCATGATCGCCGGCCGCAGAGTGGTACCCCCTCGAGCGCGTTGCGAATTGAGATATTCGGTCGCCCGCTTCAGAGTCTCTTCGTTGACTGGTTGTAAAGTTTGAAACAGTGTGTTGGGCTGGACATTGAATGTGAGTAGCTCAAATCGATCTTCCTTACCTAACGCATCGACGAAAGCAGTGATCGATTTACGTGAAGTTGACAGTTTGCTTTCATTGGCCATGCTTCCGGAGATGTCGAGCAGAAAAACATAATCCATGCCCTGGTTGACCTCTTTCAATTCCTTGCCGGCCGTGATGGTCATCATGAAATAACCATCCTCTCCCTTGGCTTTGGAGTGAATCAGATCCATTCCAGATTGGGGCCGCTCAAGGTGATAGGCAACCACTAGATCTTGGCTCAGATCACCCTCCTTGGTTTCCAAGCTTGCTTGGTAGTAGCTTGGATCATGATCGGCGATGGCAAAATCCCCGCCATGCGATGGGCTCTCCATAGCCGTGATCGGTACTTCACTTTGTACTTCCAGAGAGAGTGAAAAGCGACTAGTCGTACGTTGGTTAATGTCGCGTTGAGTGACGGTGGCCAATGGGTAAACATAAGTTGCCCAATCATGATCCACATCGAGTTCCTGATAATAGGTGACTTTGACTTTTTGTTCACCACGGGCCGGAATGGGAAAGATTCGCATCTCAAACCGTTTGTAATTGACTTGCTCCAGTAAACCTGGATCTTTGCGTTGGCGTTTGTAGCTTTGGTATATTTTACGTGCGCGCTCTTTTTCGACCACCTCTCCGATCATCTCCTTACCATTGATCCACATGCTGAAATTGGCCACGCTGGCATTTTTGGGAACCGGAAAGGTATACAACGCTTCAACAATGCGATTCTCCTGGTTGACAAACACCTGGGTTACCTCGGTGACCGCGATGCCATTATTGATCATGACTTTCACGTCATGTTCTTTATTTTCTAGTACGCCTCCGAGGGGCCCATCGGATACCAGCAGACCGGCCGCATGGGTCGCTACCACCGGGGTGAAAATGCCGCTCATGAGACCAATCCCACACAGGATTACCATCCACTTTTGCTGCCAGCTTGTTGTGTTGTAAGTACCCATTTTACACCTCCTTAATTAAGAGACGGCTGAAGACCCCTTCAGCCAGATTGTCCGGCCATCCTGTACGGAGTGATGACCCTGTCTGACTGTTGCTATTCGCAATCACAGTGCCAAAGTGGGATAAACGTGTAAGTGCCTATATATCAATGGTTTGTGGTTGTGTGCTGCCATTGATAAATGGAACTGCATAAAGCATTAGGACAATTAATGTCCGTCTGGGTACACTAGATGTACATCCCGCGTCTTCCTAATTGGAGATCACGTCATGCGCTTATTCTCCCCATCAGAACGCCAACTGTGCCGTGCGATTTCAGGTTTGGGGTATGCCAATCCATTTCTGACTGAGCGTTTGCAGTGGGAACAGAAAATTCTGGGGGAAGCCTTTGAGTCTGGAGAACCTGTCTGGAGCATGAAGCATGCAGCGGGTATGGAAACGGCCAACCTGCAGAAGATATCTCAACTGGCACAATCCTTATCTCGCGATGCACAGAAACGCTTAGCTCAAGGAGTCGTGGTTGAGGCGAGCGATGCTCAACTATAGGTAAAGCAACATCTCTTCTGTAAATTGATGGGATCGATTTCTTACGGATTAGTTTTGGAAGACGAGATATCTCATTTTCCCGGTTTCCCAATCATCACTGAG
>JBDOMT010000397.1:0-12773 GCA_039831705.1 Pirellulales bacterium | reverse complement strand
CTAGATTGGCAGGTTAGTCACTGCCAATACTGCCTGCGCAAATCTTGTGCCAAAGCTGGTCGATTTCCCTGGGTTTTTCAAGAGACTTGTGTATAAACAACAGTCCACGACCGCATGATCCAAAACGAAAAACTATTCGCCCGTATTTCCGCGGTCTATGAGGGAACAGAGGCTGAAAACCTGACGCAGGCGGAAAAACGGTTGCTCGAGAATCAATACAAAAGCTTTGTCCGCCGTGGAGCCAGGCTCAGTGCTAGCCCGCATATTTCACCCGTTTCTGCTACGGCGTCCCAAGTCCTTCCATGGCTGCGTTATGTTTCGGCTTGCGATCCTCAACGTGTATAAAACACGCCTGCGGTCGCAAACCTCACATGCCTTGCCACAAAAGGACTTAAGCCACCTCGCGACGAAACGGATGAAATATCCGGGCTAGTGACAAAATTAAGCTGTCCAACATCAACCAACGCTTGGCAGGCCTGCCCGCGAGCGTGGTTTCGGCCATGAGTGCCGCTGCTATACAAAGTGGCAAGCCCAGACAATGGGCCGTCACTAATACTCGTTCCTCGATGGATCCTTTTCTGACCTATGCCGACAATCGATCGCTCCGTGAAATGGTTTGGCGAAACTATTACAACCGGGGGGACAACGGATCCGAAAACGACAACAAGGCCATCATCAACCCAGTGGTGAATACTTCAAGCTTCGCAAGTACGTCCGATGTCCACGATGTAACTGGCGCGTCCGGACGGCTCCGTGCATTGCTTGTACCCAACAACGTTTGTCCTGATACGACCCGGTAAAAAAGGTGGCGAATAGATCATTCGAGCTTTACGGGAATTGAGGATCTTGCTACACTTTTCGTCCGGCCGCACCCAATGTCCCGCTCGGGCAGTATGCCTTCCAAGAAGTAAGCAACCCATGCCGCGTTGCTTTAATCATTCTTCGTGGGTCGTTTCCTCTTGTTCCGTACTGGGTCGAATCGCTTCGGAGTTTGGCTCGTCCGGCTCTGGATCTTTATCCGTCCGCGATTTTGGCTGAGCGTCCGCGACGGCGACGTTGAGCAACTCCTCGGTCTCGCCTCGCAGCAGGTCGAGCGTCAGGCGGCGCTCCCAGGTAACCGGGATTGCACCGTTTTCTTCCTCATCCCGACAGGCTGCATCCATCCACTCGACAGCCTTCGTTAGCCATTGGTTTGCCTTCTCGCGATCGCCCACATCGTAATGGGCCATGGCCAGAAAGCACCAGGCGACTGCGTGGGAGGCACCGATTGGCCCGTCCATTGCGAGTGCCGTTTGAAGCTGAGAAAGAGCCTCTTGATGTCGACCGTTGCGATACAGTAAGGCTGCTAGGGTAATGCGATACTGGCGATTGTCTGCTTGCAGCCTTACTGCTTGCTCGGCGAGCGTAATCACAGCTGAGTATGAGGACGACATAGCTGGATGAATCCCACGGCGTAAAAATGCTTACCTTTGTGTCGCGCTGTGGCCTCATCGCGCCTTCGCGAAACCCAATGCGTGGGTGGCGACCGCCTGGGTACGGTAGCACCAACAGCGGCGCGTCGTTGGAGCGTGCCGGTGCGTTGTTCGTGCGAATCCTGAATCGTTCGAGTGCGTCCTCAATCTCTGTGATCGGCAATCCGGTCGCCGCGAGGATTTCTGCAGAGGTGAATCGGTGGTGCCAAACCATGTTCTGCAACCACGCTCTGAGATCCTCTTGATCTTTCGGCAGGCGAAAGTTCTCGAGCGGACGATCCGAAACCGTATCAGGCTCTGCTTCGACTGACGCGACCACTGCCTGGCCTTGCGGTTCTGCCGCGGCGGCAGTCGGTACCAGCAGCATAACCGCGATCGTAGCAACTTGCATCGAATGCTCCTAATATTTATTATTAAGAACGAACTCTTGCAAAGTGCAAAGAATGGATGAGAATGATAAGAACCGGGATCAACCGAAACGTCAACCGTCTCCCCGAATAGGAACGATCTTGGCGATCTTGGCGTTGACTATTTTGGTGTTTGGGCGAGAGGCAATCTGAATTCGAGTGAGATGTTACATTTTATTTGGTTGCGGCAAGAGGCCGCGCTGGGCTCTGCGTGTCCTTGTGGTTTTCCCATGCTACTGAATAGGGGGGGGTTGCGTCTGCATGGATAAGTCGAATGAAACGGACCGCTGGCTCAGAAACTGATAATGGAGTACAATCCCATTCACCTTGTTGGGGTTAATAGCTATTTTACACTCTTAGCACGGGTAATTTCATGTCAGTCGAATGGTATTGTCGTTTGATGGGGGCCGAGATGGGGCCGTTCACATCGTCGCAACTCGTTCAAATGGCTCGCAGCCATCAACTCACTCCGCAGGACTTAGTGAAAAAAGGCACTGACGGCAAATGGGTAGATGCCTATCGAGTAAAGCGGCTTTTCGACGAGGACACCTCCTCATCGATTATCATGGCGAATCTTCCACCTGAACTAAAAAAGACCGCGCCACTAGAGCAAGCCAAAGATACTCCGGAGTCTCAACCGCACACCGTTGTTTGGTTCTACATTTCAGACCACAACAAAGTCGGCCCTTTGAGTTTCGCGGAACTCAGTGCGCATGGGGAACAGGGAATTCTCAAACCAACTGATCGAGTATGGTCCTCGATCTCGCCGAAATGGTCCGAAGCAAGAAAAATCAAGAATTTGACATTCGGTTATCCTGACGACGAGGTTTAGTGGCAAGGCAACACTGCTTGTGATATCAGGTCAGAATCCACACTCGTTGCCTTATTCTGATTGTATTGGATTATTGCAATCTATCCGAGTGCTGCACACGCTTCCGCTGCGCAGACAGCGTAAGCAGGCCGAGGACGGCGAGCAGCAGTGACGATGACTCGGGCACGCTGGCGGAAACTGAATGCGGTGGTGAAAGATCGCCGGTGAACTGTCGCTGCCAGTCGAGGAAGTCGGGTACGAAACCGCTAATGAACGCGTATAAACGCTAATATGAAAGCATTAGGAAAGCATTAGGACACGCCAAACCCTATCAAATCTTCTATTTTATCAGGGAGTCAATAAGGTAGATCCTCGAGTAACGGACAATCTATCATGGTACAACCAGTCATTAGTGTGTATTGGCGTTCATCAGCGGTTTTCTCAATTTGGCCTGCCAACTCAACTCAACTCAACTCTACGCTGTAGTACTAGCAAACCAATTTTTTCAGACGCAGGGGCGATCGGGGTGAAGCGATAAGAGTCTCACGCCACGGCAGAAGCACCCATTCTCTCAGGCTGAATACAACCAATCAATGAAAAACTTCGCATTCCTGCGAATTTATCTGCATGATTACCGCTCGGACTTGCCGGACGGGGTGAATGGGCCCTGTGGCGGAGAAATTTAAGCGGTACTGCGATCAGAAGGCATGAAGAAATTGGTCGTCTTGTATCAAGGATGGATTGCAGATCGAACCTTTGCACAGATAACTCGAGTGCGGAGTTAGGTAAGGTCGAGCGTGATTTCGACGCTATCTGCCGAAGCCAGACTAGAAGGGAAAACGAAGAGCACAAATACGAAGATCAGGAGGCACTGAGTGCCAAATGTTTTACAGGTCATTAGCGATGCTCCAGAAATAATGTTGATATGGACGAGTTGCTCACAAGTCATGCGCGAGTTGTCAGTGCACCAATCCAACAAACTAAACGCAAATAAATTCGCTGGATATCAGGGCCTTTCCTTTTTTACTGTTCTGTGACACCTTTTCCTGTGTCACTTTTTCCTTTCCTGGTGGGTCTGTGTCGCTGTCGCTCCTCGACCCACCCTACGTGTCTATGGGTCCGAAATGGCGGCCGCATGCACACTGGCAACCAGCGCATCAATCTCTGCGTCGGTCGTTTACTAGGAGCACATCAACCGAGCACAACTGTTACCGATGAAGGTGTACAACAACCAGCCATGCCGTGGGCATCTCGACAAATACGGCATTGGCTTGGCATGGAGTCGGAAGCGTGATGCCGGAGATTGCGGAGAGATCGGCGGCTAACCGGGATGCACACCGATTGGCGTGCTGGGTATTGCGCAACCAGACGCCGTCTTCGAGCAGAGCGATAAACGGCGCAGCCAAAAACCGCATCTTCGAGGCATCATTAGGGATTCGAATTCCTATTCATTTCACTTGAATTTGGGGTATAATGCTAAGCGAAGCCATAGTTCGACAGTGAAATTTCTATCATTTCACTTGAATTTTGGGTACAATGCTGCACGAAGCCATGGTTCGACATTGATAGGAACCGTTGCTTCCTCGTGTTCGAGCATCACTCTGTGACGTCTCGAGGATTTTGGCGACGTTGTCAATCCGACGTTAGATGTCCAAATCCCCGCTGCCACAAACTCCTTGGTGAACAACATGCTTTTGGTCATAAGTAGGATTTATCCCACGTTGGTAACGCGTTACGCAATTCATCGCTTGACAACCAAGGTGATTTGTTTGGTCTTGTTTGGTGCTGTCGCCCAGATGGTTTCGCAACCTTGTTTTGCTGATGACAAAACATTTGATTCTAAGGCACTCTATCGCCTCATGTATAACAAGGCGACAGTTGGTTACAACCAACCAAGAGCAGATGATCAAGAATCAGAAAGTCCTTATGCTTTACCCCGACCCAAGTCGCTACTCCCTGATGTTTATCAAACAGCAGTGGCCGCCTATATGTGGGGCCTCCCACTGGTTGAGATGCGGCGTACACAAGAGGTTGTTTTGAATCAATACGACCTTAAGCCGAATGAGCTTTACACGCCGGGCTTTGTGAATCGGAGTGAAACGGTGGTCGCGCCGAATCTCGACATTTTGAATGCAACGGGATTTATCGATTTCTCGGAGCTTCCAGCTGACAAACAAGCGTTCGTGATTACCGTGCCCGATACGCGACAGCCCGATACGAGCCGGGGGACTTTCAATGTCATGCAGTTATGCGACGCCTACACCAATGTTGTTGGTTCGTTTGGCACGCGGCAGGACGACAAAGCTCCTGACGGGGCATTTTCGGGATCTAAAGTCAATGAGAGACATCACTTTTTGATCTCAGGACCGGGATACGAGGGTGAGATACCTGATGTCCTGTCCAACGATATCCTCTACGAGCAAAAGGTAGATACCAACCAGGTGTGGCTGATCGGGCGTGTTAATGTCGATCCGTACACCGACTCCCGCTATGACAACAGTGAATATCAGCAACGACTTAACGCGCTGAACAACCCTTTTGATTTGTCCGTCGAGCGAGGAAAAGACTTGTCGTTTCATTATCATCTGACACCACTCGATTCTTTTCCACCCGACGGAGCGGAAGACAAGCTGACAAGTACCATTCAAGGACAGCAACAACCAAGAGAAGACTGGCAGAATGACCCAAGAAGTTTTCCCATGTTTGGTGACAATATGGCGACTTGGGATGATGACATGAATGGTGGGGCTGGGGGTTGGCAATCAACGAAGTGGACACCCGAGAAGTTTCTTGAGTACCTTGGCGAAAGCATCGTTCAGAATCCAATCAGTGACGAAAACCCCAACCGTCAGATTTTCGATGATTTTAGTATATTGGGTCTTACCGACGATGGTTACACTGAACCCGACTCGGACGTTCGAGACAAGATGTACGCCGCCGTGAATAATGCCTCTGACTTTCTCGGCTATTTGACTCGATCACTGAATTCTAGTTCTGACGCCGAGTGGAGTGACCCAACAGATCCGATTTTGGGTGAATACGAAGCAAACCCGACAGGATGGTTGACGGCGGGTGTCGTTGCGGCAGTCGGTATCGGTGCGAATCGCCCAGAGGATGGCGTCTATCCTCTTGCGTTGGTTGACGCTTCTAAAAATCCACTGAACGGTGAGAACAACTACACGATCACCTTCTCAGCGGATCAATTGCCGCAGATCCATCAGGGACCAGACGGAAGTCCATTGGGATTCTGGTCGCTTACGATTTATGACGCGGACGGTCGGATCATTCAGGGTGATGACGCGGTAAAGAACCCGTATTATGGAGACGACGTGTACTCGCTCGGGTCAACACAATTGGAAGTCTTGTTGGGTGAAAATCCGATTTCTGAGGATGTCACGTTTTATCTTTCACGCGATGCACCCTCGGACGAGCTACTTCCATACTGGCTGCCGCTGCCGGCTGACAAAGATTTCCAGGTGATGATGCGGATTTATGGTCCGGTGTTAGACGAAAATGACACGTTGGATTGGACGCCGCCTTCTGTTTTTCCTGCACTCGGTATACCTGAGCCTTCGTCGCTGGCCTTAGCCCTGTTGGGTATCGCGTGTTTGGTGCGAGTCGCACGACAGAACCGTTGTTGAGTTCTTTTTTGGGATTGCTGCCAACCGACTCGATGCCTTCATGAATCTGGTCATTCTCCATATTGGAACGCGAAAGACGGGTACGACTTCTATTGAGTTTGCTCTTGAGTCAGTTGTGCCCAAAGTCACTCTGGCTCACTTGGGTGCTTCTGTCTCTAAAGATCCCCTTTCCTTGGTCGAGGCAGATGTTTCAGGAATACGTAAAATATGAAAAAGGAGGACCAGTCGTTCAATCCTCCTCCGGGCTGGCCACCGACTCCCCCGAATTGGAGGCCACCTGCTGGTTGGACTCCTCCTGCTGAGTGGCCAAATCCTCCACCAGACTGGGAGCTTTGGATTTCGACTGAAAGTCCAGATACTGATTCATCAATTCCTGAAAAAAGCCCTGATGGTGAACCCGCAATTAGCGAGGAATCTATTTCAGATAGAGATAAAACCATCGCGCAACTTAAGTCTGTGAATGAATCTCTGAGGCGGCGTTTACTCTCTGGGATGGAGGAGTCCGAAGATGTGATAGATTTGAGTGATGAAAGAATTCTTCAAAGTGTTTGAACCCACCACCTGCTCTCTCGCCCTAGCAACACTCTGCTTGGCAATGAGCAGACGTATGAATAGAGCGACCATGTAGACCCGCCACCCCAGGCTTATACCTTGCGAATCAAGTATTTATGGGAATCCCGTACTGCGGTTACAATGTGAGATAGTTCCGAGCGAGGAGCAAATTCCAGAACCATCACCAGAGCATAATGCCCTCATGAAAACCACCACATTCATCACCAGCCTGGCACTCGCACTCAACTACACATTACTCACCCAACCAACAACCGCCGCGACTGCGCCGCCTATGCTCAAATGGACCGCACAAATCGGGACGAGTGGATACGATCAAGGCGCGAGCGTATCGGCCGACTCACTTGGCAACGTCTACATTACGGGTTGGACTAATGGTAGCCTGAGTGGGCCGAATGCCGGCTCCTTTGACGCCTTCGTAGCCTTGTACGATGCCTCGGGCAATTTACAGTGGACCGAGCAGCTTGGTACTCCCGCTAGCGAACATGGATTTAGTATCTCGGCCGACTCGCTCAGCAACGTCTACTTATCAGGCGAGACCTACGGCAGCCTGGGTGGGACAAGCCCAGGAAGCGTTACGGACGCTTTTTTGGCGAAGTACGACACGTCGGGAAGCCTACAGTGGGCCTCACAACTCGGGACTAGCAACTACGATACGAGCCTCGGAATCTCGGTCGACCCACTCGGCAACGTCTACCTGTCGGGCCGTACGCGAGGCAGCCTGGGTGGGCCAAATGCCGGCTCCTACGATGCTTTTCTGGCGTTGTTCGACGACTTGGGCAACCACCAGTGGACAAGGCAACTCGGATCTAGCGAAACCGATTCTAGCACAGGAGTCTCGGTCGACTCGCTTGGCAACGTCTTCATTTCAGGCTACACCGATGGCGACATCGCCGGATCGAACCTAGGTTCCCACGATGCTTTTCTGGCGATGTATGCCGTTCCCGAGCCTACCACCTCCCACTAGCCCTAGCCGCAATCTGCTTGGTAATGAGCAGACGGCGGATTGCGGATCGATAGAGCACTGTTGATACCGGAGATTGCGGAGAGATCGGCGGCTAACCGGGCTGCACACCGATTGGCGTGCTGGGCATTGCGCAACCATACGCCGTCTTCGAGCAGAGCGATAAACGGCGCAGCCAAAAACCGCATCTTCGAGGCATCATTAGGGATTCGAATTCCTATCATTCACCCGTATCGAACGGATCGTGTTGTTTTCCCAGATAGTTACCGCCAAAGTAACCGGGACGAATACCGATACTCATGGCGTGTGGCATGGCCACGTAGGCAGGCATACCAGGCTGACGAGCACCGGTCATCTTGGTTGCAATTGCGGCAAAACATGGATTCTTTCCGGCGGTGTCTTTTCCACTAGCGCCGCCACGACCGGTAAGCATGTAGTGCCCGCCAGTAAAATGATCGCCTGAACCGTGGTGTAACGAGCGGACGATGGAAAACTTGTCGGCTACTTTGGCCTGCCGCGGAAAGAGTTCGCTAATCTCGATGCCGGGGACGTTCGTGCCGATTGGGCGCCAGATGCCGCATACTCGGATGGCGCCTCGGGATTCATGTCGTAAAGATCAAGGTGACTCGGTCCGCCGTCGAGCCACAGCAAGATTACGGAAGTATCCTTGTTCGCTTGCCCTGCAGTCGCCGATGCTGCCCTGGCCCGCGAAACGTCGGCGAGCGTCGCCCAGCCCATGCCGGCCAAAAAGCTTCGCCGAGTCCAACCATCGCAATAGCGGCCCGTCTGCCCCATATCGATGCGAAACATAACAGAATCCTCCCCGCGAGACTTGGGTTTCCATTTACCATAGTACCGGCGAGCCTACTTGGCAAGAATTTCCGACGTTGACGCGAACCGCGAGCTTCCTCAAGGGCACTTCGGCTTTCTTACATAGACGTAGCATTCGAGCTCTTCGATGCTCACAGCACCGGTCTTGGATCCACCAGTTCTGTCGCGCTCGGCTGGCACAAGACGCGCACTTAGCCGGTTATCGGTCAGCAGCAACAAGACTACTTCTTCCGCAGTGTCGAAAGAGCTATTGGTCATAGCCAATGTAACCCTACCCTTCTGCGGCTGACGGATCCAGAGGTCAATCTTGTGGTAGGAAGCGATGTAGCCGGGAAGCTGATCCTTTGAAAGCCAACGCATGATCGATTTCATTTGGTTGGATTTCGATAGATTATGCAGAAAGGTCCAGGGGTAGTAACGGGCCACGCAGATTCGGCCTCCCAGCCGGTTTTCGAACACCCCTATCACGCAAGGCGCGAATTCCGTATCGCTGTAGTCGACTACTTTGGCCACTGTTTCGGCTTTCGGGTCGAGGGGCTTGAGAATTCCAGCCACCTGACGATAGAACGACTGTCGGCCGTCCCGTTGACGACCCATGTACGGACCGTTGAGCCGATGATTGGTAAATTTCTCAATGCAGTCGACGGCGATCGAACGCTTGACCTAGGAGAGATTGAACCGCATAGACTCTTGACGTGGTTGTGCAATCCTTCCGGCCCGGATTGATGACAGGTTTCACGCTGCACAGGACGGCACGTTTGAGGACAACGAAGATCGGCTCAAAACGTATGGCTTCCGGTGTGCCTCACGCGTTAACGACTTGTTGAGACCCGTGGTGCTTGTCGGCTCCGCAAACAGATGCTCACTGTCACGAGAACCAGCAGCTCGCTTGCTGGCTCGGGCACCGCGGTCGACGTTGCTTCCAGCGGAGCGACTGAGCCGTAGTTAGCTTCCCACAAGGTCAGATCCGCTGCGCTGAGCGGGTCGGGCGACTCACCACGTTGCCAAGCGAGCATATCGGCCCCGTCCAACACGCCGTTGCCGTTGTAGTCGCCTGCCAATTCAATGAATCGTTCGCCGGACACATTTACGACGAACTCGCCTTGGTTGTCACTCCAATGGTCATCGACTACTACTGGACTCAGCGGTCCACCGATTGTGTCGAAGAAGAAAGCCCCATTGAGCCCCGGATTCCAAGGCGCGGTCATGATATTAACTGTCACTGTAACTCCCATAACGGAGCAACATAAGAGATAGAATGAACAATTGAGAAATGTCGCACTTCTCAGAAGAATGGCTTGGTAGTGGCGATTCATCAGGGGAACGTAAACGGGACAGGTCTCATATCGGCAAGATAGGCGACGTGAATGTGTTTCAGAGGCGTCTGAGATTCCTAAATTAGACCTGTCCCGTTAAAAATTCCCCGGTTTCCGCACAGCTTGGCAGCAAGTCAAATATCAAGGTAGTTCGTAGGACTCTTCATCATCGCGCGAGCATACCAATTCGAATACGCTCGAATCGACATCATAACTTATCGACCTGACCGAACCGTCGCAAAACGCGGCATTGAATCCGCCGACGTGGGATGCGCCAAATGCCGACATCACGGGATCGGGCGGGCTGATGCTGGAATTTGTAAAATCAGGTGTGGGTTGATAGTAGCCCCAGCGTATGGTGTCCCAGTCCCAGCCCTCAATGAAACCAAAATCATCATTTGGTTGGGGACTATCCAACCTGGCTGCATTGACGTGCTTTTCGGCCACCGCCAGCGTATTGGATAAGCCATCTTCGATATGTCGACCGGGCACGACCGGGGGGCTATATTTATCGAAAGGATTTCCTGATAAGCCGAGGTTGGTTCGCACCACCACGCCATCGGCGCCATTTCCCTTCTGCCCGCTCCCAGGTCCCCTGGCGCCTTCATCCGATACGCCTGCATTGCCTGCATAATCGTTCATCGAGCGCTTGCTACCTTTGTACTCGAATACCCGATTTGGTCCTCGAGTGGGACAAAAGTAGGCGGAAACGGGGACCGGGAGAACATCCTCCACCTTCGACTCCCAGAGAGCCTGTTGTTCGATGTAGGGAAGGATTTGGTAGGCCCAGCCCCAGTCTTGATCGGGAGCTCTCAACGGGCGACCCCTATTTCCAAATTGCCTCTCTCTCGGACGGCTGCCATCGGTCATGCGACTAGCAAATAGACGGGAGCCTCCGTCGGGATAGATTTCTAGCGAATCTGCGTGCAGTTGGAATGCCAAGCCGATTTGTTTGAGGTTGTTGAGGCACTGCGCACGGCGTGCCGTCTCGCGTGCCGCTTGGACTGCCGGCAACAGCAGCGCTACTAAAATGCCAATAATAGCGATCACTACCAAAAGCTCAACGAGAGTAAAACCGATTGACGCACTCCCTCTGGTCGTTTCTTTGCTGGATTTCATCTCATGCCTAAAAGAAAGGTTGTGAACGAAAGTCAGGTGGGCACTGCTTTGCAGCACGGAACCGCTCTGGTCTTCACTTATGGCAGATCAGCGCGGATTGGCGTTCCTTTTTATCCGTATTACTAACAGTCTATGAGTGCAATGGGTACTTCTGTGGCGCGCATCATACGAGCAACATAGGGCGGAACTTATACCGTCTTCATAAAACGAAACATGTTCCGTTCTACGTTGGTTGCGGTCTTCACCGCGCTAGGTTCAATCTGTGGCAAATTCCAAGACTGTAAATTCAACTCCACTCGGCTTGACAAAAACTAGAGCTCATTCAGGTCGTAAACTTGTTTGTCATCGCGGGAGCAGGCCAGTTTAAACACGCCCGCTTCCACGTCAAATTTAATCGGTCGGACCGAACCATCACAAAACACTCCAATGAAAACCCCAGGATGGGACGATCCAAATGATGTCATTTTGGTGATTTGTGCTGGTATACCCGCTTGTGCTCTTGGTGCAGCATAGTCGGGGCCTGGCTGGAGGTATCCCCATCGCATAATATCCCAATCCCAGCCGTCAGCCCAGCCTTGGTCATCGTCGTCGTGCACCTTCTGGAGATCGCTGACGTTCATACGCTTATCACCAGCCAAGAGTGTATTGGTCAAGCCATCTTCAATATGCCGTGCGGGAATCACCTCGAGGCTGCGATTTCTTCGACGTCCCTTCATGGCAGTACGGACGATCGGCGCATCGTTGCCGTTTCCCATCATTCCCCAATTTCCGTTGCCCACGTCGGAGGTGCCAGCGTTGCCAGCATAGTCTAGCATGGCACGTGCAGGGCTAATCCCTGAAGGAGATTGTACACTACCGATTACCCTGGGTCCGCCGCGAGAAGGACAATAGTAGCCTGGAATTGGCGTAGCCCGGATCTTGTCGTCGTCTTCCTCCTCCCACAATGGCTGCTGCTCGATGAAGGGCAGTATTTGGTAGGCCCACCCCCATTCCTGGTAGGGAGCGACTTTAGGCCGACCACTGTCATCTTTGGACCGAAACCTCTGCCACCAGCCATTGCCACCGTCGGGATAGATCTCGTGCGTGTCGGCGTGCAGTTGACAGGCCAGCCCGATCTGCTTGAGGTTGTTAGAGCACTGTATCCGTCGGGACGCTTCGCGAGCCGCCTGAATCGCCGGCAGCAGTAGCGCCACCAGGATGCCAATGATGGCAATGACAACCAACAGCTCAACCAGCGTAAAACCGTGTAGGGGCCGGGAGAAGCAATGGTTACGTTTTTCCCTAGTAGGTTTTTTTCTTTGGCCCCTTACACGGAGACTCACATTATGTCGCAACCTGTTTCTCATTTCAAATCCTTTATCGGAGTCGACCTGCATAAGTGCACAGTCACTCTGACCTCCGTCGACACAGGCGGCATCTGAGCCGACTGCTGTCGCGCACCAAGCATTCCATGAAGTCGATGCTCAATGCGGCCAATATTCGTGGACCCAAATTCGACGGCGCCAGCGCCCAGCGCTGGCTGTGGGCCAACCGTGACCTCTTGTAGCCGGTTCAGCAACAGACCTTCGCCGACTTCATCGATGTGCTGATGCTCACCGAACGTCATCGGGAGCGACTGCGGCTTGAGATCATTTTTGCCACC
>JBDOMT010000148.1:0-12795 GCA_039831705.1 Pirellulales bacterium | reverse complement strand
TCTGACTTGCATCGATCATTCGATCAATGCAAGTCTTGCTCAGAATCAGCGAGTAAGGGTAATGAGCGCTGCACTTTTCGATCGGCGATACGCCCCGCAAAAGCGCTGCACTTTTCGATCGGCGTTTACACAAAAAGCTTCCTTCTCCGAATTGGCATGATATTCTTCTAACACCCAGGTTGTTCCCTTTTCGATTTGCTGTAGCGGTAGATTGTCGCGAGAAGAAACGTCGGCTAGCGAAACATGGTCGACATATCGAATCGCCTCAACGAAATACTGTCGCTCAACCTGCGGAAATTTTAGATCCTTCTCTTCGATGGCCCGTACGGTTTGGTCACTCCACAAGAGGACGTGAACTTCCCCAAGTTTATGCGCCTCTTGGAGCAATCGCATATGCCTCGATTGCAAATTGTCAAAACTGGCGGATAGGACAACTTGACTCATTCTTTTCTCCCGCTGCAACGTACTTGAACGGAGATTCCCCCGGGGACCGGTTCTTCGCTCACAACATAGAGGTACCCACCACCGCAACCGGAATACATTGCACCTGGGTACTGTGATTGGTAGTAGCTGAGTATTTTCAACAGGTCGAGTCCAAGGGTCGAATGGCGGACGATATGGGGCATGATCTTCTCCCAACACTCCATGCACTCGTTCATTGATCTACCCAAAGCTTGAACGTCTTTCGCCAGGATGGCGTCGTAGCAATCCTTACCTGTTTGACCAAGTTGACGGATACATTCCGGTTCCAAGTTTTTCTCCCCGAGTGGGTTGTAACCAGGAGGACGAGGCGCTATCGGAACCATATGGACTACCTCTTCCAACCATTCCGCAACATCAGGATTGTTATTCGACTCGATGTGACAAGGAAACAGACCGCCCTCATGCTCATAGTCGAAGTCGAGCCGATTGATCCCAGGGTAGATCAGGCCGATCATGTCTTGAGAGCCGGATGGTTCTGACGAGCCCCGGTTTTCTTCGGCGTACAACTCTTTGACCAGGTCCATGGGGTCACCCTTAGGCAATTCACCCTCCCAAAGCCGCATGGCAACCTTGCGCGTACCTGTTCCCATACCTGCCCGCTCCATGAAGAGGAATGTTGGTTCGAGTCCCACGACTACCATTGAACCAGGCGGCTTCGGGTTGTGTTTGGAGACAAACGGTTGATCAATCCAGCCGCCGGCAAAAGCCATACGGCCAGGAATGGCTCCGATGACGTCGGTTATCTTCTGTGCAGTCAAACAATTCATAGTGCTATGCTGATTCCAGAATGATGTTGCCGTATTGAGTTGTGTCGCCGGTTCGAATCAGGCCCACTGCCAGCGGCACGCGGCGCTTAAACTCGATATGCGATTCGAAATTGATCTTCACCGGCGAGAGCAGCTCCACATATTCACGTTCGACTGTCTGCTCATTCTCGTCTCGGAACTCCTCGGCCATGAATGCCTCTCCGACCAAGAAGTTGTCGCGGAGAGCCGCCAGCACTTGTCGCACTGTGGGTACATCGTCCACAAGCGAAAGATCAATCGTTTCCAGCTGAGGCCAATAGGGAAATCCTCGGTCTGCAATTACAAGCGTGTTGGTGTGCCTGACACGCGCGATCAGACTCAAAATCTGCGGATTGAGGATTCCCTGGCGGAGCATGGTTGCATTTCCTTAGCTAACGGTTCGTTTGCCGGCCTTACGATCGAAGTACTGCTTTTCGATCCACGTGTAGGTCTTATTCAATCCTTCGCTGAACGGTATGTCGGGTTCCCATCCCAAAATATCCTTAATCATCGTGTTGTCGCTGTTGCGTCCCGCAACACCCTGCGGCGCATCAAGATCGTGCTCGTACTCAAGTTTGGCACCGCCAATTCCCGAAGCCATGTCTGCCAATTTGTTAATCGCTATCAACTCACTGGAACCAAGGTTAATTGCCTTGGCGATCAACTCATCACAATGCATGATCTTGTCGATACCCAGAGTGCAATCGTCGATGTACATGAAGCTACGGGTTTGATCGCCGCTGCCCCAGATATCGATCTTGCCCAATTCGGAGTCTTTCGCCTCAATCACCTTGCGGCAAATGGCGGCAGGTGCTTTTTCACGTCCCCCGTCCCAAGTTCCGTTTGGACCGTAGACGTTGTGGAACCGAGCGATGAATGTTTTCATTCCCCGCTCATGCCAATATTCTTCACAGAACATTTCAGAAATTAATTTCTCCCAGCCATAGCCGCGTTCCGACATCGCCGGGTAGGCGTCTGATTCCTTGAGGGCGCGGACATCTGGATCTTCTTGCAAGGTTGTGTTATACGCACATGCCGAAGACGAAAAGAAGTAGCGTTTGGCGCCCGCACGATAAGCGGCTTCGATCAAATGCGTATTAATCAGAACACTACGCAAACATTGGATGCGAAACCGTTCGATAAAGCCCATACCACCCATGTCGGCAGCCAAATTGTAAACTTCGACAGCTCCTTCACACGCTTGTTCGCAATTGTCGCTGTCACTAAGATCAAGGCACAAATTCTCCACGCCGAGTACCTGTTGATACCACTCGGGAAGCGGTTTCTTATCGATCGCCCGAATCCGGTTGAATCCCTTGTCTTGGAAGTACTTGGCAAGTGCACCGGCAATAAAGCCACCAGCTCCTGCAATTACAATGAGATCATCTTTGCTTGCTCGGTCGTTTTGGGACATGATTACTCCGATGGTAAAACCCGTTTGAATACTGCTAGTCAGTCGAAAATTCCTTCGAGTTGTTATAGCAACCTAGCTAGAATTGATCTACTCAACTACTGTTTCGTCCCATTAGAACCTTGTTCTTGTCTGTATTACATGGCTATAATTGACAGAAGCACACCTAATATTGACCTGCCTACATGCCTGCTTGGTCAAGAGAACGCTCTGCTTGAGTAATAGCCGCAACCCGTTGGCGATTGGTACGGGGCTTCGGTTGCTCACCGTTGGCCACAGCTGTTGTGGCCTGAACGAAACGCTCAATCGCTTCTTGGGTTGTAAATCGCTGCACACCAACGCTATACGTTTCGAGCCTTACACCTCGCACACCATGTAAGGCCCAACGCCAGGTTGTTGAAAAGGATTCACACCTAACTTGTGCGCTCCTTGAGTGAGAGTCAGTCGCTTCTCTGATAAGATGGACATCATTTAACCTCGCAAGGATTGAAGGAGATTCAATTCGTAACGAGAGAAATGATACTAGAGAAACGGGCGTGAAATAATGTGAGAGCAAGAGTTTCAGCATGTATCTACTAGAATAGTGGGACAACACTAAGCGTTGTCTCACTTACTTGCCGCGAGCATCCCAGATACGCGACAGTGTCTTGTTGGAAACGTAAATACCATACCTATTCTTGAGTTTATCAGCAGCTCGTTTGCAATCGCCCGTTTTCGACAAACGTGGACCTTGCATTTCATGAAGGATTTTTAGGGCCAAATTTTCTTGTTGCGCTGTCAGTTTCTTCGACGCCTTTCCTCCTTTTGAACGCCCCATCTCCAAACAAAATCCTTGGTAGTCTCGACCATTTAGCCCCTCTAAAGCATCACACTTCCCGAGATCGTGTACCACCTCAAAGACTCTATCTGCCATTTCTTCCCCTACCACATCCACCAATTCTTCATACACTTTCTGAGCCAAGCTAATACTGCTCAGCAAAGCAACTGCCCGACTCGCATCCACTTGAATACCTTGCTTCTTCGATGCCGTAGACTTCAACCGATATCTTCGAAGTTTACCCCTGATAATCCCTGAAATAAAACGTGAGTCTCCATCAATCCGGTTTCCCCTGGCAGCTGAACATAACTCATCAACTTTCTTTTGAGCATATTCACCGAGAAGATGAAGATACACATCTGGTTCGTTCGGTGGTTCAAATGGGGATTTAAGCTTGGCCATGATTGCACTCCTATTGTTTGAAACGATCTGACTTGTAGATGCACAGGGAGTATTGCAGACATTGAGCAGTCGACCCTCCATGTGCGAGGCGAACTTAACTCTGCAAATAGATTTTATCCAACCTCTCTAGCGACACGAGCCGCCAAAGCAAAATCTCGTTCTGCGTAAATTCCACTTGTCGACGCATGTCCATGACCAAGGGAAACCTGGACAGCTTCCAGACCGTGCGTTTTCCGAACTTCGGTAGCAAAACTGTGGCGCAACTGGTGCGGGGTCCAAGCTTCTGCGCCAGCCACCTCTGCAGCTCGACCAATCGCCCGCCCATAGCTGGTGGTGGTGTATTTTTCTTTTGGTCTTCGCTTCGGTTTGCGTTTTCGATTGGATCCTGGACGATTTCCGCATGACATTGGAGTCTTACGATTGGCGCTGCGCTGGGCGCGCATAGCTTTCTCGACTTCTGCCGGTGAAAAACAATAGGCTTCAGCAGCCCTCAGTAGATAGGGAAGTAAAACTTGCTGTCCGCAGGGACCGATGAAAACTATCCTCGTTTTGTCATAATGCTCAGTTTTGTGCGAACCAGATATGTAGGCCCAAGGATTCGCTGAGCGGTCGACGTCACCCGGTCGAAGATTGCAGATTTCGCCCGGCCGGGCTCCTGAGAACCTTTGGAGCAAAACCATATCCCGGACTGTAGGCGACAATTTTTCGAGAGTCGCTGCCACGACATCCTCTGACACCGGCAGAACCGGCTCGGACTCCTCGTCCCTTCCTCAACCCGGAAACTGTGCGGAGAGTCTCGTATACGCCGCGAGGAACGATCTCCTCGGACTCGCCCCACTTGAAAACCCTGCGAATGCGGACCACATTCTTGTTGATTTGGGTTCGAACCCAGCCTATTTCAATCATTCGTTGGCGAACCGCTTTCAAAGCCAATGGCCCAAACTTGGAGACCAGTTCCCGGCCGTAAAGCTCCCGAACCACCTTCAATGCTCGCTTGGTGGTCTTGATCTCAGAGGTCGGCTCGCCGTCTTTCAGGTAGTACCCATTGGCAAAATTGAGGTAGGCGACGATCAGCTCCACCACGGTGATTTCTTCAGCCTGGCGGGCCATTCTGCCACCATTGGTAAGCCATTCGGCTGTCAGCCGCTGGTAGGCTTCCTGGCTGGCTGCTGAGCGATATTTACCCAGGTAGTAGTCCCGGCCATCGAGAGTGACTACCGCCTGTCCGGTCGGCTTGTGGTGGCGATACTTGGGGACACGCGGAGAGTGATTCGACATCGTGCAATCCTTCCAAAACGAATGAATCCGGTAGACTACCGGATTTTTCGTGGTTAGGACGCACGGCCGAACGTCGGCCGGTAAACAAAATGCGATTGTTTCGTCGGTGTTTTTTAAAGCTCCCCCGGCAAGATTCGAACTTGCGACAAGGCGGTTAACAGCCGCCTGCTCTACCAACTGAGCTACAGGGGATCGGTAGCTAGTAAGACCTCCATTTTATCGGACAGATAGCTCTCAAACAAGAGGCGCGGAACTCTATTTCGGTGGCCGGTGAGGATCGCTTGGGTTATCAGAACCTGACTCCGCTGTGTCTACGAGTTTCTCAAGGGTGATACAATTGCCACAGTCGTTGTAGTTGACATGAGTCATGAATCCGCAGATCAATGCTAGCCCTCGGCCCCCAGGTGCTTCCAGGTTCTCCTCTGCACAACAGTCGGGAACCCCATCGGGGCAAAACCCGTCTCCTTCGTCCTGGATTTGGGCCCAAAAACGGTTGGGGCTCAATTGACATTGAACGTGAACCCGTTTGGCTGGGTCTTCCTGATTGCCATGCCGGATGCCATTGCTGATGGTCTCCTCCAAAGCCATCTGTACCCCAAACAGGTCGTGCTTTTGCCAACCCAAATCGGCCATTTCTCTCAGAATCTCCTGGATAAACTCGATATAGCCACCTGCCAGAGAACTTGGCAGCGAACGCTCGACCATGCGTGTCGGAGGACTGGAAGTCATACCGCAACTCTTCCAAAGAGATAATCCTGCGAATTATAAAAAAATACTATGCCAAATCGTAATGTACCATCAATCAATAGCACGATCATTCTGAGTGAGCAGATACCAAATTTTGCTGTGGTTGGCATGTAATGGCCCAGGTGACGGATAAAGTGGTAATAGATTCTTCGATCACTCAAATCACAATCACCACAAACTAATCTCACCCTATCCGCTTGCGTCCTCAGCCAAACGAATCTTGGAGAATGTTCGCGATTCCAACACCGCCTCTTTATCCACGTGCCTCGCGAGCATTGTCCTAGTTCGCTTTGGCGCAATAATTAAAGCACTGCCAGTGCGTCTGCTTCGCTATCCTTAATATTAAACAGCTTGTCCAAATTGGTGATGGCAAAAACTTGGAAAATCTCGGGAGATATATTCGTTAGTATCAATTCGGCCTGCGAACGTTTCGCCTTCTTATCAAAGGTAATCAACTTGCCCAGAGCCGCACTGGACAGGAATTCGACTTTGGAAAAATTCAGGACAACTTTTTTACGCTGATCTTTTTCAATAAGATCGAATAGCTCCTGTCCTAATTCCTGGATGGTCTCGGAATCGATGATCTTTTCATCTGTGAATTGCACCACGCTTATATTGGCTGATTCATTCACATTAATACGACGATATGTGGACATTTTCTAACACCCTGATTGTTCTTTGGCTGATTGCTATTCGGAATCGTAGGAGAAATTAATGAAATATTGGAGCTAGCAATCGATGATATCCATGTCCTCTTAAATGTCAAGCTGGGTAGGAACGGTTCCTACCCACCTCACCACGACCTATTCCTAACCTCTCAACTCTGGACTCCCAACTCGACACTCTTCAAGGTTTTACCTTATCAGTGCTTGGATGGGGTGAAGCAGACTTATAAACGGCCCGTTCGATCAGCAAGTAATTTCGGCCGGAAAACTCTGTGACGATCCCACTGACACTCCACCAGATACTCTCAGGCTCATCGACACTTTTCAGCATTCGGACCACACGCTCCAAATTGAGATTAGGCAGTCCGCCGAATTCTAAGTTGCCCTCGGCAACAAATGTCGCCCGATCACCCGATTGCTGAAATCTGCCCAGACGATTGGTTATTTTGGTTCCTTCACGTAACCGATGTTTATCTTCTTCGTCCGGCTGTATGCGACTTTTTTCCAAATAGGAACTGAGTGGTTCCGTCGAACTGGAATTTCGTTGAGTCGGTCGGGATTGTGTCTTTGAACTATCCACAGCGAAAACGGCTCGTATGAAAGGCAACCATGCACAAACGCCTAACAGAAACGCTGCAATTATTATCGATCGTGAGAATTTGATTGACATTCGGTAAATACTCCTAGCCGGGGCGCGGCATGGCCAAGCTGTGAAGGATGAGTACTGCACCCATGGATATCAGACACCAACCCATCCATTCCGGGGGATGGATCACTTTATTTTGGCCCATGCCCACACTGGACGATAAGGACACCATCTTCCCTTCAGAGCTGGAAGGGTCCAGACGCTCTGCCAAAAACAGAGTCGCCTCTTCCGTGAGTACAAATTCTTGCACCACCCGAAGCTGTATCCCCAAAAGGACAACTACGACACCCAAAAAAAAGTATTGATTGCGATTCAATTCCATGTGGCGACTCCTTAGGCCCTATCGCAATCATCGATTCGTTAGAGTGCACGGCTTCAAGCCACTATTCTGTTTGCCGCTGGTAACGATCGTACCATTCTCATCGCCCACAACGACCATGCCACCTGGTCGCATTATTGCATCGCTTCAACTAATAATTGAGTTCATGAAAAATCAGCCGATACGCGTTAGCGTCCGGTTGCGCAGTAAAAACCGGGGGGGCCAACGCCCTGGGCTTGCGCCTTAATTTTTCCGATCAAAACGGTCGAACAGCCCATCCATCGTTCCCTGCAAGGCCTGCGTAGCAGAATTTTTCAGCAACTCTCCTTGTTCGGCCTTGGTGATTGCCATAGCAACATCCGCATGCTGAGCCCAGTCAGACGGTGAAAACTCACGAATATCCACATAGGTGGCCGCCAATTTTGATTCCAATTTCGGAATCAAATGAAAACCATCCTCGGCGTGAACCAAATGGTAACGTTCAGCCGAATACAACAGGGCCCCTCCAGCTACCATGCCAAGAATAAATGTCATCAGGCGACGCATGACAGAAGCTCCTGAAGTCACGAGTGGGTAAAAAAGCGGAAAGTAGAAAGCGGGTGCATGGCCATCGTATGCTGGCAGTATACCCTACCGTTGCTGTAACCTTCTTGGCAATACGAATTGAATTCCATCCCTCGGTCAATCCAAATGGTACATTTCCAGCAACGGTTCACAGACTGGAGAACCATCCGAATTCGTTACCATGAGATCGGATTTTCCTATTCCGCTTCGCGCAGACAGCGATTGATTTGACGGACTGCCTGTCGCAGTCGCGCTTCGTTTTCGACCAAGGACATGCGTAGAAAACCATCGCCCGCTGGACCAAAGCCACTTCCAGGGCTGACTGCCACGTTACCTTTTTCCAGAAGCATCATGGCAAAGTCCATGGTGCTCATCCGCTGACGCCAAACCTCGGGTATCGGAACCCACAAGAACATACCCGCTTGTGGTGGGGTAATCTTCCAACCTGCCTGGCTGAGAGACTGGCACAGTGCATCACGTCGACTCTGATAAATTTGCGACTGTTTTTCGACCGCCGCATCGGTGTGCCGCAACGCAACGATGGCAGCAATCTGAATCGCTTGGAACATACCGTAATCGTAGTAGCCCTTGATCGTGGCCAGAGCGCTAATCATCTGGTCATTACCACAACAATAGCCAATTCGCCAACCAGCCATGTTGTAGCCTTTGCTCATCGTAGTAAATTCCACCCCCACTTCCGACGCTCCCTCAGAAGCGAGAAAGCTGGGTGGTTTGTAGCCGTCGTAGGCCACATCGGCATAAGCAAAATCGCTGATCACCATAAAACCATAGCGTTTGGCCAGTTTGACAACCTCATCATAAAATGTCTGATCGATGACCACGGTGGATGGATTATGTGGGTAGTTGAGAATCAGCAACTTGGGCCGTGGGTAGAGTGTTTCGCACGTGTAAGCAATGTTGGCAAGAAACTTGTCACTATCTGCCACCTCGAGCGAAATGACATTGGCCGAGGCGAGGGCCACCGAGTAGACGTGAATGGGAAAATAGGGAGCCGGCACGATCGCCGTGTCACCCGATCCCATCATCGCAAGACACATGTGGCTGAAACCTTCTTTTGACCCCAGACACACAATCACTTCATTCTCAGGATCAAGCCGTACACCGTATTGCTTTACGTACTTACTGGCTACTTCGCGACGCAAATTGGCAATGCCGTTGGACTTGCTATAGCCATGATTTCTTTCGTCCTGGGCTGCCTCGGCGAGCTTGTCGATCACCAATTGCTCTGGTGGGTCCGACGGATTGCCCATGCCCAAGTCGATAACGTCATCACCTGCGCGACGCTTGTTGTAAAGCATCGCATTGATCTGCCCAAACAGATAGGGCGGCAGGCGCTCGACGCGGCGTGCTACATTGATTTCAAACGGTGATTTGGGAGAAACTGGATCGGACATGGTCAGGATGGAAGCAGGTAAATGATCGGGATAGCAGTAGGCCCAGGTATGAACCGTGTAGCCTACCATCTCGGATACCTGATGGGAAAGCCTAAGGAATGGCCCATTCCATGGGCTAGCCACGAAGTGGCGATAGCATTTAGCTGTGGGCGTGAACCCACAGAAAAATATTGATCATCCTCTAGCCCTGGAAGGGAGACAGCGAGTGGTCCACGTCGCAAAAGGTCTTTTAGTTGCAGAGCTGCTGCCGTCGCTACGCGGCTGGAATTTTATTTAGCATCCATTCTGCGGGCTCACGCCCACGGCTAAACGATGCCGCCGCTGCGCGGCATATGATGCTAATCTACGCCTAAAATCGAAGTCTGTTCCTATACTCTCCACAGGTCGGCAACGATTAAGACCTCCAACCCCCGGCCTATGACCTATCCCATGACCACTGCTCTTTCAGTGAAAAATGAGAACTGAAAATTGTAAAATGAAAAATTAGAAGAACGATAGATATCCATTGTGCTTTTGAATCGTCAATTTGCACTCTTCATTTTTCACTTCTCATTTTGAAATCACTACACGCTGCCACTTCCAAGTTTCCCGCTGATCTCTGACCCCTACCTAACCCCGGCCGCCTGCCTGACGGCCGTGTCGCGGCGTACTTGGGTCTGTGCGTCGCTTGGAGCCGCTCCGTGTGAAGTGCCTGCCAAGTAGTTGTCGACACGCGACTGTTCACGGATCGATTCGAACTTTTCACTCATGGCCATCCGTAATTTTTTCTCATAAATATCCTTACCCAGGATTTCACGGACTTCTTCCTGGTCTATTTCGATCCGCTCCGTACGACCTTCACAACGCAGAATGATATACTTGTCACCCATTTGAACAATGCCGGAGAGTTGGCCCGGCTGGAGGCCAAAGGCCACTTGTTCCAATCGTTTCTGACCGCCAAAACGCTGAATGGGAGGCACTTCGCCACGTAACGATTTACTGGTCGGCTCGATCGAATATTGCTCGGCCAGGTCGCCAAAATACTCTGGAGTCGGATTTTTTCTGGCCTTATTCCAGACTTCCTGAGCTCTGCGCATCTCACCCAACACAATCGCCAGGCAACGAACTCGTTCGCCATAATTGGCCGCAAATCCTTTGTCGATATCCACCTTGTCCACGACAATACTGCTGGCAGTCAATTTCTTCAGCGCTGCCGAAGGCCAGACGGAATCACGTAAGTACTGCTTACGACTAATCTGTTGCTCAGCCAACACCGTCTTGAACCATTGCTCCAGGTCGGCTCGATCCTGCTGATCCACCACACCGGCAAGTTCCGCCGCGTGGCGCACTTCTGCTTCTAAGTCATCATCGGTCACAGTCTGTCCAGCAACATCCAGGGCCTGCTGCAGGAGCATCTGAGAAATCTCTATTTCCAGCACCTCTTCTCCATGCCGTAACATGCATTCCTTCCCCAGTTCACGCATCGTAATCCGGTCACCATTGACCGTGGCAACAACCCCCGGCATCGTTTCCCGCAGGCGGGTATCATTGTACACGTTCTGGATTGTGGCCGTTTTCTGCAGTTTGCCAAAGAGTGTATGCGCCACCTTATGGAGTTGTTGCTCACTGATTTTCTCAACCAGTTGCTCACGAACCTGTTCTATCGGAAGATTACGAGGTGGAATCTGCGCTTCGCACTTAAGAATCACATACTGGCTACCCGCGTGGATGACTTTGGAAATTTCTCCCGGCTTCAACTGAAATGCCGCATTCTCAATTTCCGGAAAACCGAGATGTCGACGAATGGGCTGGATCAAGCCGCCAACGCTGGCGCTGTTGACGTCCTGGGAGTGGTCCATTGCCAAACGGGCAAAACGATTGGGCTGCTCGACCAATTGTTGATACAACTGTTGGGCCAGTTTTTCATCGGTGACTGAAATCAATCGCGCACGGACCATCGGGCCAAACTGGGATTCGTAAAGTTTCCGCAGCTCTTCTTCCGATGGCTCCAATTGGCCGACGGCCAATTTCCGCAGAGCCAAAGTCGGCCATACCACATCGCGTGCATATTCTTCCGCGCTGAGGCCACGCTCTTTTTCAAGCATTTCCAACCATTGTTCACGTCCCAGTTTAAAGCGCGACGCCATCCGTTCGACCTCAGCATTGATTTCATCTCGGCTGATCTTGATTTCACGCTTCTCACAGTGATTCATGATCAAGCGTTTGTTGACCAGACTTTCGAGTACGTCTTTTCCATGACGACGCACACAAGCGTCGATTAAATCACGCCGGCTGATGTCGCGCCCATTGACCAGCGCCATGACATCGTGCTGAGGATGTCCAACTCGTGGTAAAGATGCTTTTGCTTGAGATGCCTTCGATGGGCTTGGTGTATCTTTGGCTTGACCGCGAGCGGCAGTGGCTGGATGATCGCCTTGCCCGGTTCGGATGAGAATACTAACCCCAAGTATGGCCACCGCCACCAGCAGCCAACTCAGGCTCCGTTTCCAATGACGTTTCCAATGACTGTGGCAATCGGTGCGACTAACATCAAACGAGGTCTCCGTGCGAGACATGGCGGTTTCTCCGTAAACCGGTGAGCAGGGTCATGAGCGAGGTACATCCCGTGAGCAGTGCGGGACACTGCGTTCCAAGGTGGAACATCCATCCACAGGGCTCAGGAGTATAGGCTGCCCAACTAAAATCAGGCAAGAGAAGCTGAAGAAGTGCTAGCAGAGCGGAGACATTGCCTACAAAACGTCGAGTCACTTTGACCCGCTCATTGGCCAAAAAATCCCGTGCCTTCACTTGCGGCCCCAGCCAAACGAATCAAGGAGAATGATCGCGCAACCAACTTGGCCACTTAAACCCTAATATTTCACCCGTTTCTGCTACAGCATCCCAAGTCCTTCCGTGGCTGCGTTATGTTTCGGCTCGCGATCCTCAACGTGTATAAACACGCCTGCGGTCGCGAACCTCACATGCCTTGCCACGAAAGGACTTAACTCAGCTATACTGGTAACAAGGGCCTCGCGACGAAACGGAAAGAATATTCGGGTTAAACCACTGTCCACGCGAGCATTGTCCAATGTTCGCTTTGGCACAATGTAAGACTTCGCTCAAGTTCACGGTTTTCCTCGGCAAAGGTGGTGATCTGCCCGCAATATTACTGAAGACCACCGCCTGAAGGCGGAGGGTTCGCCGACAGTCGGCTAAAGCCCGACTTTCTGGTTATGGCTTACTTACCGCAATCGCCACGAAGTGGCGAAAGCATCTAGCCGTGG
>JBDOMT010000044.1:0-12825 GCA_039831705.1 Pirellulales bacterium | reverse complement strand
AGATCGGGCTACAGTCATCGTAAATCCTCCGTAATGTACAGGTGTCCACTTTCCTAGGAGACTGCAGATTACCCGAGGATCAACGCCAATGCAAGGGGTTCTATTTTGGGAAGTTTCATTGTGTGCCTTGTTCTTCTCCTTCTTGTGCTGCTGTTCTTGTTCTTGTTCTTGCTCGCATTGTGTGTCCTGTTCTTGCTTCTTCCTGTTCTTCGCATTGTGTGTCCTGTTCTTGGTTCTTGTTGTGCTTCGCATTGTGTGTCCTGTTCTTGCTCTGTTCTTGCTGTTCTTGCTCTTTTTCGCATTGTGTGTCCTGTTCTTGTCCTGTTCTTGTCTTGTGTGTCCTGTTCTTTCTGTTCTTTCTGTTCTTGCTCATGAGCCTCATCTACACCTGTCAGTTCTGCGAAGCCAATCCGTTCGAATACCTGACTGAACTGCAGCGACATGCGGATCAGTTATCATCAAGCCCACAGGGCTGGATGCCCTGGAATTACCAGGTGACGATGGGCAACGCTGGCACGTCTCCGGGCAAGCCGCGCTGATATCAAAGGATCAGTGAACAGATTCTCGCCCAGAAAGTTTTACAGGCTCGCCGAAAGGACACGTTCTTGCTGCGATAGTAAGATGATCAGTTTGATTCATGCACGCTTACCGGAAAGACACCTCTGTTCTTGCGTTAGCCTTCTTCAATCTGCTCCAAGGCCTGCTGAGCCAGTCGAGCCAGATGGGGTTCGGAATTTGCCGCTGCTTTTCGCAACGAGGCCTGAGCCGGTTTGGCTGATGGTCCTAATTCTCGTAACGCCCAGGCAGCTCGCTGGCAGACGCTTGGATAGGGGGAATTCTCAAGAGCCTGTCCCAGGCGCTCGGCGGCTGCAGTGGCACTTGGGCCTAATCGCCCTAGCAGCGTAATGGCCCAATAATCGGCCAGTTCTTCTTGGTCGTTAATACGGGAGATAAGACTGTGGACAGCTTCAGTCGGTGGTGGTCCCAGTTGCTCCAGCGCGGCAACCGACCAATTGCGCACTTCAAAATCTTGCGAGTGACATGCGTCGATCAGGGCAATGGCCGCCGGTTGCGACTCTTCTCCAAGGCCTGCCAATTCTTGAACTGCGCTGAGGACATGAGCTACCTCGGGGTTTGACAAAAACTCAATCAGTTTTTCTATGTGCATTCATTCAATCCTCAAAGGCCATCAGGGTTTTGCCGCGACTCATTTACGCCATCGGTATACCGTTGGTAAAGCGTTGACAAACAAGCTAAAGGTCTTGCTGGAACAGCGTTGCCATTTGTTCCATCTACGGTATTTGGAAGTCGGGACAAGCCGTAGGTAGAGGCTGGATCAAGCTACGCACTGCTCCGGTATGCAGTCTAGAGCACACGGGCGAACCGACTTGCTATCGCTTTTCCACGATCAGCAAGCAGGTAAATTGCCGTTGTTGATTTTCTTTGATGCTGCTATTTCTTGCTCCGTTTTTATGAATGACAAAGCACCAGGTCGAAGTCGAAGACCCGGAGGCAGTGGATACTTCTGCGCCGATGCTACTTCATCAACACTTTGGAGCGATTTCCTTGGCAAAGAAAAAAAAGTCGCAGTTACGGAAGTTGTTCTCTCTGTTCACCAGCCTCTCCATGGTCCTGGGCACCGGTGCCGGTGTGGGCGGCTGGGTGTTTCGTGAATCCTCACTGGTTTCCTCGGTCGTCGCTCATGTTCAGAAATGGGTGCCCGATGGGATCTCTCCCATGGAGGCTAGGCAAGGTAAGGTAAGCCTTTGCCATCCTTACTGGCATCACATACCCTGATGAATCGTAATGAGGGTGTGGTTGGATCAGCCAGGCAACCTCCACCTGCAGCAGGAGATACGATCTCCATCGCCTCCTTTAATATTCAGGTTTTTGGAACTTCCAAAATGAAAAAACCTGAGGCGATGAAAATCATTGTGAAGATCATTCGCCATTTTGATGTGGTGGCCATTCAGGAACTGCGCAGTAAAGATGATGATCTGATCCCAAAATATGTGCAGATGATCAATGCCGATGGCAGTCAATATCACTACGTGGTGGGGCCACGGCTGGGTCGCTCATCCAGTAAGGAGCAGCATGTCTTTGTCTACGATACCAGACGTATCGAAATGGAATCGAAATCGGTGCTGACCATTTCGGACCCGACCGATTTACTGCATCGTGAACCCCTGCTGACCCACTTCAGAGTGCGTTCTGACGATCCGGCCAGGGCCTTTACCTTTTTGGCTCATGAATATTCATACCGACCCGGATGAAGTGCCCACGGAAGTCGATGCACTGGCTGACGCGTTCTCTTCGGTGCAGCAGCAAGGTTGGGGGGAAGACGACGTAATTGTCTTGGGTGATCTCAATGCCGACGAAAATCATTTGGGGAAATTGGGCCAGCTTCCAGGAATCCAGACTGCGATCCAAAAGAAAACTACCAATACACGAGGCAATCGGTCTTATGACAATTTGGTTTTCGATCAGCGCGCTACAACGGAATATCTAGGGAAGTCAGGTGTGCTGAATATGATGCAGGAATTTCAACTTTCCGAAAAAGAAGCGTTGATAGTATCGGACCATTTGCCAATCTGGGCTGAATTCAGTGCCTATGAGAATTCATACCCAAAACAAATGGCCCGCCAACCGAACTCGCAGCAAGTTGGTGCGGGACGCTATTAACCCTCTATCTATTTCCTGGGTTCGAAGAGTTCAAGGGCAGGGGGGGCGGAATCCATCCTTAAATCGGCAACCGCTTCGGACTTTTGCTTGCCGTCGTATACCTGTTGCTTGGTCAGTTTTCCATTTTCCGCCCACCAACGCCATTGGCCGATGTGAGCTCCATCACGATATTGACCAATTGCCGATTTTTGACCATTTCCATGCCACCACACCCAGGTACCATGGAGTTGGTCATTCTTAAACTCTCCCTCGGACGCTTTGTGGCCGTTGGAATACCAGTAGGTAAAAGTGCCTACGCTTTTGTCGTAATCATATTGTCCGCTGAAAGCCAACTGGCCATTGGGATGCCAATGTTGAGAGAGACCGTGCCGCAACGACTTACCTTCTTCCTCATATTCGGCAAACTGTAAATCCCAAAACATGTCTGGCGTTTTTACTACTGTGGTAGGGGCGAGATGCAATTCGGTCGATTGCTTTTGATTGCCACGGCGGAATTGGGTTGTCTTGGTAACAATGCGACGTCCTTTCAAATAGGTTGCCACTCGTTCCGGTTCCCCCGTTTCATGGTTGAGCTGCAATACGTCTCCCACGGGCACACTGTTATCGAAAGATGCCTGTCGAAGAAGTTTTCCACTGTTAAGCCAGGTCAGCTTCAGTCCGTGACGTTTCCCCATTTTCATAGAAGTTTGACAACACTTTTTCTGATCTGAGTCAGAGATCAACCATTCACCGTCCATTTTTCCTTCGACAAAAGTCACTTGAGACAAAAATGGCGTTTTGAATCGATTGAACGGCGCTTGCTGGAGCATGCGTGATTGGCTGCGATCGATCCAGCGGGTCCACATGCCAACACGTTTATCCATTTCGTATTGTCCTTCGGCCACAACCGTACCGTCTTGGTTCCACATTTTCCAAAAGCCATGGTTGATGTAGTTTCCTTCGGTGTCGAGTTTCACTTCACGCTGAATTCGTATTTTTCCATCAGGATAGCGTTCGGTAAAAATTTCGTTGGTCAACTCATTGACTTGCTCAGCCAGAGCAGGATTCAAGGACACCAGCTCGCTCGATTCGATCGGTGCTGCAAGATCGGGAATCAGATGTTGATCAAGCAATTCCGCTGCTACGCTATGGTGTCCATGGGAAACCAAAAATAGAAATGCTGGCAGTAAAGCGATCGAAGACACCATCCGGTTACGAGCTGAAAATTCGCGCATGTTCTCTTTCCTTATATTCTTCGCTTTGTTACGAATTCACCAATTATGATCAATGATCGGTGCACAGAGGTTCGCGACTCCCTGCTGATGAGGTGTGCCATCGCAACCGTCATGGCAGCTATTGCTTCCGTTGCCCGGACAAATTGCCTAACTAGGAATAGTGATGGTTTTAGGCTAGAATTTGACATCATGTGCTAGACACAGCACTCTTCGGCCTCTCGCGACGAAATTTATGAAACATCCGGGCTGGCTCTTGCCCAAATAGAAATTGACCATTAGCTAAATCTTGTGAGGACGATCCATGAGCCCTACACGACGCGATTTTTTTAAGCAAACCGGCAGTGCTGGCGTGCTCATTTCCACCCCCTATTTCTGGACCAGCCGTGCAAACGGTGCTGTTGTGGCAGATTCTCAGCCGACGGTTGCGTCAATTGGAGTGGGCGGAAGCCGTGGTCGCTATAATCAAGGTGGTTATATTGGCCGTAAGGCAGCCCAATTTGGACGCACCATCGCGGTTTGTGACGTCGATGCCTTGCACACGGAAGAATTTAGCGCTTGGAGTCAAGAGAAACATGGACACAAGCTCAATCAATACGGTGACTATCGTGAATTGCTGGCCAAGGAAAAACCGGACATTGTCACCATCGGTACGCCCGACCATTGGCATGTTCCCATCGCGATCGAGGCTTTGCACGCAGGTTGCGATGTTTACTGTGAAAAACCGCTGACCCTGACGATTGCCGAGGGCATACAAATTTGTAAAGTGGTCGAGGAAACGGGCCGCGTGTTTCAAGTCGGTACCCAACAGCGAAGTGAGAATGATGCCAGGTTTCTCAAAGCCATTGCGATCGTACAAAGTGGACGTCTTGGCAAAAATGTGAATGCCTACGTGGCAATTGGCGACGCACCAGACGAAGGTCCCTTTGCAGCGCAAGAGGTACCTGACGGTCTCGATTGGGACAGGTGGGTGGGGCCCGCGCCCAAGGTTGAGTACCTGGAGCAACGACGCCGCATGTTTCGTTGGTGGTTTGAGTACTCCGGTGGCAAAATGACCGACTGGGGTGCCCACCACATTGACATTGCCCAATGGGCCCTGGGGCAAGAAAAGTCTGGGCCAATCGAAGTCAGTGCACAAGGCACCTTTCCGAAAATGGTTCCCGACGGTTTTTCGTGGAAACCTTTTTTGGACGGAGAAACCACCCTCCCCAATGGTTATAACACGGCCACCCACTTCAGTATTGATTTGAAATTTGCGAACGGTTCCACTATCAATGTCAACGACACGTATCGGCGTAAGGGCGGGAAAACAGAATTCGGCAATGGCATCCTGTTCGAGGGAGAGGATGGACGCATTTTCGTCAATCGCAGCAAGCTTACCGGCAAGCCGGTGGAAGAACTCTCCTCCGACGACAACCGGGAACTCGAGGAACAGATTGTGAAGCTCTATCGAGGGCGCCAACCGGGTAACCACATGGGTAACTTTTTTGCCAGTGTCGCAGATCGACAACAGCCCATTTCGGATGTCTACACGCACCATCGCATCATGACATCTTGCCATCTGTGTAATCTTACCCTGATGTTTGGCCGAACGCTCCATTGGGATCCCCAGCGGCAAACATTTCCCGATGACTCGGAAGCCACAGCACTCATGACGCGTAAACGTCGTGCAGGATTTGAGCTGGAAGTCTAGCTCCACATTAAAATTAGAAAAGGTAAATCACATGGCTGAATATGGCCTACCGATGCGTACGAGCGTACCCATGATTTTGCTAGGTATGTTTCTTGTTTTCGGACTATTTATCGGGTTTGGCCTTGTTCCTGAAACAATAATTGTTTCCAGAGCGCAAGCGCAAGTCCCCTCGGTAAAAATCGGACGTTTCCCGCAGGAGGTAGCGACCAGCTACACAACCCGGGAGGGCCTCCCATCAAACAATGTCTTGGCACTAAGGATTGATTCGTCAGGAGACGTTTGGGCAAAAACGGACAAGGGTTGGGCCGTATTTCAAGAGGATCACTGGTCACCTACCGATGCGGTATCTCAGGAGGCAGAGCCAGGCTATGGATCCCAATTGGCTTTGGTGGATGGGCAGGTTAATCAAGTGGCCCATTCTGCTGACGGCACGGTTGTCATGGCGACCGACCACGGATTGTTGGTTCGACGCAATGGCCCTTTGCGACCATTGGTGGCAGAGGATGGCTTGGGTCGTCGTTGGGGGACTTCCGATGTGCGCGGAGCGGCTTACGACACGAGTGGCCAGCTTTGGTTTGCCACTCTGGCTGGAGTTGCCTGCCGTACCAATGTGGGCTGGCAGTTTTATACGGGAAAGGATGGATTGCCCTACAACGATTTCACGGTCTTGACCGCAGGGCCTGAAGGCGTGATGTGGTTTGGGACCCATTTGGGAGTGGTGCGTTTTGATGGACTACGTTCTGATGAACTGGGTTCTGATGAACTGGGTTCTGATGAACTTCGGTGGTCTTATCGGCAGGGACGTCGTTGGCTTCCTGACGACGACGTGCGCGACATTGCGGTGGACTCGCAAGGGAACGCCTGGATTGCCACTGCCGGTGGGGTAGGGCGGATCGAGCGGCGGATGATGACGCTGGCAGAAAAAGCCGAATTCTATGAAGAAGAGATGGAAAAGTATATCCGGCGTACCCCCTATGGGTATGTGTCCGAAGTGAGCTTGGAAAAGCCGGACGATAAAAGCCAAATTCATTACCACGATAGCGACAACGACGGTTTGTGGACCAGTATGTACGGTGCGGGAGAATGCTTTGCCTATGCCGCAAACGGCGATCCAAAGGCGAAAGACCGCGCCGAGCGTGCTTTTGAGGCACTCCGGTTTTTGCAGCAGGTTCCTCAGGGATCCGAGCACAGTCCACCTTCTGGTTACGTGGCACGGACGATTCGCTCAATCCAATTACCCGATCCAAATATTGGCCGTCTGCAACGTGATCAGCATAACCGAGAGAATGATGATGGGCTGTGGAAGGTTTATGAACCCCGTTGGCCGAAAAGTGCCGATGGCAAGTGGTACTGGAAGAGTGATACCAGTTCGGATGAACTGGATGGTCATTATTTCTTCTACCCATTGTATTACGATTTGGTTGCAGAAACCGAACAGGAAAAAGAGCGTATCCGTGAGGTGGTGCGCAAGCTGACCGATCATTTGGTCGAGCATGATTTTCAGTTGGTCGATCACGATGGTAAAACCACGCGGTGGGGATTTTATGACCCGGCATCCATGAATCATGATCCTGCATGGTGGGAAGAACGTGGCTTGAAATCCTTAAGCATGCTCTCGTACCTGGCCGTGGCGGAACATATTACCGGTGATCCGAGTTACGGTAAACAAATTGACATGCTCATGGCGGATCACGCGTATGGAACCAACGCGATGATTTACAAAATCCATCGCGGGATTGGTTCGGGCAACCAGTCGGACGATGAAATGGCCTTCATGTGCTACTACAATTTGCTCAAGTACACCAAGCATGAGGCGCTACGCAATCAGATGTTGCTTTCTTTTTACAGCGCATGGGCCATCGAGCAACCTGAGATGAATCCCTTCTTCAATTTTGCCTACGCGGTTTTTGGTTTGGGCGGAACCCTCACCAATCAGTGGGGTACGGAGTCGTTGGAACCATGGAACGGTTGGTTGGAGGATTCGATGGCCACGCTCAAGGGCTTTCCCCTCGATCGCCTCAACTGGGCCTGCAAAAACAGTCATCGGCTTGACATCGTCCGATTACCTCGCCAGCAAATGACCGAAGTCACCACTCCATTATCCGATCGCTTAGGTTACCGTGAGAATGGAAAAGTATTGCCTGTTGAAAATCGCCATTTCAATCACTGGAATACCAATCCTTGGGAATTGGATTACGGTGGTGACGGCCGTCTGTTGGCCAGTGGCACGGTTTATCTGCTGCCATACTACATGGGTTTGTACCATGGATTCATTGACGAGGAGCCGTAGCATTCCCCGATAGGAATGGCCGAATGGGTACAGGTTGGCCTGTTTCGACAGCTCGTTGGGCAGCCAGGCACATGGCAACCGACCATTTTCCATCCTCCCCCGTGGCGGCAAGAGACCCAGCATGGCGAATTGCGTTGACCAGCAGGGCGATCTGATCTTCGAGTTCGAATAACTCTCCGGTCATCTTGTTGAAGGTTAATTCCTCCACCGTTTCTCCATCAAAGGTTCTTAGAAAAAACGTAGGGTGTCGTGTTCGGTCCATCGCACCGCTCCAACTCGCCCAGAGGGCTCCGCGGGTACCGGTGACTTTCACCGTTTGGTGATGCTCGAACGCGCTGAGAGTTTGTGTAATCACTGCGTACGGGCCACCGCTGAAATTCACAATCGCACTAAAGTTGTCTTGCAGTTCGGGGTGATCTGGTTGCCGTGCATTGGCCGAGGCATATACCGTTTCGGGCTGGCCATGGTCTTGTAGATACCAGCGCGCAAGATCGAAAAAATGGATCGGTTCTTCGAGAATCCAGTTGCCGACGCGCTGGATGTCGAATCGCCAGCCATCGGCACCAAGGCGATAAGGGTTACGCGACAATTCGACCAGTACATATTGCGGATCACCGACAAAGCCATTGTCGATTAGCTGCTTTACTTTGCCCCACAACGACGATAGTCGCAACTCGTGTCCAATGGCCAGTAATCGGTCGTGTTCTTTAGTAAGCTGCAGCAGTTCGTTGCATTGCTGGATGGTGGGCGCCATCGGTTTTTCCAGCAATAGATGCTTTCCTGCTGAAAGGGCAGTCGAAGCGACTTCATGATGCAAAAAAGTGGGCAACACGATGTCGACAATGTCGATGTCGTCGCGTTCCAGCATTTGGCGATAATTAGAAAAGACTTTCGCTTGCGGATAGGTCTCGCGCGCCAATTGGCAAGTTTTATCCGATCGGGCGGCAATGGCAACCAGTTCTGCACCTTGGGTTTTGGTAATAGCATCCGCATGACACTGGCCCCATGCGCCAAATCCGATTAAGCCAAATCGTACGGGATCGTCCGACATACAAATTCTCCGATAAAATTCAGTCAACCCTTTTGACTCAACTTTCGTAACAATATACTCGAATCCAGACATCCTCTCGCAAAGACGCCAAGACTCTTCCTACTCTGCAGGCAAACTGAAAGTCACACCCAAGCAAAATAATATCGACGAATTGAACTACGGAGTCACGGAGGACACGGAGTGAAGAACCATTTATAATGCTTCTCCGTGTCCTCCGTGACTCCGTGGTAAGCCTTACTTCTCACTTCTTTTGCATTCAATTCTTCAAAGTACCGACATTGCAATGCTCCAGTTCTACCCTGGGAGACCTTTGACAGTTTGGGGAATTCCGGTCTCATCCATTCTTTTCTTTGCGATCTTTGCGTCTTTACGAGAGTCTGTCCTTCGAAAAATTACAAGCAGATTACTACCTCTGCCGAGGAAAACCGTGAATTCGTGTGAAGTCTTACCAACTTTCAGCTCTTAACGGCCTAGTCGAACAATTGCTTTAAACAGCTATATTTTGACAGGATCAACAGGATAGCCAGGAGCATTGGTGCCAGACGTTCGAAGATTTCTACAAAAATGAAATCCCGATCCTGTAAATCTAGTTGCTCCCGTCTGAAATTTCTGAAATAAGTTAGTCGACAATGCAACTTTCAACTAACCACCCCCAGCGCCTTGCCGGCTACCCACTCTTTTTGCCATTCGCTTGGTTACCAGGGCCGCCAACGCCGCGTCGAGAGGTTCACTGGTGCGGATGAGTGTGTAGTCGATGCCATCGTGGGCACATCCACGTCGGATGGAGGTGAGAAAATTCTCGAGTGATTGTAGGTAACCTTCGCGCAGGGCGCGCGGGTTGCACTTAAGATGTCTGGGCAATTCCAGACCATCAAATCGGGTTGGGCCGTCGAAAGGAAAGTCGAGTTCGTCGTCGTCTAATACCTGCAATACCATGACGTCGTGTCCCCGTTGCCTCAGTAGACGCAGGCTGCGCATGGTTTCCGGGACATCTCCGAACAGGTCTGAAAAAAGCACCATCATCCCGCGGCGGGCGCTTTTGTTGGCGATCTCCTGCAGGATGGGACCAGTGTTGGTTTTTTCATCGCCCTTGGTGCGGTTGGGACGGTGGGAATCGAGTATTTTCGCAATCGTTCCTAGATGCTTTTCAGTGCTACGTAGTGGCGTGCGGGCACAAATTTCTTCATCGTAGGCGATGCAGGCGACCGCATCGTGTTGTCGCAATAACAAGTATGCCAAACTGACTGCGGCGGTGGCCGCGTATTCAAATTTGTTCAGGGCGCCCGATCCGTACCGCATGCTGGAAGAAGCATCCACCAACAAGGTGCAACGCATGTTGGTATCTTCTTCGAACTGCTTAACGTAGAGTCGGTCTTGCTTGGCCCAGACCTTCCAGTCGACATGGCGTAAATCGTCGCCTGGCGCGTATTGGCGGTGCTGCAGAAATTCAACCGATCGGCCGAAGTAAGGGCTGCGATGCATGCCACTGAGCAACCCTTCGACAATATGTCGAGCGCGAATTTCCAGTCGCCCAATCCGTCGGATGGCCTCAGGATGCAAAAATTGCTTGGAATCGGGCGTCATTAGCCAATTCATCCTCTTGCGTGGGAGTGTTTGCTAGCAATTGGCCGATGAGGTTGTCCGAGGAAATCCCTTCACTTTCCGCAGCAAAATTCACCACGATGCGGTGCCGTAAAACAGGATACGCCAAAGTTTGAATATCTTCGATGGTCACATGGGTACGACGATGCATCAGTGCCCGAGCCTTAGCGCCGACGATAAGAAATTGCACCGCACGCGGGCCAGCGCCCCATGCCAATTGGTTGGCGATTTCTTCGGGCACTCCCTTCTCACCTACACGCGTTTGTCGAACCAGCGATAGGGTGTAGCGAATGACATGATCACTGACCGGCACTTCACGGACTATACGCTGTAGGGCCAAGATTTCTTCAGGGGCAACTACTGGGATGACCTCGTCGACCGGAGTGCTGGTGGTCCGTCTGGCAATTTCAAATTCGTCCTCGAAGTTTGGGTAGGAGACCAAAACCTTAAGCATAAACCGATCTTGTTGCGCCTCAGGTAGTTGGTAGGTGCCTTCCTGCTCGATTGGGTTTTGCGTGGCCAACACAAAGAACGGATCGGAAAGTTGATGCCGCACACGCCCGACCGTGACCTGGCGTTCTTGCATGGCTTCCAGCAGTGCAGCCTGAGTCTTAGGCGGTGTGCGGTTGATTTCGTCGGCCAGGATGATGTGTGAAAAGAGGGGGCCTTCCAGGAAACGCATCTCACGTTGTCCTGTCGAGCGGTTTTCTTCAATGATATCGGTTCCGGTGATATCGGCCGGCATCAGGTCGGGAGTAAATTGGATGCGACTGAACGAAAGATCGAGTGAACGAGCCAGCGTACTTATCAGCAAGGTTTTTGCCAGCCCCGGCACGCCCTCGAGGATACAGTGGCCACGGCTGAAAAGGCTAATCAGAAGTTGATCTACCACCTCTTCCTGACCCACAATGACTTGGGCGAGTTGCCCTTTAATACGGTCGACTGTGGAGGCCAGTTGTTCAATCAGTTGTACGTCGGTGGGGCTTGTTTCCATAATGTCAGTGTTTCTGTGTTTCTGTGTTTCTGCGGTGTATGTTCTCAACCGAACTACCGTTGATAGATGGGCAGAAAGGAATTTTCTAGTTGTAGCATGATCAAATTCAGTGAGGTTGTGTAGACCGGTCCGATGTAGCCTTGTTGCCAGGCTACGGCCTTGTTTTCTCCAATGACGATTTCCGTCGTTTCTTTTAATAGTCGTTTTTGCAATTGTAGTCGATAGTTTCTCCAGACTGTTCCTCCCTCGCGATATTGGACTTGAGCGTAATAAAAATGGGCGTAATGCCAATGACCAAAACTGTCTTGTTGTCCGGTTTTAAGATGTTTCTTACAGTATTCGAGCATATTGGGCACATGTGCGTCATCGTACTCACCCGCGTTGTAGAGACAGGCAATGGCCGCAGCCGTGATGGCGGGGCGTCCTCCACCCCCTTTGGAGCTGTATTGAACGGACCCATCTTCCTTGGTGCATGCTCGAATGTAGGCGATCGCCTGGTCAATGATTTCTTTGGGCACGGGGATGCCCGCATTGCGGCAACCTCTCAGGCCTTGGACCTGAGTGATGGTGGTCGAGCCTTCGTCAAAACCGCTACCGTCTTTTGCGCTCACATAGCCCCAGCCACCCGCCTTGGTTTGGGCCTGGCCTGTGAATGAAACGGCCCGAGTGAGTACTCGGGTGAGCTCACTTCGTCGGTCTATATCCTCTTCTTCGCCCAGGACTTGTGACAGAAACAGCATGGCAAAACCGTGGCCATAGGTGTAGCGATCGTCATCGTCATCGCCAATCAGGCCGTTGGGACGACTGCGGCGGGTGAGGAAATCGACGGCACGACGGATATTCTCGGCATATTTTCCTTGAGTGGCGGTTGAGCCTTCGCACAAAAGGGCCAATCCGGCCAGCGCTGTCATCGCGGTGGGGTAACCCTGGCTGGCGGTCCAATGCCCAGGCTCTCGCTGTTGGTATGCCAGCCATTGCAGTCCCCGTGAGATCGTTTGGCGAACCTGCGGTTCTTCGATTGCGGCGCTGACTGGGCTGGTCACAACGTTGGCAGCGACGAGCGCCAATACAAGCCCCGACCAGCGGTTAATAAATGTTAGTATCATTGGGTTCTCCTAACCTCCGGCTCCCAGCTTTTTTATTATTCCAAATATTCCTTTGGAGCCTGTGGGCGAACCGTTTTCAACTTCTGCCATGATTTCCTGAAGCATTTCCATTGCCGCTTCATTAGCACCACCGTGCAAATTACCTTTGAGGGCCCCGATACCACCACACACACAAGAGTGTAGGTCTCCGTTTGTC
>JBDOMT010000301.1:0-2888 GCA_039831705.1 Pirellulales bacterium | reverse complement strand
AACGGTGGAGGCCGACCCGAGCGCCGTCCCAGGGCCAGAAGCGACGTTCGGGGTGGTCGCGCAAGCCGCGCCACCCCACTTCTAATCATCGACGCCTTCGTTTTTGGCTCAATGCGATAAACTCAATTAAAAAAATACTGCCTTTAGTCCGTTTCACCCACTACCTCATGCAGCTAATTCGAGTTTGTCAAAACTCAATGTCAGGCTGAACCAGTACAACACCAGTAACAAAATGCGCAAGCGCATCGGTGGAGTAGAACTCGGTATGGTAAGCACCGGCCAGATACTGGTAACCAACCACCAGAATACTCACAAAAGCAAATGTGATTGTTCTCCCTTTCAGAGGTTTCCCAGCATTCATGTAGAGATCTTCATGAATGGTCATGCTAGAGTTCACCAGGTGAAGTAATAAAGAGTTCGTGAGTTGTTGGACAGCGTTAAAGCCTAGAGTCCTGCAAAACAAATCTTGTCAATTCGTCTTAGGGTCATCATTGTCGTTTTGTGTCTCCGCGGGTTCGCCTATTCCGTTCATGTTTTTAAGGTGCAATCCGTAAAGATAGGCATAAAGGCCTTTATTGTCGAGCAATTCTCGATGTGTGCCACACTCGACAATTTGTCCGCCTTCCATGACAACTAAACGGTCCGCCATGCGTAGTGTGGAGAAACGGTGCGAAATCAACAGAGTCGTTCGATCATTCGCCAACTCGCGAAATTGACAAAACAGCTGATATTCAGAACGTGCATCTAAGTTTGAAGTCGGCTCATCTAAAATTAGTAACGATGCATTACGCGCGAATGCGCGCGCCAGCGCCAGTTTTTGCCATTGTCCTCCTGACAGATCTACCTCACCTCCCAAGCGACCAAGCATCGTGTCATAATGTTCCGGCATTTCCTCGATCATGTCATGGACATTAGCCCGTTTGGCCACCTCTACGATCCCTTCGTGATTCTCAAACAGGCGACGCCAATCTCCATACGCTATGTTTTCAGCTGCGGATGCTTCATACCTTCCAAAGCCCTGCATTAGAAATCCGATTTGATTATGCAGGTAGTTCAGTGGTAGATCACAGGCGTCGATTCCGTCATATTGAATGCTTCCCGAATCTGGCGAATAAAGGCGACAAAGGAGTTTTACCAGCGTCGTTTTGCCAGCACCCGTTTCCCCAACAACACCTATGATTTCGCCCGGTCGTATGTGCAGTGACACATTATGCAATGTCGGTTTTTTGGCTCCCGGGTAAGTAAAGGTAACACAATTGAGTTCTATTTCACCGCGACTTTTGGACGGAAGGACACATCCTGTTTGTGTCAGTTGCGGTTGCACCGATAGAAAATTTCTCAGATTGGAAATGTACAGTGTTTGCTCCATCATTTTTGTAACAGAGGTTATCGCAATTTCCAAGATGCTTCGGAGGCGGGAGGTGGCGGCACCAAAGATGGCAATGTCACCGATGGTTGCTCCACCACGTAATGCCTTAAATAACAGCCAGGCAAAAACCAGAAAAAATGCCAAGGAGGTCAAGAAGGCGAATAATGTCGCACTATAGAAACCTCGCCAATGGAGCTTACGGTCTTCGTCTCGAAACTGTTTCATCATGAAGTGGAATCGATCAATGAGTAGCTCAGCCAAGCCTAATAATTTTATTTCACCAACAGTTTGCCAGTTGGTGAGTTTGGAAACAAAGTAAGTGGTCCACTGACGACGGGTATTTCTGTATTGTTCATTCAAATAGTATTGTTTGGATAATTTCCATTTAAAGAGCAAGTAAGCGATTCCACAGGGCCCTACCACAACAAGGACCAGGGGTTCAATCATTGCCAGGACCGCAACCAGCGAGATTGCTTGTAGAACGTAAATGCAAGTTCCTGCCAGATGGCTGACAAAACTGGAAAGATGCTCTGCTGTGTTCTGTTGGGCAAGTTCAATGATTTGCCTTTGCTGCCGATCTTCAAAGAAAGAAAGATCTAATTTGGCAGCATGCCTTAAAACTCTAGTCGATACGTTTAAGTTGATCTCGTCATGGAGTATTTGGAGTAGGTATTGATACGCCATCGGTGCAATGGCTTCAATAAGTGTAAACCCAAATCCAAGCAGCAACCATGGGACCAAGGCATTGAAAGCAGCAGTTCCTAGTGGTTCAACCGCTACAAATGCATTAATCAACTCTCGAGCGAATACCGCGATCCCTGCAGGAGCAGCACCACGCAATACGACCACTACGAGCAAGCCCAGCATGATGACCGGACTTATTTTCCATGATTCGAGGATTGTCCATCTGGCGTGATGCATTAGCGATCGCATTTTGTCGCCAGTCGATATTTTTACAGACGTTTCAGTCATTATGTATTAGAACGCCTTTGAATTGTACTGGTTCAGCCTGACATTGAGTTTTGACAAACTCGAATTAGCTACATGAGGTAGTGGGTGAAACGGACTAAAGGCAGTATTTTTTTAATTGAGTTTATCGCATTGAGTCAAAAAAGAAGGCGTCGATGATTAGAAGTGGGGTGGCGCGGCTTGCGCGACCACCCCGAACGTCGCTTCTGGCCCTGGGACGGCGCTCGGGTCGGCCTCCACCGTTGCCCTATCCTCCGCCCAGGCATCTTCAGTATAGCATCTGTCGGCTTGCGTGGGACGTTGCTCTTCTTGGTTTAAACTTTTACGATTGCGAGATCGTCTTTCACGGGCCTCTTGCAGCTTCCGGTCTCGCTCAGCGAATATTGCCTTTTCACGCCCGTACAATTTATCGATCGGCGTAACATAACCCAAGGCGCTGTGCAATCGTACCTCGTTGTATTGGGCAACGTAGTTGGTGACCAGCCGCCTGGCATCTTCCACACAAAGGGGCGACCCTGGCCGGATACAATCACCTTTGATGGTCCGATGA
>JBDOMT010000388.1:0-12965 GCA_039831705.1 Pirellulales bacterium | reverse complement strand
TCTTCGAAGGGCCTGGCACACAGCTTCACTTCTAACCCAGCACGAATCGTGCTCCAGTTGTCCTTGAGTAGTTCGGCTTCAAATTTCTTCAGCATTGATTTTGGGGTACCGACAATGTAACGACGACCTCCTTCCTGCAGGAAGTCGATGTTGTTTTCGCTGACCATACCACGATCCATAACCCAGATGCGATCGCTTTTTCCATAGCGATTTTCCATGGTTTCGACGATATGCTCCACCGTCGTGACGTCTGCGGTATTACCAGCGAATACCTCATAGCCAAGTGGCATGCCACATCGTGATACAACCAGGCCAATACAGACCTGCTTGCAGTCGCTACGCTTATCTCGCGAGTAACCGCACTGAGCCAGATCGAAGTTTGCCTGGCCTTCAAAGTACGTGCTGGTGATGTCATACATCAGCAGGTCGTACTCAAGGTCAAACAACTCACCCATACGGTTCTTAAGATGGATCTCCAGCTTCTTCCAAGGCAAGCCATGGTCCACCAAACTGTCGGCAGTTTTCAACGCGAACACCCGACGCATCGACCTCCACCCATTCCGGCTGAATCGGAGTGTCGTCAACCTGATCGAACAACGACAATTGCTGTGGGTCACGCGCCGTCCGTGAACCGTTCGTACACGCTAGACCCGTGTCTCGAGCTGCCTGTTCCACACCCAGTCGACCCGCTTCATCAAGCTTGCCCAACCCGTTGTCGTGGCCCGGCATCCGTGCGATAGGATTCGACCAGCGACCAATAGGCATGCCGCTTGCCATCCTTTTTTCGGAAACACTGGCGAATGAACATGATTGCCTATGCTATCGGCTTATTCGTTCTGAGCCAGAGCAAAGGTCGTCACTACAACGTGTTTAAGAATCCAGCTATACTACATGTGTTCACACGCCACCGATGGAAAACAACTTACGTCGATCTTGACCACACAATATTCCAGAAAAAGCTGTTTTGCCACAATGGTGGGGAAGTAAGGCTAGGATCCTGTCCGAGGATAATGCCTAACCAATTTAGAAAAAATGCGCGTTTTTCATTGACTATTCAAGTGTTCTCATCAATACTCACCATTGTGGGTACTGTTGCTAATTTAGCGTGAGGGCCCGTGTTTCTTGCCCCACGCGTGGGATATTTCCAGGGTTCTGCATGACGTGGCAAAACCTTTCAGCGGCATGGATCATGCCATAGCAAGAGTTGGGTTGTTGGCCCAGTTGTCAGAATCTTCTCGCCATAATCTTCTCCCAATCGGTCAAGGCATGTAAATCTTCAATATCTGCGTAATCCATATAGTTCATCGATACGTTCTGTGTGGCGTGTTGTTGGGCATTTTTTATAAGGTTTTTTTGTCAGAAAGAAGCGAGTGATGGTTAGACTGGACCCAAGTAGGTGGTTCATCAGGGAGCGATTAACCACTCAGTCCGATTCGCGACTTTCTTGTGCCAGAGAGTTTTGCTATGTCCATGATAAACGGCGACACCCGACTTGATCGTGGAATCATTGAGAGTGCAAGTGTCGATATCTCGGATGCACTAACTGGGCAGAGCGCAAATAGCTTAGTGCTCCCTTATCTCTATCCAGAAAATTTGCTGCAACCCGATTCGTCAGAATTGCCCGAATCGTCAGAAATGTCATTGCAGGGGCAAACGCTTTCAGTGCAGATGAGTGCATCGCAAAGGGTCAACGGACAGGAAACTGAGCATCCCCCAGAGAATCCCAGTTGGTGGCTTGTTTACACCAAGAGTCGCCAAGAGAAAAAGCTAGCAGAGCAACTTGCCGCCCAGCACGTGCCTCATTTCCTGCCAGTCGTCAAACGTAAGTCATTGTCTCGTGGCAAAACACGGACTGCGCAGATCCCGCTCTTCTCGGGCTATCTGTTTTTTTGCGGCATCGATCAGCAGCGAATTACGGCGCTGCAAACCAATCGAATTGTAGCAATGACCCAAGTCGTGGATGGGGAGCAGTTGCGCGATAACTTGCGGCAGATCGCCGAGTTGATTGCACTAGACGCACCACTAACCCCCGAATCGCGCCTGGTTCAAGGGCAACGAGTGCGGGTGAAGTCGGGTCTGTTTAAAGGTTACGAAGGGATTGTTATGAAACGGCGTGGCAAGACCAGGCTTTTTGTGGCAGTGGAATACATGGAAATGGGCGCATCGATGGAAATTCAGAATTATTTATTGGAGCCTATTTAGAAGCAGAAGAGATGGAAGGATAGTAGTCTATAAGTAAATTGAGTACTAGAATTTAGGTTATTTTTCGTTATAATGGCTGGGGAATTTTGAGGTACGGCAATGCAGTGGGGCTTAGTTAGGGTTCCGTTGTAGCTGCCTATGGTAGAGGGGCAGTGACTTGCGATTTTTAGAGGCGAGTCTGTTTAAAGCAAGGCCGTAAGTGTTCGGATTGAATTTCGAACACAAGAACAAGCAGTTCACATGGATCAGTGGATCATTGTAGTCAGACTAGTTTGGATTGCCGAGACGCGGTCAGTTGTGCTGTTGCGCAACTGAGGGGGACGGAGTCCGCCAATCGTGCGGTCGGGTCATGGATAGGAATCTAGTTGTCAATTCAAGTGGCTACTAAAACATAGCACACTTTTTCCACCACCCCAACAATCTTCCACCATTCTATTTTTCCCATCCGTGTTCAATCCGTGGCTTTTATTCTCATTGCTTTCGCATACAGCTTTCACATGCAAAAGTTGAATAGCAACGGACATTCCCATCTCCCCACCGCGTATGTCACACAAACATAAAAAAAAGCGACATCAATCAGTTGTGCAAGAACCCGGTGAATCGGGCCATCGGCAAGGCGACAGCCCGGCAAACAATTCAGCAGAACCGCCTGCCTCACCAATTGATACGCAATGGCTAATTTTAGGAGGTGTGGCCCTGTTGTTCGTGCTGGTCTGGTCGTATTGGCCGACACTGGCAAGTATGGTGCACGCTTGGATTCAACAGCCTGATTACTCCCATGGGTTCCTTGTATTGCCTGTATCAATTGGGTTTTTGTGGTTGCGACGAGCCAGTTTTCCGCGTGAGGCTATTCAGCCAAGCCTGATTGGGGCAGCCTTGTTGCTTGTCGTCGGTGGCTTGCGGCTGTTTGCAGGGCTCTATTATTTGAAGCCTCTGGATGGCTGGACACTGCCGATTGCAGTTGGTGCATCGGTTTGGTTGTTGTATGGCATGAAATGTTTGCGTTGGAGTTCGTCGTCAATTTTGTTTTTGTGGTTCATGATGCCGATTCCTTACACGGCTGAGCGTTGGTTGAGCGTGCCACTACAACGAGTGGCGACTATACTCAGCACCACCTGTTTGCAATTGCTTGGGCAACCAGCCATATCTGAAGGCAATACCATTTGGCTAGGTGAGCAGCAGCTCTTTGTGGCAGAGGCCTGCTCGGGAATGCGTATTTTTGTAGGCATCTTTGCCTTAGCCTTTGCTTATGTGTTGTTCTCCCGTTGGAGTTGGTGGCAAAAAGTAATGGTACTAATGGCTGCAATTCCGGTAGCCATTGTTGCTAACGTGACTCGAATTGTTGTCACAGGTTTGCTTTGTCAGTATGCATCGAGTGACGCGGGGCATGTCTTTAGTCACGATATCGCCGGGATTGTGATGATCCCCTTTGCCGCCTTACTCTTCTGGTTGTTCCTGGTTTACCTGGGGCGATTGTTCCCAGAAGTGGAAGATGTAACACCGATTGGATACCGAGCCGCGTAGCAAGAAAAGAATATCGAATATCGAGCAAGGAACAAGGAATGATGAAGTACACGCCTATTCCTTCACTTCTTACTTCAGCATTCCTTGTTCAATATTCGATATTCGCCTTATTCGATATTCCCAAATCTCCACCACACCAATGAATTCAGCAGCCGAGTAACTCGCCATGTCAGATCAAAACTCCTCAGATAACCAAACCTTGGGCAATCCAAACCAACTTCCCGTGCGTAGCCAGCCAAATGTTTTAGCACAACCAGTTCAACGGATCCCCCGTGCGACTACAGTTTCGGCCAGCCGGCAGGATGCAGATTTAGGGCCTGCCTTCGTACTCTGGGTACTACGTCAATGGTGGAAAATAACAATTCCAACGGGGCTTGTGTTGGCCGGAGTAACCGCTGTGGTCATCATGTACTTTTACGTGCCTGAGTATAGGGCCTCAGCGCTGATTGATATTGAGCAGACGGTACCCTTCATCGCTTTCGATAAGGGAAAAGTGAGTGGTCCGCGGGGGAACGTGCAGTACATACAGACGCAAATTGAATTGCTTCGTAGTGCGGTCGTATTATCACCCGTTTTGAGTAAGCCGGAAATAGCTAAACTTGAGGAATTTCGAGAACAAGTTGATCCACTAGAATATCTGCAGAAGCAGATTACAGTTGCTCAAGTTGGAAAGTCGCAACTCTATAGTGTGCGATACGTGTGTCCCTCTGCGCAAGCTGCTGCGGACATCACCAATGCGGTAGTAACCGTATACTTGGAGCTTCAAACAGACGAAGAGTACCGTCTTTCTCAACGTGTGATTGCTTTACTGGAAGAGGAGCGTCTACGTCGTTCGTTGGAAGTCGAGCGACTGCGTGACCGGGTGTTGGAGCTGGCCAAAGAAGTAACCGGTAAAGATCCGTTTGGCGGAGGAATACTTGATCTTTCAAAAAATATGGGCCCTGCAGGGAACCTGTACCAGAGCCTGACTGAAGTGGAAGTTAACCGCGAAGTGCTCAAAGCAGAAATTCAATCGTTGCGAGATGCACCGATGTTAATTCCCGACCATGCCAAATCCTCGGGGCTACTAGATTTGAATGTGGCCAATCATCCGGAAGTGCGCCAGCAGCAGGCATTGCTGGATGAGATCAGAGAGCGGATGGAAGGACTCAAGGGCATGGTTGTTCACCTGGACACACATTCTGGTTACGGACGTCTCCTAAGAAATTTGGAGGAAGAGACGCTACAGCTGGAACAGCTCAAAATGATGTTGCGCGAAACATTGAGCAATCAGAATGAAAATACTCAGGCGGAAGATCGTAAGATGGTCATTGCATCGATGGAGCAACAGTTAGTCCAATTGAACATCAAGAAAAAGTTCTTGACCAGTCGATTTGAAAAGCACTTGAAAGACATCCAATCGGGTGGCGCTAAGAGTGTGCAACTGGAATTCTCACGGGCTGAGCTGAAACGTGAAGAAAAAGTGTTCGAACTGATTGCCGCACGAAAGTTGGCCCTGCAGACTGAGCTGCGAGCACCCGCGCGAGTACGATTACGGAAATCCGCCAATGTGCCAACCAGTCCGCTGATGCCCATTCCTTACAAGTTGCTTTTAGTCGGTTGCGCCGCGGCCTTAGCGGCTCCACTCGGCTTGGCAATAGCCCGTGAGGCCATGGTTCGTCGTGTTACTGACGTAGAACAGCTTCGTCAGGACTCGCAATTGCCCATATTGGGCGAGGTGGCCCGCTTTCCAATACGTCCTGTAGCGACCGGTACCCATTTGCTATCCAATAAGATGCAGCGAGAGATGTTCATCTTTGCTGAATCGGTCGACAGTTTGCGTACCAACTTGGTTCTTTCCAAGCGTATGGCCAGTAAGAGTGTGCTGGCGATTACTAGCGCGACTTCAGGTGAAGGCAAGACCAGTGTGGCCACTTCGCTAACCGGTAGTATTGCCGAAGCCACCAAAAAACCAACCGTCATCATTGATGCCGATTTGCGTTCGCCAGATGTGGCAAATGTGCTCGGTACCCCGCTCAAACCGGGATTGGCAGAAGTGCTTCAAGGCAAGTGTCCATTAGAAGAGGCAATTCACCAAGTCGGCCAATCCAATACCTATGTTATACCTGCCGGACGTGCTTCGACCAATCCACATCACATGGTACAGGGCCCACTGATCGAACAATTGCTCGATCGATTAAAGGAAGACTTCGAAACCATCGTCATCGACACCCCGCCCATACTGGGCGCAAGCGAGTCGCTAATATTCGCCAATGCGGCCGACACGGTACTGTTCTGTTCGCTGCGAGACATAAGCCGTTCCAAGCAAGTACGCATAGCAGTCGACCGTTTAGAAAACGCCGGTGCTAAAGTGGCTGGCGCAGTCCTAGGAGGCACCCCAGTAAACCACTACGCCTACATCTACGGCCACTACGCCCATGAGCCGAGTTGATGGGAATATCGAATATCGAGCAAGAAATGTTGAATGATGAAGGGGAAAGGGAAAAAGTTGGAATGTTGGAATGGTGCAGAATGTCCAAGTTTCGAAATAAGAATCGTGGCTATCAGCAGTTGCGTGTTTGGCAAGACGCGGTGATGCTTTACGGCTTGACCTGCCAAGCAGTAAAAAGTTGGCCGTTTGAACGAAATAAGTTGCCTCGCAAGCCATAGCGTCTGCGGACTCAGTACACAGAAACATCGCTGAAGGTTATTGTCGACGATCAATACGAGAATATTTGCAGTTTTTGAATATCGCGTTAGGGTCGCTGGGAGAAAGTGTATCTGGCTATACAACATACCATGCTGCTGAACAAATTTCAGAGTCAGAGTTTGAATCGTTGGATGCATTGTCATTTAGACTTGAAAACGGCTTGCTGAAATTGATCGAGAGCATCCAAAGAAAAAAAGATAGTGGTGATTGGGAAGATTCTTTTGTAAGCGACAGCAACCCAAAAGTTTCAAAATAGTTCTGCGTATTTTTCTAATTCCACCATTCCACCATTCCACCCGTTTCCCGTGATTCCGTCGCTAAATCCCAAGTGGCCAACTTCTTAACACGCCTGTTTCAACTGCGGCCTGTTTCACATTTAAATCAATGCATTCCACAGTAGATCCAACCATAGCTGTACCTACCAGGCCAACATCTCGCTCGACTTCTCCGGAACGAGTAAGCCGGCGGCGTGTGCTGAATGTTCAGCTGTTGGGGATTTCATTGGTGGTTGGCTTGGCGAGCTTGACCGCAGGCTATTTTTGGTATCACCACCAAATAGTGAAAACAGCGGATATCTTGTTGAAACGGGCTATCATCCACCAGCAGGCTGAAGAGTGGGCACAGTCCACTTCCTATTTTGAACGATACCTGATGTTGAGGCCGGCTGATTTGGATGCACGTGTGGGCATGGTCGAGTCTTATGCCAAGAGTATTCAGTCGTCTCGTGGCAACCGTCGTTTGGCACGCCTCCTCTATCAGGTGTTGGGATTGGTTCCGAATCGTGATGACCTGCGGTTGCGTTTGGCTGAGGAGCTGTTGAAGATCGGCGATTTGAAAGTCGCTAGCCTAGAAGCGAAAAAGCTGTTGGCTTCTGCCGACCATAAGTCGGCTGCAGGGCGTGTGATTGCTCTTGTGCTCTATGAACATGCCAGGCGTGAAGGCAGCTCTCTATTAATCAATGAGGCGGTTCAATCGCTGTTGACCGCGATAGCTGGCCGACCGGGCGACATGAAACTTGCCGCCATAACAGCGCAAGCGTTACATGAAAATCCTAACTTGAGCGTGCTTCAAGGTGAGAACGTTGCTGCTCAAGCCGAGAGTATCATCGATCGGATGGTTGTTGCAAATCCAAAGAATGTCTTCGCCTTGCTGACCCGTTATCGGTACCACAGACGCTTTGCCCAAAATCGGGTTGCTGGATCTTCTTCCAAAAGGAGCGACGATTTACAGCAAATTCTAAAACTTGATCCTGACCACATCGAAGCACTGCTACTGACCGTGGAAGACTCTTATTCAAAGGACAAAGCCAAAGCTCAACAGATACTGCAGCATATCATCCAAATCGCACCCAATGATCCACGCAGCTACTTGATGCTGGCGAAAATGCATTCACATACGGGCGAATTCCAACAGGCTATTCAAACCTTACAACAAGGTCGAAAAACGATTGGCAATAAAAATTCAGACTTAAGCATTGCTCTGGGCTATGCCCTACTGCAGAACAATCAACCAGAAAAAGTGACACAGGTAGTCAATCAGTTGGATCTTACCATGGCACACCTGCTGCCCACTATGTCTGCTGTGGCAGGTCGCCGCCTGGAAAATCTCATACGGTCACTACGTGCACGACAGGCAATCGCCATGGGCGAATCGTCCCTGGCAATCCATGATCTGAAGAATATTATCATTTCGACCAAATCGGGGGAGGCGGATGGTCCTACCTCTGAATCGTTGCAAGCAATGGCCCTGCTGGCACGTACCATGGAATCGATGAAGCGATGGGATGCGTCAGCGGTTTACTGGGATCAGTTAATGGGGTTGTTGCCTCAGCAGGCAGAGTTGTTGCCAATCGCAGCCAAAACCCACTTGAAATTGGGACAGGTGGACCAGGCGATCGGTCTCATGGATCGTTATCAGCAACTTGTCTCCTCGGAAGTCGATTATCCGGCACAATTATTACTGGTGCGAGCTCATTTGATGAGACAAAAGCGGCTGCCAGCTGGACAACGTAATTGGAGTGAATTTCTGGCAGCTTTAACTGCTGCCAAGCAGACAGTGACCACTGCAGTAACGGGCCTAGAGGAACCTTTCAACACTAAGAAATCCGCTAACCAAAGAACCATTGGTTGGGAGCTGCCACTGATTGAGGTCGACTATTTACTAACCAACCAACTTGTGGATAACAACTCACCAGGTGACTCGCCAGAACACCAACAATCGATCGAGTTGCTCAAAACGGCTGAGGCCCTTTTTGACCAAGAAAAGCGTTTTTGGAAAGGACTGATCTTCGCTTATCTGAGTCTTGATCAGCCAGATGCCGCTGAGCGTGCGATGGCCCATTACGAAACATTAGAGCAATCATTAGCTGAAAGCATACTCGTTAAATCACGTTTTCTGGCCAGCGGCAATCGATACAACGAGGTCGAAGCATTGCTCGCTGACAGTTTGGACAAGCTGGACCACGACCAGCGCGGTCCAGTACAGTTGCAACGCATACAGATATTATCTCAAGCGGGTCAATCAGAACAAGCACTGGCCCTAACGGAGCAATTGGTAGAACAATCACCTCAAGATGAAGATCTGCTGATAACAGGAATCCAGCTGGCACTGCAGCAGGGTGACGATGCGATTGCCGAACACTGGGAATTGATGTTAGGCAAACTTGATCAGGTGGACGATTTTAAATTCAATTACCTGCACTCCCAGCGGCTGCTTGCCAAGTATGACACACTCAGTAGAACCGCACGACGCGACTTGTCACGGTTAATCGGTGCATTGCGAACCGAGCGTCCGAATTGGTACCCAGGCGTAGTGTTGGCTGCTCGCCAGGCTGATCGGATGGGTGAAGTGGAACAGGCCGTTGCCAATTATCGAAAGGCAGTCGAGTTGGGTGACAAGCGGGCTGCCACTTTAGAGCGGCTGGTATCGTTACTCTACCAGTTAGGTCGCTACAACGAAGCACAAAGTTACCTAACTCGTTTGCAAATGACCCAAATCGACACTTCTGAGACCGATTCGCTGGCCATATCCCTTGCCGTCCAGCAAAACCAAATTGAGAAGGCAATGAAGATTGCCAAGATCTCGATCCAACAGCATCCCAATGATGTTATGCGATACGTATGGCTCGCTAGTCTACAAGCCAGCCAGCAGAAACAGGAAGAGGCTATTAAAACCATGCGAGGCGCAGTGCAGCGGTTTTCCAGTGCTCCACAGGCCTGGAATGGACTGTTCGCATTGCTGGTTCGCGCCGATCAACCTGAGCAGGCCCGCCAGATTCTGACCGACATCTTATCGGCGACTGGGCTTGATGAGGCAACGCGACATTTTTCGGTTGCCGAAGGTTATCTGGCTTTAGGCGACAAAGATGTAGCACAACGCGAGTACGAATTGGCCGTCAAACTAGAGCCGGAGAATACTACTTACCGATCAGGATTAGCCCGTTTGCTGGTTTCGACCGACGTGGGGGCGGCGACCGAACAGTTTGAGCTGATTCTCAAGCAAGACCCCAGCCACGCGGATGCGCGGCGCCAATTAGCAACCTTGTTAGCTGCAGTGGGAGACGATGCTAGTTACGAGCGCGCAGTACGCTTATTACAACAGGGTGGCCAAGGGATGGTTGATTTGCGTCCCGACAATCGCCTGCGCGCTGCTCTGCTGGCGCGACGCGGTCGGACCCGCCAAGAACGCCTCGTCAACATGCGTGCCGCCACTCATATTTTGGAACAACAACTCAAGCAAGCCAATGGCAAGGGAGACGATATCGATCGAGTTTTGCTGGCAGGTAGTTACGAGCAAGAGGCCTTGCTCAGTGAAAAACCGGATTTGTTGCAGGCTTCGCGCGAACAACTGCGTCATCTAGTCGACCGGGCAAAACCGCCGGCTAAATATTTGCAGTTGTACATTGATTTTTTGTTGCGTCATATTAGTTCACCATTGGATCGCAGCACGACTGAGACACCTACAAACTTATCCACCGCGCAAAAGTTGGAGCAGGTATTTCTGAAAGATGCGGCAGCCCGCTTGCCCGATTATCAGGAAGCATTACAGCGTGAGGGAGCAGTATCCAACTTGTTGCCATGGGTGACTTTACAGGTTCGCCTACTGATGGCAGAAGGTCAACCAGAAGAGGCGGCCACGGCGATCGAAGCTTACGTGGCACAAGAACAGGATCAACTGGAGAGCAGCCAAGGAGAGAATGCCACCGACGCCAAGGCCCAACTCTATCTAAACGTTGCCAACCTTTACACATCGATCGATCGTCACGAGCGGGCAGTTTCCTGGTACCGGCAATTGATATCGGTATCGCCCAATGCCTATGGCATGCTTGCTCAATCACTGGCCAAATTAGGCAATCTACAGGAAGCGGCAGAGGTGTGCATACAAATTGCACAAGACGATTCATCAGCTCAAGCTGCGGTTGTGCTGGCCCAGCTTTTGACCTCAGAGGAGTCTGACTCCACGGTGCTGGCTAGCGCCCAAGCCACAATTGCCCAAGCCCTAAACAATCATAGTGACAATATTGGCCTGTTGATGTCAGTGGCTGTCATGCGAGCTAGTCAAGGTGACAACGGGGGAGCAATACAACTGCTGCGTCAGATAGTTGCACTGGCTCCCGAAAACCTGGTAGCCCTAAACAATTTGGCCACCCTTCTGGGAGAGGATCCCAATGGCCACTCCGAAGCGCTAGTCACCATCGAGCGAACCATGGCACTAGCCGGCCGTCAGCCGGCACTACTCGACACCCAGGGAACCATTTACCTCCATGCAGCTAAACCAAAACAAGCAGTAGCCAGCCTGGAAGAAGCAGTAGCCGGCAACGTATCCGACCCACGTTACTACTTTCACCTGGCCGCCGCCTATCAGGCTACCGGCCAGGCCGACAGCGCCGCAATCGCCCTACAAAAAGCCCGCGACCAAGGCCTAGACAACACTATCCTAACCGCCGGCGACCAGCAATCACTATCCGCACTAGACCAGCAGCTTTCGCCGGTCGAATTCAATAACTAGAGAATGAGGGGAATATCGAATATCGAGCAAGGAATGATGAGTGAAGAAGTGAAGTAGTGAGGTACACCGTTAGCTACTACACGAATTTCGATATTCGATATTCCCCTCATTCCTTGTTCGTTATTCATTATTTTTTTAAATTTTCCTGTGCGGTGACTACACTTGATACGAAAATAGAGATGAGTTCATTGTTTTCCTCAATAAGCGGGGCAAATTTGTCAAGCGGCTCAACCAATGGCTTGCGTTGAATAATAAGAATCCATACAAGCGTCTCTCGCAATTCCTTCAGAGCAACTTTCATTTTGTGAATAAAATCCCTACGCGATTCCGCGCTCTGAGCTTCGCCATAGTTAGCAGCGGGAGACGTACCAGATCGTACAAGTTGGTTAGCAACATGATTCCCAGCAAGTGAAGTAGGCAAAGATTCCACAACATTCAGCACACGAATCGAAAAATCAATCAACCGTTCCTGCAAATCATAATTCCGTAGATGTTTTTTACACATCATTTATCACTCCTAGTTAATATTCCCTAGTATTTAAAACTTCTTCCTTCCCCCCTCCTTGTTCAACATTCAATATTCACTATCTCCCTTCATCCTTCAACATTCCTTGTTCAATATTCGATATTCCCCTCCTCCTAGTTCAACATTCCCAAGTTTTTATTACTTCATCCTTCAACATTCCTTGTTCAATATTCAATATTCCCACCCCTTGTTCAATATTCAATATTCAATATGACTCCCAAACAAAACCAAACCAAATACCTTATCCTCCTCACCGCAGGTCTCCTCCTCACCGCCTCCACCGGTTACGTCTACGGCCACCTATCCCAGCGTTGGGGCCCGTCAGCAGATCTAACGGCATCCGCATCCCACCTTCAAACGATGCCTCAACAAATAGGAGACTGGCAGATGCTTGAAGAACTGGGGATGGAAGATGAAGTCGCAGCGATGCTCGAGAGTGCGGGAGATGTGACCCGACGCTATGTCAACCAGATAACGGGCGGCCACATTACGGTTTTTGTTGTCATCGGCCCACCCGGCCCAATCGCCGTCCATACACCAGAAATCTGCTATTCCAGTCGTGAGTATGAAATTCAAGACAAACACACTAAGGCAACATTTAGTAGCACTGGAGCCGAGTCACACACATTGTGGCATTCCAATTTCCGCTCTAAACGCATGGCCAAAAGCATATTGAGTGTGTACTACGCTTGGTCGACGGGTGATACCTGGCTAGCGTCGGAGAGCCCCCGTTACCAATACGGTGGCGAACCATTGTTATACAAGCTACAGATAGCCGGCTTTCTAGATACCACCGGAACCGACCCCAGCCAGCAGTTCCTGGAAGCACTATTTCAAACAGGCTGGACCCTATCCGGCCCATAACCAATTCCACAATTCCACAATTCCACAATTCCACCATTCCACCATTCCACCATTCCACCATTCCACCATTCCAACTTTTCACCATTCCACCATTCCAACTTTTCACCCGTTTACCCCTATTTTCACAGCCTATCCACGATTTTCCTTTTGTTT
>JBDOMT010000463.1:0-2906 GCA_039831705.1 Pirellulales bacterium | reverse complement strand
AACGCTGTTCCCAAACGAAGCATCGCTACTGAGACTCGTCACCGCTGTTCTCGTCGAACTCAGTGATGATTGGGAAACCGGGAAAATGAGATATCTCGTCTTCCAAAACTAATCCGTAAGAAATCGAGCCCATCAATTTACAGAAGAGATGTTGCTTTACCCAGCTCAAGTATCAGTGGTGTATTCATGCCTAAGCCGAATGTTAGAGGGATAACACTCAACGGTCTTTTCGACTTCCTGGCGAGTACGATTTTTGTCCCATCCCATTTCTGTGGCCATCAGTTGGCCGCATGATTCTATAGTGCATCGGCCAGGATACTCACCCGTACCCAAGTCGGTGCGTCTCAATACGACATCGGCTAACCTTTGAGCCATTTCTTCACGACATGCGTAGGCTACCTGTGCTTTGATCGTTGTGGAGTTACCAATGGTTGTGCCTAGATCAGCGTTCTGTTTGATCAATCGTATGACATCGCCGCAATGGGTGCCATAGTTGCGCACCAGGCTACGCATCACATCAATACTGATATTCGTGGGGCGGTTTTTTAAAGCGCTGCGCATAAAATCGTCGATGTTGTCAATGTCGCCCCCATGGATTGGAGTTATTGCAGTATTCGATTGCAGTGCTCGATGGCCAATTTTATTGCAAATGATATTGACTGCCTCGGCAGCATCTCCACGTCCGGTGGTGACCCTAACACCGATCAGTGTAATCAGTCCTTCAACTGCGTGGGTCTTTGCGTGATCAATAATACGTGAACGATGGCCGTAACTAAGGTCTTCCTTGCCTTCATCATTCGTACCGAAAAGCACAAGCCCTGCGTTCCACAGTGCGACATCATTTAGAGTCAACTCAAGCGTTGGATAGCTCTCGTTGATCTCGTTCAAGAATGTTTGAAGGTCTTCGTCAGTAACCGTAAATTTGTCTGGATCTCCAGTGTAAACTTTGTGCCACACACCAATCAATGTATAATGGCGCCATGGGGCAATGAATAGATGACGTGGACCTCGGCTCAAAATCGCATCTGGATCACTAGTTTTAGCTTGTACAGCCAAAGCATAATCGCCGGTTAATCGGCGCGCAACGACCAGACATGCATCACGCGAATAAGTGGCTTTGGGACTCAGTTGGGTGTCTATAGAAGAGTTCAGCAATCGTTCAGCATAGGGTCCCGCTGCATTCAAAACAACTTTCCCCCGGATATGCATCGTAGCCCCGGTGAGATTGTCTTTGGCCTCGACACCACATACACGATTTTTATGCTGTATGAATTTTGTGGCTTCTACGTAATTCGCAGTGACAGCTCCGGCTTGAAACGCAGAGCGTAAAAAAGCTAGGATTAATCGCGTTGGGTTATAGATTTGGCCATCATGAAAAAGGGCACCCCCTGTCAGTCCTGCTGAGTTTACATTAGGAAATAAATTCAATACTTCCAGGCGAGACATGAATCGACATCGCGGGATATGACGGCTTGGGGCGGCAATGTTACGATTTCTATCCAGAGTGAATAGGTCATACAGGCCCATGCCTATTCGCAAGACTTCTTTGCCTTTCATCCCATGTCCGTATGTGGGCACGACGATTGGCAATGGATGGACTAAATGAGGTGCGATACGCGACAGCGCCCGTCGTTCGTTGCTTGACTGGCGGATGCGGTAGACATCGCCGTGTTGAACATAGCGTAAGCCACCATGAACAATCTTGTAGGAATTTGCGGAGGTTGCACAGCCAAAGTCTCCACGTTCGATAATTGCGACAGACAAGCCACGTAATGTTGCGTCCCATGCTGCACAAACGCCAAAGATTCCACCTCCAATCACTATGAGATCAAACTCATTATTTTCCAAATCTGATAAACTTCTTTTCATCGGATTCACCAAATGACTATTCCTCAAAGGGGACCGATGAGCCTTGTCTTCACCCAAACTGAAACAATAAAAGTACGACTCCTAACGATACTCCAATTGGTTGTAGTCAATGTGGAGTGGAAGGAGAAGTTGTATGTTAGTGATCGACAAAATACCCTGGAATTACAAGCCGATTATGGTAAAACTTCATGGTTGTTGCGGTTTGACTACAGAGAAATGGTATGAAATCGCCGCCACCGGTCAGTGAGACAGAGGAACACCTTAGTGCAACCCTTCTATAAGTGGATGTGCGTTACCCGATACACAAAATCCAAAATAATGGTAAAGGTGAATCTATGATTGGGTTTAAGCTGTACGAATTGGGCGATTAGGTCAGGTTGGAGCCCCATGGTGTGCGAATCACCATGGTCAACAAAACTACGCATACAATCGCTAGAGAGCCAGGTTCGGGAACAGCCTGGCCTGATGCAGGGCTGCCGGTGAACGGGTTTGAATACTGTCGCTGCCAGGTGAGAAAATCAATGCTGTCGACGTCGTTGTCAAAATCGCTGTCACCATGGAATTTGGCGACTTCAAAGGTCGAGCCAAAATCTGCTTCCCATATGCCTAGATCAATAGTGTCAATTTGATGATCATCATTGAAATCTGCGTGTGCCAAGCCTTCAGCGGGTGGGTTTTGATGCTGTTGCTGCCAGATGAGCATATCGTTGCCGTCGACGTCGTTGTCGGAATCGCTGTCACCATGGGATTTGCTGACTTCAAAGACAGAGCCAAAATCTGCTTCCCATATGCCTAGATCAATAGTGTCAACTTGTAGATCCTCATTAAAGTCTGCGGGTGCAAACGCCAAGTTGTAATGTGCCTCGAGTGATTTCCACGCATCGTTACTGCTTCGGCTGTTAGTGCCAGTGAAGACAATGACTGTGTCGAGACCATCAGTACTAGTCCCCGATCAAGCGTAGACGAAGTCGTAGTTCCCATTTTGGGTACAAAAAAACTCGAAAACACCCTATGATACTTGTGTCAAACAAACGTGG
>JBDOMT010000432.1:0-13015 GCA_039831705.1 Pirellulales bacterium | reverse complement strand
TTCGTTAAAAACGGCTGCTGTCGACGCTGCGCGGCTATTATGCCCGCTTTGCCCGGTATCGAAGTACGCTTCCGTAGCCTAGTTCTACTGAAGTGATCGCCTGAAGGCGAGGGTTTTTGGATCCCCGTAGGAGACAATAACTATTCAGTTTTAACAGTGCCCTATTGCAAACCATTTTATAGCAGCCTCGACGTATAATTATGTCATCCTAAGGGAGAGGGCATCGACGCGCAGCGTTAGTCTACGACTAAATGATCTCCGTAGCGCAAAGTGGATTCTTCAGTTCGCCAACTAGTCGTCCGAAATACTTCCCATGAACAAGTTCATTCGTTCCCTGAAAACGACCGCCATCGGTGGACTACTATTCCTGTTGCCGCTCATTGTAATTGGCGCTTTGATTGGCCAAGTCGTACCGATCGTAATGTCAGTCGCAAAAGGACTCGGCAAGGTCATTCCCATCAAGACACCCGGTGGAATTGGATTGCTCATTCTTTTGTCCATCGCAGCCTTGCTCTTTGCTTGCTTCGGTGCGGGACTATTGGCAAGACGGTCATTGGGCAAGAAATTATCAGAGTAAGTTGAAAAATATTTGCTACTGTTATTTCCCCGCTATGCGATCATCAAAGAACAGATGGCCAGTGGTATTGGTGGCCATGAAAACAAGCCGAAGATGAAGCCCGTACGGATCCAACTCGTCGATTCTCAGCGCATAGGATTTGAGACCGAACGCACCAATGACGGCCTGGTGACGGTTTACATGCCCGGTTCGCCGGACCCCTGGGCGGGTTCGGTGTTGCTGTTGAACGCCGACTGTGTGGAGTCACTGGATGTTGAATTTGGTGACACGGTCGCCACGTTCGAGCAACTCGGGCGTAAATCATCCGCACTTCTGGCTAGCAAAGCAGCTACTTCTCCGTAAGGAAAATCCATCTACTCAGGCCAACTCAATGGGCCACCCGCTTTGTCTTGGTTGCTGCGACCGGTTTCAGGTGCGTATCGAGCCAACCATAGATGAGTTGGCGCGATTCATGAGCAACTGAGTGGCCCCGTCCGTGGACGTAAAAGGCAAAGTTTTGGGGCGCTTTCTCCAGTTGGTAAATGTCCATGATGCGCATCAACATCAGTACCCGCTGCCGCTGGGTGCCAGGGTTGCCGTCATTCAGTGCGGACAGGTCCAAAAACGGACGCGGTGCAATTAGAGCAATGATTTCATGAAAATCGATCGGTGGTAATTTCCCTTCTAAGATACCCGTCCGAAGGTGCTTGAAATAAGAGTACCAATGGTCTCGTGCCCATGATTCAACTTTTGAGTTGTGACGGAAAAATGAAGCGCCGCAATTGCAGGCGGCCGCCCTAATTCGCTGGTCGTACGCAGCCAAAAAGATCGTTCCATGTCCGCCCAATGAATGACCCAGTGCACCGATGCGTTGTGGATCGACCTGGTCCAGACTCTGTAGTACGTCAATCGCAATCGCGTGCTCGTAGGTAAACTTGCCAACGGCCGTCCATTGGGGATGTTTTGCATAAAATCGTTCGGTATCGTATGCGCCTTCCGCTGGAATGCGATGGCCGGAAACAAAGTGTTCCGGCGCGATCACAACATAGCCTCGGCGGCAGAGATGATCGAGGTATGCCTTGTCAGGATTGTCGACCAGGCCTGCGGCCCGCTGCTTCCCTTTTCCGTAGGTACCGTGGAGCGAAACGATTCCCGCAACTCTGCCCTCAAGTTTAAGAGGAATGCCAAGGTAAGCGTGAGCCCGTTCATCCCGCTCAACTGCATAGCTGATGAGCTTGCGTGTGTACAGGCCATCAACCAGCACCGTTTCGTGAATCTGCAGATCGAGTGGCGGCTTCTCCGGTTTGTGCTGGTCACGAATTAAATTAAGGTAACGCTTCTTTAAAATATTTTGACGTGCTTCCCATTGGTCGCGGTTTTCAAGGCCCTCGGTCAGGTCATCCCACGTCGATCGAATGACTGGCGGCTCGGATACGGTACGTTGGGGTGCTTGCCCAAAGGCATAGCACGAACCGAGAAGGATAAATCCTGTGAGCCATGTTCGAGTTAGATATTTCATAAGTATTATCCTTGCGATGAGTGAATGGCGACCATCAAGGCGTCTCTACCACATCCCGCGCAGTTTCAAATCGACCCACCGGATACCCGTGCCTATACGAGATCACGTACTCACCGTTGGCCGTGACGTAACGGACTTTTTCATCGGCCCACTCGAAATCGCATTTTCCCTTGCGAACTACCGCCAAAGGGCTGTCAGGCAACAGATACTTACGTGCAAAGTGATCGACAATGAGTGTGCGGTTGCCAACTCCGTGGCCCGTATTGGTGAAAATTTTGTCGTCGATATCTGAATCGAGGATGAAGTGCGCCTCTACGTCGACTTCCAACTTCTGCATGTTCGCAACCATCTCCCGCGCCAATTCAACGGGGCAAACATGGTCGGTAGAACCGTGGCTGATGATTACTTTGCACGTGTTGCCAAGGGACTTCATGGTGAGCAAATGTTCGGGGTGCCCGACAAAGCGGATTTCCTGTGCATCGGTGGTAAGGTAATGATGGCTGGTGGAATCTTGGCTGTAGCGGGCACTCAAACGACTGCCTCCCGGCAGGCCAAAAGCAATGTCATCCGTTAGTTTGCACCTACCCGAGCAATCGATGAGGCAGGCAAATGTACGCGGTGCAAGCTTATTAGCCATCAAGGACACATTTCCGCCACCCGACCCACCGGTGGCATAAATCCGCCCATCGTCGAATAGCTTGTCGAGTTTGTGTAGACGATCGTACACAAAATAGAGTGCTCGGAGACTGTCCAGCGCCTGCAAATAGCCACAATCGTAGGGCACCGAATGGTCCCGATCACCGCTCTGCAAGTAGTCAACGCAAATCGCAATGACGTTGTAGTGGTTGGCCAGAAACTTTGGATCTGCCGTACCGGTGGCCTCCGTGCCGCCCCAGTTGTGTAGCGACAGCATCAGACCGGTTTCTTGGTTCACATTTCCCAGCTTCCCACCCGGAAAACTCAGGTAAACTTTCACCGTTCGCACGCCGGGCAAATGGGGCGATTGCTGCGCGGGGATTTGCACCGTCGCATCAACCTCAGGCAGTGTCGGCCATAACTCGGATAGCTTGAGTTGCTCTGATGAAGGTTCACTGTCAGCACCACAAGCAGTTGGCATGCAGAGTTCCGCAGCAGCCCAAATGAAGATAAATACGAAATGGCCAATCTTGCTGATAGATTTTTTAATCCGAAGGATCGCGAGCAGGTAGGTCAAATTTGTTTCCCCGTCTGTGATAAGGAGAGTTGATTTTTGGGTTTGTCATGCTCAAAGCAGCACTCGTCGTATTTCTCTTCATTCCACCCATTGAAACGAATACAAGTCGGCATCCTTCAAGACAAAACGTAGACGTATTGACTGGCCAATAAGTTGGTCCATGTCTGGCCCGTTTTTCCATTGAACGACTCGATCGACCGTATCGCCGAAGTGATCATGACAATCGGCTAGAGAGAATCCTTCGATCGGCTTACCGGCGGCATCTTGAATTTCCACACGCACGCTACCAGCAGCGGAAGTTGCAAAATTCATTGTGAGTTGGGAACCAGAAAACTTCAACCGTTTCGTGATTACTTCACCGCCACTCATCGGAGCGCTCAGCGACACGAAACCATCAAGCCGAAGGGTGTAGCGCCGCAATGCACTACCTTCGCCGGTCCAGTAACTCTCAACAGCATACAGCGACAGTTCGTTTGGGGCACCAGCCAGTGCAGACTTGGTTTCGACCACATGCCAGGCGATATACTGGTGGCCATAGTGCCAGGTCCCTGGACGCTCAAACCCTGGACGCAGGAAGGCCTCATTCCATCGCTTAAATTTCACTCCGTCGCGGCTGGCCATTAGTAGCCCCTCGGTGAGCGCTGTACCATAACGGGGAACCGACGAAGAGCGCAACTTTCGATGAGCCCGTTCCGGAAGACCCTCCATGGTCACCGACCAGCCACGGTCGATGTAACGAGTGGGGAAACCTATGAGAATATGTGGCGCTCGGAAGTACGGTTTAATCTGATTGGTATAGAGTTGCTCCGATGGCGAGTCCTCGTAAATCAAATCGACCGGTTGGCTCCAATGAATCATGTCGTCCGAAGTGGCCGTACGAATGGCCCGGATGCCAGCCGGTTTCCAGACTTTTTCGCTGGTTTCGCCAGCGGTGAAGATGCGCCAGTAGGCGCGGTACTTTCCCAGCCGTGGGTCCCAGAATGCCAGGTTTTGCGAATCGAAAGCTCCCAGTCCGGACAGGATGGGAGTCTGTGTCATCGGCGTGAAATGGATGCCATCAGGCGATTTCATTGGCAGTAGGCCATTGGGGCTGGATGAGCGAACGATCGCCTTGTAAGTGGCATCGGCGGACGCATTGGGATTGCCGTCCTTGAACACGGCCGGATGTCCGGCGTCGACATTCAAGGGACCCAGCTTTCCACTTGCCATGACAATGTTGTTCTGGGCTGATCCCTGAAACGTGTGCAGCCCCAGTTGGGGTTTGCTCCAATGGATGCCATCGTCGCTTTCAGCGTAGCAACAATACAGCGGATGCCGTTGGGTATCAAGTTTTCCTTGGCTGGCTTCCAGGTGCCAGGCCTTGTAGTACATCCGGTACCGCTCGCCGTCCTGAAATATGCTGTGATAACCGCTGCCGGTGCCTTCCCACGGCTCATCGTGGACCAGTACTATCTCGCGCGGAATCGGACGATGCAGTCGCTGCTCAGCCTGGCCCTCAAGTCGGTCGATGAGATGAGTATCGATAAACAACTCGCGCCGTGTACCGATATCGATCGGGCCGGTTGCGTTTTTCGTTTCCGCTCGGAGCATTGGTGGAGCTCCGACGATTACCAATGTCGCAAGTCCCAACGCACCCGCAAATTTCAACCAGTTGCGACGAGTAAAACCGTTGCTGTTCATCGTGCCTGCCTTGGTTCGAGTGGAATAACCCGTCAGTAATATCGATGGTACCACAGAATCGGTCAAGGAGAAGAGTCACTCATCACGCTGGCCAAATGACTGGCGGGTCCTCGGCCTTTTCTGAGATCGGACTGGTACTGAATAGGACCAAAACTGTTACCTGATCGTGAACGCAGACATTTGCTGCAGTTTTATCTCTTCTCGCAATGGAGCTACATGTTCGGCTTGCCTGGGCAGGTGGGTTGATTGGCGCAGGGCTATTGATTCAACTTCTGTGGCTGCCTACGACACCAGTTCCCACGCTGCTACTGACATTGCCACTGCTATCAATAGGAACGATGCTCTTGTTGGTGCAAGGTTTTAATCTGAAACCCACGGGCCAACTCCATGGGGGTGAATGGGAAAAAACGACTCGCGACCGTTTTCGCTAGGTCTGCAAGTTGGAGTCCGACGTGAAGCAGTGGGACGAGGTATTGACCGACATTACCTGCGTCAGTGGCGTTGTAATTTTTTGTATGATAGCAGGCGCGGTGGCAATCCTATGGATGATCATGCAATTTCAATACGCGCTGCGGACTGCGGCAACTCCACTGGCTCTCGACGCAGCAGTGCTAATTTTGCCACATTGGTGCACCGGTACGCGGCGTGGTCGAGTATGGCGGAAATCGTTTGAAACCAACACGAAATCGGTTTTGTCTCTAGTCCTCCTCTTCGAACTCACAATAGTATCTTTTTCAACATTGTTTGATAAGCGTCGGCATATTGTGCCATGCCCAGGTCGCTGGGGTGAGAGCCATCCGTCGTTGCTTCGTCGTCGTTGCTGAGAAGCAAATCGCCGGCGAGGTAGTGAACGTTTTTCACGCCCTCGATTTGCAAATTTTTGTAGGCTTTGGCCAGCGCGGCTCGACTTGCAGCGTGGCGGGTTCGGGACGACTTATAGATGTGGGCGTTGCCATAGGTGCGATCTTCGACCAGTACGATCGGCGTCTCAGGTCGAGCTTTGCGTAAAATATGAACGAGCGGTTCGGTGCGTTCGGCAACCTGCTGGCCTTTGATGTTCGGCAAGCAGTCGATCAAGTAAACTTCGGCATCCAACTCTGCTAAAAGATGGGCAACTTCGGCTTCCATGCGTCCATTACCCGAGAAGCCGAGGTTGATCACTGGACGATTGAGTCGTCGTCCGACGATGCCAGTGATCGACATACCAGGTCGCGAAGCACAAGCACCATGCATGATTGAGGTGCCATAGAACACGAGTGGTTTTTCTTCACGCGGCGAAAGTGATTTTAAGGTCGCACCTTCGGGAACACCGATTTCCAGCGATTCGACGCCGTTGTACAGCGGCAGATAGATGGCAAACTGTCGCAAACCGTTGACAGGCGGATCGAGGTTATTGGCCAAAGTCGCTTCGACTTTCTTTGCTGTCGGTCGCGTGACACCAACCCACCGTTGCAAGCCCTGGGGATCGCGGACATACAAATCAATACCACTCACGCCAGTGGCAGGCATGTGCGCCATCGCCACGGATGCGGAAAGCAACTCATATCGGGTGTGAATCGTTGTGGCATCGGTTTCAAAACGGCACAGCATGCCGGCAGAGTGACGACTCAAATTCCATACCGCGGGACGAACCAGGTTTTTGGCTTTGGCCGGTAAACGGTCAAAGTAGCGGGTCGTCTCATGCCAACCTTTTCCCTCGACGCCCCACTCGGTAACATCGTGCCAGACGAGTTTGGGTATGTTGGCGGCCTCATTGGCCAGTAACGGTTGACCCAATATCGGTTGATCCAGCAGCGCCACCGTGGCAGCTGTACTCGTGGCAGCCAGAAACGATCGTCGGTTGAGAAATGGTTGGCTCATGTTGAACAGTCTCCGTTAAAGATCGAATAATCAGCCGAAACGCGTTAGCGTCCGGTTGCACGGTAAAAACCGGGGGCTAACGCCCTGCGGCTGATACGAATATTTAGCTGTAACGATGCATTAGTGTGCGGATTAGCACAGCACTTAAGATATTTGCACATTTCCAGTCAACAAGCTAGCCACCCTCATCAATTCCGAGGATCAAGTCGGGAGCAAACAGCACAATAATTACCGTGCTGTCTCGGTGATATAATTCGTACTTTTGGCATCGCAATTGCAGTATTATCCTTCAAATCATTCGGCGCGATAAGCTTACCGTGTCGAAGATTCCGTTGTCCCCCTCGATCGTAAATGGGCCCGCCATGCATGAGTACTCTTTGGTTGAGGCAATGCTTGATCAGGTCGACGCCATTCGAATCGCACAGCGAGCTGATCGAGTTTGTTCGATACGGGTCGGGATAGGAGAGTTTGCCGGAGTCGAGCCGGATTTGTTTGTGGAGGCTTTCGACGTGCTCCGCTATCCAATTGAGACAAAAGGGCCAATTGAGACAAAAGGGCCAACGAAAGCAAAAGGGGCTTCAGAAAAATTTGCATGGGTGCAAACCGATCTGCAAATGCATGTCATTCCCCTAGAAGCCCGGTGTGATCAGTGCCATCGGGTTTTCCATGTGGAGAACTTCAAATTTCAATGCCCCACATGCGCGAGTCCAGATCTGGCAATCCTGCAGGGGGAAGACCTGATATTGGAGAGTGTCACATTGGAAGGAATGCAAGAATAAAACTGTTCAAAGAACTGGTCTGTAAACAGTTGCAGTCTTAAGGAAAAACCTCATCATGGCCGTTTGTCTAGATACGTTGATCACCACAGCCTGCCAGCGAGTAGACCATGATCCAGGACGACTGCTCGATGTATTGCACGTCGTCCAATCACAGGCCTATTGTATCAGCGATGAGGCGATCGACATCATAGCCGAGGAACTTGGCATACCCCGTGTTCGCGTTGAGGGAGCAGTCACCTTTTATGCCTTTTTTTCTAAAACTCCCAAAGGACAAATTGCTATCAGGCTCTCTAGTGACATCATCGACAAGCTTCACGGAGCCGATGAAGTTGCCGAGGCTCTTGAAAGCAAATTGGGGATCCGTTTTGGAGAAACAACGGACGACGGTAAATTCTCGCTCGATTGGACCAGTTGCATTGGCATGTGTGACCAGGCACCCGCGGCGCTGGTGAATGATGTAGTCATAACACGGCTGACTCCTGAAAGTGCCAGAGAAGTGATCGATACTCTGCGAAAAGATGCTGATCCGGCCAAACTGGTAGTCAAACCGGGGGAAGGTAACAACGCACATCCACTGGTGCGGGCGATGGTCAACAACAACATCTATCTCGAGGAGAGCAAGTCCGTGGTCCTCGGACCGGTCAATCGCGGGGAGGCAATTCACAAGTCACTCGGGATGACCCCCACCGAAGTGATTCGTGCCCTGAAGACGTCGCGGCTCCGGGGACGCGGGGGTGCCGGGTTCCCCTGTGGCATGAAATGGGAATTCGCCCGTGCCGCCGAAGGGGCGCGTAAGTTCATCATCTGCAATGCGGATGAAGGGGAGCCGGGAACCTTCAAGGACCGGATTCTTTTGACCGAAATGGCGGATCGCATCTTCGCTGGCATGACCATTGCTGGGTACGCCATCGGTGCCGAGGAAGGCATTGTCTATCTGCGTGCGGAATATGCCTACTTGCAACGCCTGCTCGAAGAAAACGTCTCCCAGCACCGGGCAGATGGTTGGCTTGGTAAGAACATCGCCGGCAAAAAGGGGTATCATTTCGACATCCGTATTCAACTCGGTGCTGGAGCTTATATCTGTGGCGAAGAAACCGCCTTGATCAGTTCGGCGGAGGGGACCCGGGGAGATCCAAAAAACCGCCCCCCTTTCCCTGCTCAACAGGGTTATCTGGGCTGCCCAACCATTATCAACAACTGCGAGACGCTCTGCTGCGTTACCAAAATTCTCGAGCAGGGTGCGGGAACATTCTCCGAACTGGGAACCGAGCAGAGTTCGGGCACAAAAGTACTAAGCATCAGTGGAGATTGTGCGCGGCCGGGTGTTTACGAAGTGGAATTTGGTACCTCGCTCCGAAAAGTTTTGCAGATGGCTGGTGCCAAGCAGACCCAGGCGGTACAGGTTAGTGGTCCGAGTGGGCAGATGATTGGTCCAGAAGGCTTCGATCGGCTCATTTGCTTCGACGATCTGGCAACTGGCGGATCGATGATGGTATTCGACGAGTCGCGGAATTTGTTAGAAATCGTCCACGCTTTCATGGGGTTCTTCGTCGAGGAAAGCTGTGGATACTGCACTCCTTGCCGAGTCGGCAACGTGCTCCTCGCTGACGGGATCCAGCGAGTGCTCGAGGGCCGTGGCGAACCGGCCGACCTGGACCAGTTCCAGCAAATCGGCCAGATGATGAAAGCCTGCAGTCGATGCGGATTGGGGCAGACATCTTGGCAGCCTGTGGCTACGTCGTTGGAGAATTTCCCCCACCTGTACGAGGCGCTGGTCAAGGAGGAATCCAATGGTTTCCAACGTAGTTTCGACCTCCTACAAGAGATTACCGACGCCCAACAAATCACCGGAAGAAAATCGTCCCTTGCATGAGAGAACCAGAAAGAGTGTTTTTTCGCAATCATCCCTAATTCCCAACATTTTCACACTCCACACTCCACACTCAACACTCAACACAAAGGAACCACCATGCCCAAGACCGTCACGCTGACTATTGACGGAACTCGGGTCGAAGCGCAGCCAGGTGAGAAAATCATCGAGGCGGCCGACGTTGCGGGTATCTATATTCCTCGGCTTTGCCACAAGCCGGGACTTGAGCCTTCCGGCTCATGTCGCCTCTGCACCGTAATGGTCAATGGCCGTTCCTGTTCCGCCTGCACCACACCGGTTGCCGATGGCATGGTGGTCGAGAACGATGTCGAATCGATCCGGCAATTCCGCAAGATGATCGTCGAAATGCTCTTCGTCGAAGGGAATCATTTCTGCATGTTTTGCGAAAAGAGTGGAAACTGCGAGCTCCAAGCGGTGGCGTACCGGTTTGGAATCATGGCTCCCCGATATCCCTATCTCTGGCCAAAGCGGGAGGTCGATGCGTCCCATCCAGACATTCTCATCGACCACAATCGATGCATTCTCTGCGGCCGATGTGTACGGACATCGCGCGATATCGATGGCAAGCATTTATTCGACTTCATTGAGCGGGGTGGCAAAAAACGCCTAGGAGTCAACGCCCAGGGCGGCTTGGCTCACACCAACGCGGATGTTTCCGACCAAGCCCTCGACGCTTGCCCCGTTGGGGCCCTGCTGAGGAAACGGGTCGGCTACCAGGAACCGATTGGACAACGGCTGTACGACATCCAGCCGATCGGTTCGGAGATCGAGGGGAAGGGACGCAAAAACCATGTCTGAGCAGAAACCTCGAATTGCGACGACCTCCTTGGCTGGCTGTTTTGGCTGTCATATGTCACTGTTAGACATCGATGAGCGCATCTTGCAGCTGTTCGAATTGGTCGATTTTGACAAGTCGCCCATTGTCGATTTTAAAGAGTTTACCCAGCACTGTGACATCGGACTGATCGAGGGTGGCTGTTGCAATGAAGAGAATGTCGAAGTGCTCCGTGATTTCCGCAAACAGTGCGATCTGCTCGTCTCGATAGGCGACTGTGCCACGATGGGTGGCATCCCTGCTCTTCGCAACATGGTGCCCTTGGAAGAATGTCTGGCAGAGGCCTACCTGAATGATCCGTCGGTCTACAATCCATCCGGTCGGTTGCCAGATGACGCTGAAGTTCCCCTGATGTTGAACAAGGTGTTTCCCGCGCATGAAGTGGTCAAGATCGACTACCATCTGCCCGGTTGTCCACCTTCGGCCGACACGCTCTTTGCCGCCCTGGTGGCACTTCTGTCCTCCGCGCCTGTGGAGTTACCCTATCCATTGATTAAATACGATTGAGTTCAATACGAGCGAGGATTGCGTACCGATGGTTGCCTCAGATAACAATAAACGTCGCATTGTCATTCAACCGGTCACTCGTGTGGAAGGTCATGGCAAGGTGACCATTTTGCTTGACGAAGATAATCGCGTAGAGCAGGCGCGGTTGCATATCGTCGAGTTTTGTGGCTTCGAACGATTCATCCAAGGTCGGCCTTATTGGGAAATACCGGTGGTGGTGCAACGGCTTTGCGGTATCTGTCCGGTAAGCCATCACCTCTGTGCAGCCAAGGCAGTCGACTGGATTGTCGGTGGAGAAAACCTGACGCCCACGGCGGAAAAAATGCGCCGTTTAATGCATTACGGACAGATGTTCCAATCACATTCCCTGCACTTTTTTCACCTCTGTTCGCCCGACTTGCTGTTCGGATTTGATGCCGATCCATCGATCCGCAATATCGTTGGAGTGGCGGCTGAATATCCAGAGTTGGCCAAGCAGGGCATTATGATGCGCAAGTATGGTCAAGAAATTATCCAAGCGACCGCTGGCAAGAAAGTCCACGGAACGGGTGCGATACCGGGCGGCATCAATAAGAATCTTTCGTTGGTTGAACGGGATGAACTGCTGAAAGATTTTGCCCAGATGCTTGATTGGTCCCGCGGTGCACTCGAAATTGCCAAGAATTATACGATAGAAAATCTGGAAACGGCCCAGCATTTTGGCACTTTCGAATCGAATCACCTGTCACTCATCCGAGAAGATGGGGCCATGGACCTTTACAACGGAGGATTAAGGGCCATCGATGCGGATGGGAATTCGATTTTTGATCATGTCGACAATCGGCAATACCTCGATTATATCAGGGAAGAAGTTCGAAGCTGGTCTTATATGAAATTCCCTTTCATCCGGTCGATGGGACCGGAGAACGGCTGGTACCGGGTCGGGCCTCTGGCGCGGGTCAATACGGCTGATTTTATTGATACGCCCGAAGCAGAAGCAGCGCGTAAAGAATTCATGCAGGTGACGGCGGGAAAACCGAATCACTTAACACTCGCCTATCACTGGGCTCGTATGATCGAAGTACTCCACTCGATTGAAAAAATTGGTCAGTTGCTTGAAGACTCCGACCTGCAAGGAACCGACCTGGTGGTCAAGGGAGACCGTCGCGATGAAGGAATCGGCATCCTTGAAGCGCCTCGTGGCACGCTATTTCATCATTACAAGATCGATGAGAATGATCAGGTGACCATGTGCAACCTGATCGTCTCGACGACCAGCAATAACGAACCGATGAACCGGGCCGTTCAGAAGGTGGCAGAAGATCACCTGTCAGGCAACTCAGAAATTACCGAGGGCATGCTCAATCACATCGAAGTGGCCATTCGGGCATACGACCCATGCCTGAGTTGCGCCACGCACGCAATGGGGCAAATGCCATTGGTGGTAACCTTGATCGATGCGGATGGAAATGTCGTCGACAAACGAGTCAAATCATCATGATCTACCAAGTCCCGTCTGATATCAAGCTGACAGGATCCATCTTGCTGATTGGATTCGGCAACCCGGGCCGTCTAGACGACGGTCTAGGGCCTGCCCTGGCGGAGCAAATCGACCAGTGGTGTCAGTCTCAATTGGGTCAACCTCAATTAACCGTCGAAACCTGCTACCAGCTTGCGGTGGAGCATGCGGCGCTTGTTTCTGGCTACGACGTTGTGGTTTTTGCCGATGCGGACATGCAGGGGTGTGCACCTTTTCAGTGGAGCCGGATTGAGCCGCGTCTGGATGCTTCCTTTACCACCCACGATGTGGCCCCGTCGACCGTGCTCGGGCTAGCCCACAATTTGTTTAGTGCCACCACCCAGGGATATCTCTTGGCGATCCGAGGATACCAGTTTGACGATTTTGGTGAGACTCTTTCAGTCCCCGCCCAGGATAATTTATCCGCAGCCGTGCAGTGGCTCCAGTCACAACCTCAGCTCCAAACAATTCGTAGTGAGGCAGATCGATGAAAGATGGAAAACATGTGATCCTCTACGTGGATGATGATTCCGATTTTCGGGATGCTATGCGGACGGCACGGCCGACGCGCACTTTAGGGGATCTGGGGTATCGCGGTAATTTGAAGTTTGGTAAACATATCGCTTTCCGTCAGTGGGCTTTGCTCGCAGTCTTTTTGGAGAGCGAAGAAAATGTTG
>JBDOMT010000526.1:0-13069 GCA_039831705.1 Pirellulales bacterium | reverse complement strand
CTTCTAAAAATTTCTGACAGTGGTTAGCCATAGCTACCGGACTGCGCGAATGACCAGGAATCACATGATCAAACGAATAGACCGACGTGGGGGCCACATGGTATTTTCCACAGCGGGCCGTGCGGTAGCCGGCTTTGCCAAGCCATGTGGGCAAACTAACGATGTTCGCGTAACTGTTGAACTTGTGATAGGCATGTTGGTGGCCATATTGACCATTGGCATGATTGTGGAGACCGGTGAGAATTACCGAACGACTGGCCGAGCAACTGGCGGTCGTGCAAAATGCATGGGTGAAACAAGTGCCATCGCGGGCCAATGCGTCCATGTTGGGTGTCTTGATGACAGCGTTACCATAGCAGCCCGCATCCGGACCTTGGTCATCGGTAACCATCAGGACCACATTGCGACCGATCCCATCTGATTTTTTGGCATTCTTTTCATGTGGAGAAGCGCCTAAATCTGGGGCACTAAATGACAGAATCAACCAAGGAATCCAAGACAAACTTACGGCCAGTCGTTGTGAAATATTTAGGCAGTACATCGACAGTTTTCCCTCATAATTCTACCTCGCTCATCAATCTCGCAAACAGTGCATGTTCGCCATGGAGATGCCGCTGGTGATGCTGCCGATGATTCCTACGAATCCCTGGTCGGTACCGCAGATAAACAAATTTTCCAGGTGCGTGATACCATCCAACTGCTTTTCGGGTGTTCCGTAGATGGCTCCGTTGTCGTGGCCTGTGAAACGAACAATGGTCTTCGGAGTAAACATGTCGGTATCAATCACGCGCAAGCGGTAATCAGAAACAAAACGCACTGCGGATTCAGTAATACGATCGTACCACCGCAATTTCTCCTTCTTGTAGGTTGGTTCGTCCAGCGATTGCCAATAGGCGTGGCTGGCCAACACGGTAATTCGAATCGTTACATCACTGAGAGGCAATTGATAATCGAAATTATTGGGGCTACAAATCACGCCACTGCGTAAATCACAAGGTGTCGAGCTTTGCTGCCAATCGAAGTTTGGAGAATCATTAAAAAAGGTAATGGCGCTCGTATGGCCTAACTTCTTTGGTTCCAAATCAAGCGAAGCAATTGTCTCACAGAAGCTCAATCGGCCCGCCTGACGATTTAATTCGAGACGATCTTTGGGGGGAATCGATACCGTTTGTCCATCGTCGCATAAACGCATGGTTTCACACCACCCGGCCGAGGAAAGTACGCGGCGAGCTTCAAGTTGTTGGCCACCTTCAAGCACCACACCAACCACTCGGCCATTTTCGACTGCAATGCGTTCAACTCCACTGCGTAACTTCAGTTCCCCGCCCAAAGTGCGGAATTTGCGGACCAGAAGTTTGAGAATTAAACGTACGCCCGCATGGGGCCTGCCAAGTCCTTCCATAAAAATGCTGCGAAACATAATCGAGAATTGGCCCCAGTCCATATCGTGCTCACGAGCAGAACCATAGTACATCAAAGGACAGAGCAACATTTCCACCAACAAAGGCTCTGAAAAGAGAAGGGCCAATTGCTCGCGAGCGGAAAGCTCGGTATGCGACGGATCAAGGTCGTCATAGTCGACGATCTGCTCGATTAGGTTTTCGAACGAATCGATCTGTCCAGGAAATACACGCGCAATCTCAGCACGCAAAAGATCCATGTCATTATTGAAATCCAGCCGTACACCTGGAAATGCTATCTGGGATCCTAACTGGGGCGAGATCTGAAAATCGTCCCACGACATACGCAATTGCCGCAACAAGCGGGCCAAGGGGCCTTTTTTCGTCCCTTTTGGGGTGATATTTGTCAGCGCGTGCAAGCCCACATCGTAGTCGCGTCCACGTAAACGGTAAAAGGAATTGAGACCACCAATCGTCGTATGACGCTCGAGGATGCAAACACGCTGATCGAAATAGGCCAATCGAATCCCCGCCGCCAATCCTGACATCCCAGCGCCGATGATAATAGTGTCGTACATGGCTAAAGTGAAAAGCGGAAAGCGGAAAGCTTGCGGGAACCATGGCAACCGCTTTCGGCTTTTGCCTTAAACTTTCACGTCTTTCATCAGTGGTTCCAGGAAGGTGACGGTGGATTGCATGCTGGCAAGTTGCTCGTAGTCCTCCTCGGGAATTTGAATCCGATGGCGCTTGCGCAGCTCCATCACGATATCCAAGAAGTCCATGCTGTCCAGTTCTATCTGATCACGGAAGTTAACCTCGTCTGTTAAGCCTGACAAATCTTCGTCCGGAGCGATGTCATGGAGGATGTCGAGTATCTCCTGTTTAATCTCGGCGCTGGTCATGCCGATGGTTCTCCTGTGTTATATTTTCTTAATAATGACTACGGAATTAATCCCCAACATTCCAAAAGAATTGTTGAGGATGGTGCGAATTGCTTTGCCCTTGCGTGGCTCATTGAGCACCAGGCCAGGCAAATCGCACTGGGGATCGAGCTGATCCACATTGATGGTTGGGTGGCAAATTCCATCGTCAAACGATGGCAAATTGCCTGCCAGTTCTAACGCGCCAGCGGCGCCCATCGTATGGCCGATATAACTTTTGGTATTGTTGATCATCAGGTCTGGATTCGCACTGGTCCCCTTCGAATCGCCCGATGAATTGCAAAACACTTCACGTATCGCGATACATTCTTGAATATCTCCACTGGGAGTGGCGGTGGAGTGGGTACTGATCAGATCGATTTGATCCGGCCTGAGCTCTGCCCGTTCGAGCGCCATACGCATGCATCGCGCTTGTTCCACCGGATTGGGCAACACAAAATCGCTTGCGTCACTGTTCATGGCGTAACCCACGAGCTCACCATAAATCTTGGCTCCACGTGCTGCCGCATCGCTATATCGCTCCAATGTAAACAGACATCCTCCTTCTGCAACCACGATCCCGCTTCGATCCAAATCGAATGGCCGGGAAGCTCTGGCCGGATCCTCGTGTGTAGCCAGTGCCCCCTGACTGGCGAATCCGGCAAATATACCAAAAGTGTGGATACTTTCCGACACACCTCCAGCGAGTGCCAAATCGCATTCCCCTAATTGGAGCATCTGGGCTCCCTGAATCAACCCGGCGTTGCCTGCGGCACAGGCTGCTCCCATCGTATAGTGTGGGCCGGTGATTCCCATGTTGAGTGTGATTTCACCAGCCGGATTGTTGGCCACCGTACGAGGATTGTGATGGTGCGTCCATACGGACGTATCGTAATCGTAACCTTTGATCTCGTAGATTTCGTTTTCTGTCTCGACGTTGCCATGCTCCGTGACGCCTACGTAAACTCCGACTCGCGATCGATCGATTGATTTCCAGTCAATTTCCGCATCGGCCACTGCTTCTTGGGCAGAGTAGATTGCCACGCTGCCGGCTCGTGTGCCTCGTCGTACTTCACGGCGACGCTGGTATTTTAATTCATCAAAATCACACTCGCCCGCTAAGGTGTCGCCCACGTAACGAATGTGATAGTGGCCGACACCACTTTCTCCTTTGAGTAGCGATTTTCGATAGTCGGCCAGATTATTTCCATTTGGTGATGTGAGCCCAACTCCGGTGATAACAATCCTCGTGTTACGGAGAGAGGAAGCATGGCTGGGAGGGGTACTGATCATGGTTTGAGGTTATCGATTCCTGGGAACTTTGGCAAGCGGCGCCGTGCCAGCTTTTACCTGTAATTAGGGTGGTTAGTAGTCCAAATGGGCTCGGTAAGCCAATTGCAACATCTCTCTCCCCATTTGCTCAGTTATCATTTCCCATTCGATGGTGGCCTGCTCCAGGGCTGCCTTGGCCGATTCACCGGCAATGGCGTTACGAACTGCCTGACTCAAACATTCCAGGTATTGGTCCATCCCGGAAATACGTGGGAGCAAAAAGCAGTTGTCACTTGAAAGTGCATGGGTCACGATCCGGCCTATGCCCTGTCGACGAAAGTCCTTTTCGGTTGCCCTTTCCTTGGTTGCCCGTTCCTTGGTTGTGGTCAATTCAGTTGTCGCAGCGAATTCGGGCGCACTCAGGCCTTGACAATTCGCCTGCCATCGATTTGACACTTTCACCTGGGAGTGGCGATACCAGAGTGTGAAACGACTGTCGGAGCTAATTTCGATAGCCGTATCTCCACTGCCAATCCAGCGTAATAACTTGAAGGCAGACACCGCATTGCGACTGGTCGTGGTAACGCTTGCCAGTCGACCTGCTACTCCCAGCAAGGTCACAGGTGTATCGTCACGATTAATGACCCATTGATCTTGTGTGTCACGATAAACGGTTTTGGCTCGTGGTAATGGAGCGTAGTGAACTTCGTTTGGCCTGCGCCTTTCCTCTGGTATCTCGTCCTCTGGTATAAGAGGGCAATAGACGCCTGGCCATCCCAAAGTCATCGCGGCTTGGCCCAGAGCGACACGTTTCACAGCATCCTGAAAAATCCCAGGAGGCGAAACAGCAGAAACCGTATCTCCCAAATCGGCCTTTTCCCCGTTGGGCCTTTTCGATGCAGAAACTTCCGCAACAATCTCTTCCAGTGCTCGGACAAAAGGAGGCCCCGCAATGTGCGGATGGAATGAGTCGAGATCAAATAATAGGGCCCTCTGACCACTCTGATGGGCATAGCTTACGGCTCGAGATAGCAAAGTGATCGCCGCCGATTCCCCTGCCAAGGGAAGTTGGCATGGAATGGATTGACGATTCAGTCGCTGTACGACGATACGATAGTCATCCCACGTTTGAGGCACCTCACAGCCGGCTGCTGTTAACATCTGGGAATTGTAACAGAGCAATAGGGGGGGAGAACCAAAAGGAAATGCATACACAATGCCGCCGTATGAAATTTCCCGACTACGAATGGCCGCCAACAAATCGGCCTTGGCAAATTGTTCCGATTGGAGAGCCGAAGCGCGCAATGGCCGCAACCATTTTTTTTCGACCTGTATTCCCAGATAACGGGCCGGATAGATCACCAGATCTGCCGGTAGGCTTTCTGCGGCAACCAATTTGGGTGAAGACCACTGAAGTACTTGAAGTTGTCCTCCTCCTGTACGTTCGGTCCACTCACCACGCAGTTTTTTGATCCCATCCGCTAATTCAGGATCGCCTACCACCAGCAGTTTGAGAGTGACCACCGGTTGGGTCACCCTTGGCGCAATGGCCCTTTGGGACGGGGGACCGTCCTGCGGTATGTGTCCTTCCTGCGAATTCCAGCAACCGGCTGATAAACCCAGCAGGGATATACCCAGCAGGCAGGTCAGCCTGACGATAATTAGATGAAACGAATATTTTTGCACTTGTTACCCACATAAATACTTGTCTTGCCCTGTCCGTCGGTCTGCATTCGATTATACTGCTCCATCAAGATACTTAGTAGGCGCTAGTTGGGAGGCGCTAGACGCGATTTGAATAAATTGGAAACGTCGTGTCCAAGATATGCATCCCTCTGCCCCTCTGACTTCTGACCCTCTGATCCTCTGACTTCTGACCTCCCCCATGACTGCATGCATCGGCATCGATATCGGCACTTCGGGTACCAAAGCCCTGGTGATTGATCCACAGGGTCAAATTTTGGCAACGGATTCCGCCAGCTATCCGTGCCAACATCCGCAGCCCCTGTGGAGTGAGCAGGACCCAAACGATTGGTGGAAAGCCACGGTGCGCGTTGTTCGATCGGTGATTAAGCAGGCCAAACTTAAACCGGCAGAAGTGGCAGCGATTGGACTTTCTGGTCAGATGCACGGTTCCGTATTTTTAGACCAGCAAGAACGAGTCCTGCGCCCTGCCATCTTGTGGAACGACCAACGCACTGTGGCGGAGTGTGCCGAGATCGAATCACGTGCCGGTGGCCGCCGACGGCTTATCAAAATGGTCGCCAATCCCGCATTGACCGGTTTCACTGCCCCTAAAATTCTCTGGTTGCGAAACCAGGAACCCAGAGTCTTTGAGCGGGTTGCCAAAGTGTTGCTGCCCAAAGATGAAATTCGCCGCCGGTTGACTGGTGAATTTGCTACGGATGTGAGTGATGCCAGCGGAACGCTGCTACTTGATGTCGTTCATCGCCGTTGGTCCAAGCGTCTCATGAGCAAGCTGGAACTGGATAGCGATCTGCTCCCTCCCTGCTACGAGTCCGACGAGATCACTGGCAAACTCAGCAAAGCAGCAGCAAAAACTCTGGGTCTGACCACATCTTGTAGCGTGGTCGCCGGCGCGGGTGACTGTGCTGCAGGCGCCATTGGCAGTGGCATTGTACGTCGTGGATTACTCTCCACCTCGATCGGCACATCGGGAGTTGTTTTTGTCCACAGTGACTTGCCCCAGTTTGATCCTCAAGGCAGGTTACACACTTTTTGCCATGCGGTACCGGGTAAATGGCACATGATGGGGGTCACGTTGGCAGCAGGTGGCGCTCTGGATTGGTTTCGGAGTGCGTTGTACCCCCAGAGTAACGAAGGTCGAAGCAACACGCACAAAGGCAAGAGTCGTCGCAAGCAACAGGACCCCATTAGCTTCGACCGTTTGATTGCCGAGGCTGCCAAGACACCGACAGGAGCCGAAGGCTTACAGTTTCTGCCCTATTTGGCTGGAGAACGAACTCCCCATCTCGACCCAAGAGCACGAGGGTCACTGGTCGGATTGACCTTGAGTCACACACGTGGGCATATCGTACGTGCCATCTTGGAGGGAGTCACCTACACACTCCGCGATAGTTTGACCATCATTGAAGAGTTGGGAATCCCGGTTCGCCAAATTCGCACTACGGGCGGTGGCGCCAAAAATCCATTTTGGAGACAATTACAAGCCGATATTTTTGGCAAACGCGTCACCGCCATGGCTGCCGACGAAGGTCCCGCTTTGGGCGTAGCCCTGTTGGCGGCCGTAGGGGTTGGGCATTTCAAGAGTATCAACGAAGCCTGTCAAGCAACGGTGCAATTGGCCGATCTGTCGAAACCGGTCCTCAAAGCACGTCGCTACCACGACTGTGCCTTCCCTCTTTTCCAACAATTTTACCGCGCCACCCGTAAAGAAATGCACGCTTTGGGAGAGCTGGTTGATAGGTAGCCGTCAGGAGGGTGGGGTCTGAATGAGTTGAGAATCTAGAGTTGAGAGTACAGAGAACAAAGTGAGAATCACAACAAACAGCGTACCATGCACTGGCGATAGCCCCCCAGGCAAACAAATCTTTTCAGCAGACTGGGCAACATTGAAACGCAGCCCCTACACTAGATTACGATCGCTATCTGAAAAGTTTGGTTTGACGGAATAAATGTACAAGCCGAAAACTTGTACCTGACCCCTTCATGCCCCGTGAACCCTACACGCCATCGATTTTTACATGGACAATTTTGAACTCGTAAAAAAGAATTCCCTTCTCCGACGTTTCCTTGAATTTACCTTTGTCTTTGCTATTTTTTTTGTCGATGGCGGTGGTGCGCCGTCGCATAAAAACGAATCGCACTACTTATGCAAAGCTAAGCACTATTGGCAGTCGGACTGGTGCCAAGGGAATTTGTTTCTTGAATCCGCGGACGCCCATCTTCCATTTTACTGGAGCATAGGATGGCTCACCCGATGGTATTCACTGCCAACGGTGGCGTGGTTGGGACGCATGGTGGCCTGGGGGCTGCTTGCCTGGGCCTGGTTACGGTTGGCACGCACGGTAATAACACGTCCCTACTTTGGTGTTTTGGCGGCGGCTTTGATGGTGGTTCTGGTTCGGCAAGCCCATTTTGCCGGAGAGTGGATCGTGGGTGGTGTCGAGGGAAAATGTTTTGCCTATGTCTTAGTGTTGTTAGGGCTCGAAGGGGTGGCCTGCGGCGACTGGCGACGCTGTTGGCCCCTGCTTGGATTGGCTAGCGCATTCCATCCAATTGTGGGAGGATGGGCAGTGGTCGCGTCAGCTGCGGTCTGGTGCATGGAACCTGCAACGCGTCGCCTTCGTTTTATTTCGCTGTTACCAGCGCTTCTCCTGGGGGGCGTGTTGGCTGCCCCAGGACTGCTCCCCGCGATTTCCTTGACCCAACAAACGGCGGCAGAAGTAGTGGATGAAGCGCAGCAAATTTATGTATTTGATCGGTTGCCACATCATCTGGCTCCGCTGACTCAGCCCATCCATTGGCTGGCTAATCGAAGTATGAGATTCGGTGCCCTGATCATAGGCTTCTTGGTGATGGGCATCCTTCTACGTCGTACCTTTTGCGGTGGTCAGAATCATCCGCCCATTCAGAATCATCAACCCAGTCCAGATTCAAGTGCACTTGGTCTGGAGAGATTGATGCGATTTGCCTGGGCAACCTTGGCCTTGAGCGCATTGGGATTTATTTTCGAAATGGTGTTTTGGAGTCAACCGTCACTGGCCGCTCAGGTCTTGCGATTCTATTGGTTTCGTCTGGCCGATATCGGTGTTCCCTTGGCACTGAGCCTGGCAATTGTATATGCCACCTGTCGTCTGGCAGACCAACAGAGCAGATGGACCGTGCCCGCATTGGTTTTGCTGGGATTGTTTCCCGGGTGGTTCCTCCTCTCGACCAGTGTCGGCCGTTGGTACGATCGTTGCCCACCAGGTGAAACGGCTCTGGTAGACTTTGCCCAGTGGCAAGACGTTTGCTACTGGGCACGTGAACACACCCCCGCGGAATCGGAATTCCTGGTGCCACGGGGCGGACAAACTTTCAAATGGCACGCACAGCGCAGTGACGTAGTCAATTGGAAAGACATCCCACAAGATGCTGCCAACATCGTCGCTTGGAGAAATCGCTACACCGACATATTTTATGGTTCGCAGGTGACACGACTGGCTCAACAAAAACCCTTCCGGTCGTTGGCTATCCAAGGCACCGAGCGAATTCGTGAATTAGCATTGCGTTACCAGGCGGATTACGTGATCACGATCCCTCAACCACCTCTTCAATTGCCCATCGTCTATGCAAATGACACGTATGTGGTTTATGAGTCTGGAGTTGAGAGTCATGAAATCCATAAACTAAGGCCAGAGGTCAATTTCCTGCAGAATAACCATGCAAAATAATATTGAGTCGCCACAACCCCTGCAGGCGGTCACATTTGACCTGGATGGGTTGATGTTTAATACCGAACAGCTTTACCAGGAAGTCGATCGCGAAATTTTGGCTCGTCGCGGAAAAGATTTTCCTGATGCTCTGTGCGATCGCATGATGGGACGTAAATCGAGTGTAGCGCTTCAAATCATGATCGATTGGCATCAATTGGAAGATACCACCGAACAACTGGCCGAAGAAATTGCAGCTCAGTTCGCTCAGGTTCTGCCCCAACGATTGGCTCCCATGCCTGGTCTGCTTGACCTGTTGGATGCGATGGAACAGGCTTCCATTCCCAAGGCGATTGCCACCAGCAGTGGACGCTCATTTGTCGATCTGGTGCTGGGCCAATTTTCGCTGGCGTCTCGTTTTAAATTTGTCCTGACAGGGGAGGACATCGATCAGGGCAAGCCGGCTCCGGATGTTTACTTGTTAGCGGCTCAGAAACTGGGGCTTGCCAGCGAACGGATGATGGTGTTGGAAGATAGCCAAATCGGCTGTCAGGCTGCCACGGCTGCAGGCGCTTTCACCGTAGCGGTACCTCATGGGCGCAGTCTCGAACACTCCTTTCCCGAAGTGCAGTTCAAAGCCACTTCGCTTGCCGACCCTCGGATCGCAGTTGCCCTACAATTGTCCTAGTCCGGATATTTCATGGATCGCCCAGTATTCGTTGAAAGTCCTTTCATCATAACAAATTGCCATGTGATCTGGGAAAACAGTGTGTCTTATCAGCCGCCACGCGTTAAGGGCCTGTTGACTTAATCAGCCGCAGGGCGTTAGCCCCCGGTTTTGTGGCATGTTCTGAGGTTGGAACCGGGGGCTAACGCCCTGCGGCTGATGTGATTGTTACCATTGAGCATTAAATCAACAGACCGTTAGCGTCCGGTTTATCAAGTAATGATGCGAATTGGAAGTAACCCGGAGCTAACGCTCGGCGGCTGATGCAATATGCGGGTTAGCTGAGAAGTCATTTAACAATAGGCGTCACATTTACTTGCTTCTGCGCCATAAGGAGCTAGGCTTTCTGTAGAGATCTGCTCGTCCGTTGAAATTTAACGAATCTTTTCCGCAGTGCTTTGGACACGTCACCAGTCTTTCCCCTCGACTTTATTTGGCAAATGTAGCAACATGAAACGCTTTATTATCAACTTTCTAATCAGTGAAGACGGCCCAACCGCAGTAGAATACGCTGTAATGTTGGCCATGATTGTGATGGCTTGCATTGCCTCAATTCGACTACTGGGCACCGGCACAGCAACCAGTTTTAACAATTCTTCCAGTCAGATCACTGCTGCGATGGGGTCATAGTCGCTGCTTCATATGCAAGATTGTTTGACCGGATAAAGGCTATCTCTTGGTAGAGAAGGATTTATCGAGGTAATAGGCCCACTACGGCCTAAAGTCCAGCTTGTAAATGGACGATCATTACGCATAGAGAATTGAGAATAAAGTTGCCATGGTATATTTTTATGGAAGTCAGATGTACCGATCATCACCAAAATAGGCTGCCTTAGATCAATATACCGTAGAAATAGTTTTCAGGGCCCTCCTCATTTACAAGAGATTACTGCCCCTTATCCCTTGTTGAGGAGGGCCTTTTGTAGTTTTGAGACGCGAGTTGAGAAGTTCAAAATAAACCGCTCGCGCCTAGTAAATTGCGACTCGGGCCTACACAACCATCATTGCGTCGCCGTAGCTGTAGAAACGGTACTCTTCGCGTATGGCTTCTTCGTAGGCTTCGCGGATCAGTTCAATGCCGCCAAATGCCTGTACCAACAACAACAGGGTGGTGCGGGGAAAATGAAAATTAGTTAGCAACACATCGATCGCTTGAAATGAATAGGGCGGTCGTATGAATAAATCGGTTTCTCCGCACCAACCGGTCGTGCTTTGCACGCCAGGCGTCGTGCTTTGCACGCCAGACGTCGTGCTTTGCACGCCAGACGTCGTGCTTTGCACGCCAGACGTCGTGCTTTGCACGCCAGCCAACGAAATCCGCCTGGCAGCGTCGGTTTCCAGGGTTCTGGTGACGGTGGTTCCCACGGCGATAATCCGGCCTCCCGCTGCCCGTGTGGCCGCCAGTTCCTGAGCGGTGGCGCTGGTCATCTCGGCCCATTCGCAATGCATGGGGTGTTGTGCTGGATCTTCCACGGTAATGGGGCGAAACGTTCCCATGCCCACATGCAGAGTGACGGATGAAAATCGCACTCCCGCACTTTCCAGCTCGCGCAGTAAAACCTCGGTGAAATGCAGGCCAGCAGTGGGGGCCGCTACCGCTCCTGGACGTTGGGCGTACACGGTTTGATAATTCTGCACATCCGCATCGACCATTCTGCCACTGCGAATATAGGGTGGTAAAGGTATGCGCCCAATCGCATCCAGAAGTGTCAACGGCTCTTCCTCGCACTCGGGATGAGCTCTCCATTGACCTCCCGGTAGCCGCTCAATCAGCCAGAGTCGGACTGCCTCCCGCCCATCCCGATCCAGCAGCATGATCGGTTCCGGCTCCTGCAACCGCCCACGTGTTTTCCCCACCAACTTCCAATCGGTGCCCTGGCCATCGATTGACTCGATCTGACCCAGGTACAAGCCTTGCCAGCGGCCGCCAGTCCGTTGTCGCACGCCACGCAATCCGGCTGGGAGCACCTTGGTGTCGTTCAGAACGACTCGGTCCTCTGCCCGCAGCAACCTTGGCAAGTCACGTATATGGTGATGAGCGATGGTACCGCGCTGCCGATCGATTACCATCAGCCGTGCATCGGCCCGATTGGTCAGTGGCTGCTGAGCGATTAATTCCTTGGGCAAGTCGTAGTCAATCCATGATTCCATAATGTCTCTTCGATTTTATAGTTTCACATCGAATTCATATAGTTGCAGCCGGTTATTCCCTGAAGTCGGCAGAGCGAATAGAATAGTCGGACAGCCCGTGTTTCGTCAAACCTGACCAATTCACTGAAGTGGTTAACGTAAAACTCAATGATGACCTTCCCCACCACCTGTCATGTGCCTGTCATGCTCGATGAAGTGGTCCACTGGCTCCAACCCAAGCCAGGGTCCACAATGATCGATGGCACCCTGGGCGGTGGCGGTCACGCAACCGCACTTGCGGCGCGGGTAGGCCCGCATGGCCGTGTTGTTGGTGTCGATCTGGATGAGCAGACGGCCCTCCAGGCACAAGCGACCTTGGCCGATCTGCCGTTCGAATTGGTATTGGGCAACTATCGCAACCTGCCCGAAATTCTCCAGCAGGTGAACATTGATACGGTGGATGGGGTTGTCCTCGACTTGGGACTTTCCAGCGATCAATTGGCCGATCCTCAACGCGGCTTCAGTTTCCACAGTTCCGGTCCACTCGATTTGCGCTTCGACTCATCGCGCGGAGAACCGGCCTGGCGATTGTTGCAACGGGTGGGAGAAAAACATTTAGCCGATCTCATTTATCAGTATGGCGAAGAACGTTATAGCCGCCGAATTGCGCGGAAGATTATTTCCACCCGCCGCGCCAGCCCGATCCAGAATGCCCAGGAACTGGCCGAATTGGTACGTCGCTGTGTGCCCCGCAGCCGAGGCCACAACATCGACCCAGCCACGCGTACCTTCCAAGCGCTGCGAATCGCGGTCAACGGAGAATTGGAATCGTTAGAAGTGGGGCTAGCCCGAATCCCTGACTGCCTGCGTCCAGGTGGACGTCTGGCGATCATCAGTTTCCATTCACTGGAAGACCGCCTTGTCAAGCATGCCTTTCGCAACGATGACCGATTGCAAGTACTGACCAAGCGCCCCCTGAGCCCCATGGAAGAGGAATTAAAACGCAATCCACGCGCACGCAGTGCCAAGTTAAGAGTGGCGGAGAGAGTTAAGAGTGGCGGAGAGAGTTGAGAGTGGCGGAGAGAGTTGAGAGTTGAGGGTGGCCTTGTTGACCTGTCAGTTATACGTAAGTTTTGGCCAGTTTGGCACAGGATTTGCGCAGTGAAATGAGTATTTTATGATTTCAGAACCTCATTTCATGGATGGCATTTACAATGAGCAAGG
>JBDOMT010000002.1:0-13123 GCA_039831705.1 Pirellulales bacterium | reverse complement strand
TTCTTCAAGGACTGTTGTGGACGCAAAGTCAAGCGTTTTAGCCGGGGATAATACAACAATCATAGTATGGTTCGAAGTCCCAACAATGGGTACGGCAGAGGGCGATGGTTATCAAAGGCTCCTATCCTACGAGTTTTTAGTAGTTCGACATAGAACCAAAATTCGATTACGATAGCGGAGTGAACTGTATGTGGTCCCCAGGCCCAATCGTCTATTACAAGGGCAACAAGATGCTACATCTCGAAGGGAAAGGCGTTTCCCGCAATTGCCAAGGTATGTGTCGACGAGATTTTTTGTCGGTGGGCGCATTGACCTCGCTAGGTTTTTCACTGCCGCAATACTTTGCCGCGAAAGCTCGCGGAAATGTGGTGAACGATCGCGATCAACGGTCTTGCATTCTGATTTTCAATCTGGGTGCTCCCAGTCAGCTCGATACGCTGGATATGAAGCCCGATGCGCCGGCCGAAATCCGAGGCCCCTTCAAGCCGATCAGCACCGTGTCACCTGATATCCAAGTTTCGGAAATCCTCCCCCAACATGCGAAAATTGCTGACCGTTTTTCACTCGTGCGTAGTTGCTATCACACTTCAGCAGCCGTCCACGACGCTGGTTGGCAAATGATGCAGACGGGCCGCAAATTCACCGGCGGGGTTGAAACTCCACACATGGGCGCGGTGGCCAGCTATTTACAAGGCCGCCGAGGCGATTTACCGGCCCATGTTTTGCTGCCCGAACCGATGGGCCGTGGTGGTGCCAATCTTCCCAACGGACAGGCGGGTGGATTCTTAGGGAAATCTCACGATCCCTTCGCCTTGATGGCGGATCCCTCAAAAGCAAAATTTAAAGTTCCCGATTTACTGCTCCCTCCCGAAATTGGTACTGCGCGACTGCAGCGTCGCAAGCGTCTTCGAGAGATTGTTGACAACCAAGTACAGCTCTTTGAGGAAAGTGCCGATGCAAAATTGCTAGACGAAAACTTCCATTCAGCTTATCGTTTGATGACCAGCACCAAGGCACGCGAAGCATTCGATCTTAATAAAGAAAAACAATCGGTACGCGACCGCTATGGAATGACTCGTTTCGGCCAATGCTGCCTGCTGGCACGCAGACTCATTGAGGCAGGAGTCCGGTTCGTTACCATCAATACTTTCCTGACCGTTTTTGATGAAATTACTTGGGACATTCACGGATCGAAACCGTTTACTTCGATTGAAGGCATGAAGAACATCGTGGCGCCACTTTACGATCAGGCCTACAGTGCCCTGATTGAAGATCTGAGTCAGCGCGGCTTGCTTGACGATACGTTGGTCGCCAATCTGGCCGAATTTGGGCGAACCCCAAAAGTCAATCCTGCGGGAGGCCGGGACCATTGGCCCCAATGTTTTACTGTTTGCTTCGCCGGTGGTGGCGTTCAGGGCGGCCGTGTGGTGGGAGCCAGCGACCCTATTGGAGCAGTCCCCGCCGACCGGCCCGTACAACCGCCTGACATTGTGGCCACTATTTTCCACAGTCTGGGGCTCGATTTCCATTCGCACTTGCCAGGCCCGGGCGGACGTCCTTTCCCACTGGTAGATTCAGGCCATCGAGAGATCCATGAACTGTTTTAAATTTATCTTCCATTTCTGTCTGGCTGCAGCAACGATCTGGTCAGCGTTGGCACCCATCTCCGCAGGGGCAGAGAAAGCTGACGTTGATGAAATCGAGCCGTCAGCAAATTGGGTTGACAATTGGGAATTTCGACGCCATGTGTTGCCGGTGCTTTCCAAAAGTGGCTGCAACACAGGTTCATGCCATGGGGCGCTGGCCGGCAAAGGAGGCTTTAAACTGTCGCTGAACGGCTACGACCCAGAAGGGGATTACCGATCGATCATGCAGCATGCGCGGGGCAGACGGGTCGAATTGGGCGATCCGGGACGAAGCTTGCTACTCGCTAAACCGACCGGCATGTTGGCTCATAAAGGCGGATTGAAACTTGACCCCCATTCAAAAGATTATCAGATTCTCGCCGGTTGGATTTCCTCAGGTGCTAAACCACCAACAGCGGACGATCCCCGGCTCGATCGGATTGAGGTGCTGCCTAAAAACGTACTGTTGCAAACCCAAGATACCCAACAACTCGAAGTCCGTGCGTTTTATTCGGACGGCCGCAACCGTGACGTTACCTCGTGGGCAAAATACACTACTACCGAAGCGGCCGTGGCCAAAGTTAGCCCCGAAGGCCAAGTGACCGTGCTGGGTAGTGGCGAAGGAGCCATTGTGGTCTGGTTTTCCAGCCTCATCGGCCTTTCAAGCATAGCCTCTCCCTACCCGCATCAAGTGGCGGCCGAAGTATTTCAGACAGCCAAGGTGCGCAATCTGGTCGATGAAAAAGTAAACGAAAAACTTCGCCAACTGAATCTCGTGCCGTCGCCTCGCTGCAATGATGAAACTTTCTTGCGACGAGTTTTTCTCGATACGATTGGCCTATTGCCCACACCGGAAGAAGGGACGGCTTTCCTAGCAGATACATCCCCCGACAATCGCGATCAGCTCATCAACTCCTTGCTTGAGCGGAAAGAGTTTGTTGACTACTGGACCTACCGATGGAGCGATGTGCTGCTGGTCAACGGTAAACTCCTCCGCCCGGCAGCGGTAAAATCTTATTATCAGTGGATTCGAGGCCATGTCGAAAAGGGGACTCGCTGGGACGTACTGGTTCGAGAACTCGTAACCTCCTCGGGCAGTAATTTAGAAAACGGTGCAACGAATTTTTTTGCAATTCATTCAAGCCCAGAAGAAATGGCCGAGAATGTTTCCCAGGCATTCCTTGGATTGTCCATCAATTGTGCGAAGTGTCACAATCATCCGCTGGAAAAGTGGACCAACGACCAATACTACGCCATGGCCAATCTCTTTGCCCGTGTACGTGCCAAAGGTTGGGAGGGAACCAAAAGTGGCGATGGCCAGCGTACTCTCTTTGTGAGCAGTACGGGAGAATTGGTGCAGCCACGCATAGGACGTCCACAGCCACCGACACCACTCGACGGCGAACCGCTGCTCTTTGACGACACGAACGATCGACGCAAACACCTGGCCAACTGGCTGACGTCGCCCTCCAACCCCTACTTTACCCGGTCCATCGTCAATCGAGTTTGGCACGCATATCTAGGGGTTGGCTTAGTTGAGTCGGTCGACGACCTGAGAGTTTCAAACCCGGCAAGCAACGAAGAATTATTGTCGGCGTTGGCCCAATACCTGATCGACCAGGACTACCATCTCAAAGGACTCATGCGTTTGATACTTCAATCAGAAACTTATCAACGCTCAAGCCAGTCTTTGCCAGGCAACCATGAAGACAGCCGCTTTTATGCCCACTACTATCCCAGGCGTTTGATGGCGGAAGTTTTATTGGACGCTATTTCTCAAGTGGCGGACGTTGCCACTCCGTTTGTCAAAATCAGTTACGACGGCGCTGATGTGGAAGATACCAAAGAATATGAAATCGGGACGCGTTCGACACAACTCTACGATTCGGCGGTCCAATCCAAGTTTCTTTCCATGTTCGGTCGCAACGAACGCGACATTGTATGCGAATGTCAGCGGAGTAACGTGCCGGATATGGTACAGGTGTTACACCTAAACAATGGCACGACAATCAATGAAAAACTACGTGATGAAAAAAGCCGTGTCGCCCATTATCTGGCAGACAACCTGGCGGACGCGGACATCCTTGAGGATGTCTATATGCGTGCCTTAGCACGCCGGCCCACGGACCAAGAACGTAAATTGCTGCTACAGGTTCTGATCGCAGCAACCGCAGACGAAGATACCGGCCGTGACGAAGCTAAACAAACCAGGCGTGAGGTGATTGAAGATTTACTGTGGAGTGTGATGACCAGCCGCGAGTTTCTTTTTCAACATTGAATATGATGATCTCCTGCAACCTAAAATATAGTTTCACGTGGGTGGCTTACTGCCTTTTGTTTGGGTTTAGCGAAGGCCACGCTGCGGAATCACCCAATTACGAAGATCATATCGGGCCAATTCTTACCAAATACTGCGCCGGTTGTCACAACGCAGACGATTTGGAAGGCGAGTTGGCACTCGACTCTTTTACCAGTCTGATGCAGGGCGGCGACACGGGGCCGATCGTCACTCCGGGCAATGCCAGCTCTAGCCGTATCTTGGGTGTCCTCCGTGGCACACTGGAGCCTGCGATGCCTCCTGAAGATGAAGCTGCGCCTACGACTGAGGAGATTGCGTTACTCGAAGCTTGGATTGAATCGGGAGCAAAAGGACCTGCCGGCAAGGGTCATCGGCGTCATGAATTGAATACACCCCATCTCCCACCGGTTGAAGGTTCTGCGGCCATCACCTGCCTGGCTTTTTCCCCTCATGGCAATTCCCTCGCCATCGGACGTTTTGGCAAAGTTGAATTCGTATCGATCGAGGACACCCGGCTGCTTGAACCCGTTCTACCTCATAAAGGCAAAGTACAATCGGTACGTTATTCGGCGGACGGACAATTCGTCATCACCGCATCAGGGATCACGGGGCTTTACGGAGAAGCCAAAATTTGGAATGCGGACGATGGGACGCTCCATGCCACTCTTCCAACCGATTCGGAGGGCCATCAAGACATACTCTACGCCGCCGTCCCCAGTCCCGACGGCCGGTTGCTAGCCACTGCAGGTTACGATCGCGCGATCTTGCTTTGGGACATCGAATCGAAACGGCTCGTCCGTAAATTTGGCGGCCACCATGGGGCTATTTACGATCTGTCTTTTTCGCCTGATGGAACCTTACTTGCCAGTGCCAGCGCGGATGCCACGGTCAAGGTCTGGCATGTGGAGTCAGGAATCAGGCTCGATACGCGTAGCGAACCTCTCAAAGAACAATACACAACGGCCATCAGTCCCAACGGAAAATTTCTGGTCGCGGGCGGCGAAGACAGTCGTATCCGTGTCTGGCAACTCATCTCAACCGATCAACCCAAGAACAATCCGATACTCTTTACCCGTTTCGCTCATGAAGGCGCATTGCAATTACTACGGTTCAGCGAAGACGGTCGGCTGTTGGTTACCGCGGGCGCAGATGGCAACGTAAAACTCTGGGAAACGGAGAACTTTCAACAAATTCATTCCTGGCCTGAGCAACCTGCGCCGGTGCAGGCTCTGTCGATATCCTCTGTCCGTGGATTGGTGGCTGTGGGCCGAATGGATGGCTCTCTAGAGCGTTATCCATTGCCTAAGGATCTGCACGCAAAAAACAAACTCGATAACAAACGGCCACCGAGTGCCCCAGGCTGGGTATCCACTGGAGTATCAAGTCAACTCATCGAAATAGAACCGAACGACTCCCCCGAACAGGCACAGGTTATTCAACTACCGGTCCATGTGAAGGGCCTCATTCATAGCCCTGCCGCCGACAACGGTTTGGATGCAGACTTATTTCGTTTTGCCAGCCAGGCCGACCAACAGTGGATTTTCGAAGTGGTGGCTGCACGTAAAGAATCAAAGCTCGATAGCCATTTGGAGATACTCGATTCCGAAGGTCATCCCATTCCCCGAGTTGTCCTCCAGGCAACCTACGAATCCTATTTCACCTTTCGTGGCAAAAACTCGAATCAAACGGGAGACTACCGACTGCACAACTGGGAGGATCTGCGGTTGAATCAATATCTGTACTGCAATGGCGAGGTGGTCCGCTTTTATCATTATCCACGTGGCCCCGATTCCGGGTTCAATGTTTACCCCGATTTCGACAAACGGCATGCCTATTTTGGCACAACACCACTGACACATCCTTTGAATGAAACCTGTTACGTTGTTGAACCCAATTCGCCAGGCACCTCCATTGTAGCCAATGGGCTTCCCACCTTTACCATCAACTATGAAAACGATGACGATAGTTTGCGCCGACATGGCGACGACTCCTACCTCTCATTTATCACTCCAGCAGACGGTGAATATTTGGTACGCGTTGCGGACGTACGCGGAAGTGGCCGTAGTGACTTCTCCTATGAACTGGTCGTTCGACCACCTCAGCCTGATTTTGGCATCGTCTCGATCGCGCAGGAAAAGGGCCAGGTCATGGCTGCTACTGGCATGAAGTTTGGTGTCACCATCAAGCGCGACGATGGATTCGATGGGCCGATCGCAATTCAGTTCGAAGGATTGCCTGCCGGCTTTAAGGCCACCTCGCCTTTGATCGTGCAAGCAGGCCAATTGCGTGCTTATGGAACGATCTTTGCGGAATCCGATGCCGTTGCACCTACGGAAGAAATAGCGAGCCAAACCAGGCTCATTGCGGTGGCCCAAATGGACGGCCGCGAAATAAGAAAGTGGCCATACGATTTTGGCAAGCTCACACTCAAGCCCGCAGGTGAACTGCAAGTCGAATTGGCGCCTCATCAGGATAATCCACCGCAAAAAGATGGCTTGCCCGTCATTGAAATTACCGCCGGCACAACGACGACTTTTATTGTCCGAGCCATTCGCAATGGCTACACCGGTCGCGTATCATTTGGCGATCAAGACTCCGCTTACAATGCGCCGCACGGGGTTTATGTTGACAACATCGGTCTGAAGGGGATGCAGCTTCAAGAGGATGAAACGCAGCGCATTGCCTTTTTGACCGCCGAACCCTGGGTCGAGCCACAAGATCGAATGATCTTTGTCGAGGCCGAGGAGGCGGGCAGGCCTGCTTCAAAGCCCGTATGGCTTCGCGTCCTCCGGCCCGATCGGGCCGTTCAAGCTGCTATTGAAACACCCTAATCTGAATGTCTCTTAAGTATTCAGGTTAGCACTTCTTGGTAGCCAGCAATTCAGCGGTAGATTAGGCTAGATAGAGGGCGCCTTGACAGGGCTACCTTTGATGAATTGTGGCATCGGTGATGGGCAAACGGAAACAGGGGACAAATTTTGGCAAACTCTCAAAAAAAACGGGCATCTTATTGCAGGTTGATGGTAGTGACCGTCACCATTTTTGTTTTTCAAATGTCCACCAGTTGGGCACAAAATGTGCTCGATGTCAGCACGCTTGCCAAATATGTCGATCCGTTAGTGAGTCCGCTGGGTAACATTTTGATACCAACTGAAACCATTGACGGCATCCTCACCTACGACGTGGCTGTGAGCCAATTTCAACAACAATTACACCGCGATTTGCCGGCGACAACGCTGTGGGGTTACAACGGCACATTCCCAGGTCCTACGTTACAAGTCGATCGGGACAATCCTATCCAGGTTCGTTGGACCAATGACCTGGTTGACAACTTGGGTCTCCCCCTTGACCACATCTTACCTTATGACACAACGGTGCATGGCGCGGCTGATCTATTTCCACAATCACGTATCATTACTCATGTTCACGGTGCCGTCACCAATCAACAAAGTGACGGCTTTCCAGAGCAATGGTACACAGGCGATCCCAATGCAATCAGCAATGGCATGGGAGGGCCCGATGGCAACAGCCTAATGAGTGATTACCCTAACGCTCAGCGGGCAGCAATGAACTGGTATCATGACCATGCCATGGGTATCACGAGGCTCAATGTTTATGCGGGCATGGCGGGTCTTTACATGATAAGAGACCAAGAAGAACAATCACTCGGTCTGCCCGAAGGAGCCTACGAAGTGCCCCTGGTTTTGCAAGATCGATCGTTCTATGACGATGGTCAACTATTTTATCCTGCCGGACCGGGAGACACGAACTCGCCTGGAGTCGGAGATCCGTTGACCGGTTTACCAGATGACTTTCCCAGCCCTGCTTCGCAAGTGTCAAGATTTTATGCAGATGCCAATCTGGTCAACGGTACGGTGTGGCCCTACATGGAAGTGGAACCTCGAAAGTATCGATTTCGTCTACTTAACGGTGCCAACTCACGGTACTACGATTTATCGTTGGAACCACAACCGGGCGCTGCCACAAACACTGCGCCCCTGTTCTACCAGATTGGAACCGACAGCGGCCTGTTAAGTAGCCGTACTCAACGGAACAACCTGGCATTGGCCCCCGCAGACCGGGCCGATGTGGTTGTGGATTTTTCTCAATTTTCACCTGGTGATACACTCTTACTTCGCAACTCGGACTCCAGAGCCCAGTTAGGCACGACCGACGAGATCATGCAGTTTAACGTCGTTGCCATCAATGGTTCCGATACGAGTCAATTGCCAATGGAACTTTCAACCATCGAACGTTATCAAGAAGAAGATGCAGTCCGTGTACGCACTTTGGAGTTAACGAGAGAATTCGATGAATACGGTCGCCCCAAGTTGTTGCTAGATGGTAAAAGTTGGACCGATAACACCACAGAAATTGTAGTGAAGGGGGAGATGGAAATTTGGGAGTTTGTCAACCAGACGGGCCAACCACACCCCATGCATTTACACATGGATGCCTTTCAGGTGCTCGACCGGACCGCCAGTGATGGCAGTGATGTGCCACTTGAAGATTACGAAATGGGATGGGAAGATACCGTAAATGTCGATCGGTTTGAAACTGTACGGATCATGGTTCGTTTCGACCAATTCACTGGCGAATTTGTCTGGCATTGCCATATCCTGGAGCATGAAGATCAGGAGATGATGCGGACATTTCGTATCATTCCCAAAGGCGATGCCGACCAGGATAGCGACACCGATGGCAATGACTTTCTGGCCTGGCAACGAGAATTCGATTCGTCGATGGACGTTGGGACGGGGGCTGATTTCAACCGCAATGGCCTTATCGATGCAGCAGACTTTGACATTTGGGCCGCCAATTTTGGCAACCCTACGGAGGCTGATCCACAGGCTGCGGGTGCAATCCCTGAGCCGTCAGCGGTTGTTCTGATGGTGTTGGCATGCGTCGTTCTGCAGCTGCGAGTGCACACCAGACAGAAGTGGCCTCGATGATTCGGTGCCTTTGAGTGAATAGCTTGTTGACGTGCAGGGCTCGTCTGGATAGTTTAAGCGCACCTAGGCTGATGCTCGATTGAGACGAACGGCCGTTTTAAATTCACCAGACTGGCACCGAAAGGTCTTCATTTTGAGATCCAGTAAAACTCTCCGAAAATTACGCGCCAATGAGACGGTGCGGATGTGTGCACTTGGCCACCATATTCCTGCGTACGTGCACCATGCGGCCCATTTTGGTTTTGATTGCATCTGGCTCGACCTGGAGCACCGCTTGATCAATGACCAAGAAGTGCAAACGCTGCTGACCCACTGCCATTTGGCAGACATTGATTGTATGGTGCGCCCTCCCACATTAGAGAAAACTCGCCTGTACCGATATCTCGAAGACGGTGCGACAGGGCTGATGATTCCTCATGTTTCAACTCCGGAAAAAGCGCGCATGCTTGTTGAAGCCGTCAAATACCCTCCAGTCGGAGATCGTGGACTAGACGGTGCGGGTTTCGATGCCAATTACTATCTCGGCGATGTGGACGAGTATGTCGTGGCGGCCAATCAGGAAACGTTTTTGGTGGTGCAGATCGAAACTCAAGAGGCGGTGGAAAATGCCGATGCCATTGCCAGTATCCAAGGAGTCGACGCGATGTTTGTCGGACCTGGAGACCTGGGCATGAGACACCGCATGAAATCATCGAACGTATCAGCCGACGAAGGCATGGAAATTGTTGCCGCCGCCGCTAAGCGACACAACAAATCTTGGGGGAGTCCTGCATTCGCAGTCGATCATATGCGAAAATTGTACGACATGGGCGCGCGATTTTTGGCCCACGGGGGCGATTTCATGGCACTGCATGACATGCTTGAAAAGTCGTCAGGACATTATGACGACATGCTCAGTGGGGACGACATGCTTGGAGGGAAATCATGACTCTAGAGAATAAAATTGCCCTGGTCACCGGAGCCGGCCAAGGCATTGGCAAGGGTTGTGCGTTAGAGTTGGCCCGTGGTGGCGCCGACCTTGTGGTCAACGATCGACCTGAAAGTCCAGGCATTGCGATGACGGCTGATGAAATACGCAATATGGGTCGACGCTGTACTGTGATCGAGTCGGATGTATTTAGTCGCGATGGCTGTGAAACGCTGGTGCATCAAGCAATTGAATCAGTCGGCCAAATCGACATTCTGGTGAGCAACCCGGCACTGAGCATTCGCTGTGAATTTCTTCAGTTCGATCCACAAGATTTTGAACGCTCACTTTCGGGCACTCTCTCAAGTGGCTTTCACATGAGCCAACTGGTCGCACGGCATATGGTCGATCGTAATGAGGGAGGAAAAATCGTCTTCATTTCCAGCATTCATGCGGAGTTGCATTTTGCCGGTTCGGTAGCCTATGGTGCCGCAAAGTCGGGACTCCAGCACATGGCATGCACACTGGCGAATGAACTGTCACCCTATCGCATCAACGTCAATGCGGTCGAACCGGGCTGGATTCTCACTCCAGGTGAGCTTGCCGCATTTGGGCAGGAAACAATTGAGCAAGAAGGTAAAAATTTACCGTGGGGACGCATCGGTACGCCTCAAGACATTGGCAAAGCGGTTGCTTTCCTGGCTTCCGACAATGCCGACTACATAACCGGCGCAATATTGCCCGTCGATGGCGGATTTCGCTTTAAGGATCTTCACATGCAGATTCCGGTGAAAAAGTCTAGCGTTGAGAGTTGAGAGACAGGATTCGTATTCGCCCTTTTTGGGAATGGACCACCCATTGCATATTTCCATGGTCGAGCTGAAAACAACGGTAATTCGAGGCTCAGCCAAGGGTCCCCATCTTTTAATCACGGCTGGTGTGCATGGTGATGAGTTTGAGGGCATGGTAGCTGTGCAGCGTCTCATGCAAGGCCTCCAAGGGGCCGATCTCTGCTGCGGAACCGTGACGCTTGTTCCGGTTGTCAACGAACGGGCCTTTGAGCTAAGAAATCGCTGCGGCGAGGATGGACTCGACCTTGCACGTACCTGCCCGGGAAATTCCGTTGGAAGTCCTACGGAGCAAGTTGCCGATGCGCTTACCCGTCTCATCCAATCCGCCGACCTCTACATCGACCTGCATTCAGGTGGCATTGTGATGGACGTCTATCCGCTGGCTGGGTACATGCTGGTTTCATCAGAGCGAGTTTTAGCAACTCAGCGGCAGATGGCATGCACCTTTGGCCTGCCCCTGGTCTGGGGCACTTCGGACAAGTTGGATGGGCGTTCGCTCTCGGTTGCCCGAGATTCTCAAGTGCCGGCAATCTACGTCGAGTATCGAGGCAGTGGTCGCTGTGATCCGTGTGGCGTGACCGCGTTGGTTGCTGGCTGCCGTAAGGTGCTGGAACGATTTGGAATGCTCGACGGTCACCCACCTGATGGCAAAGAGGCCACCGGGATAGGACAAATAGCTCACGAAGACTGGCAGCCCGAGTCAGGACACATGCAAACAGGCTGTCCGGCGCCGAAATCAGGGTTGTTTGAGGCCTCGGTTCAACTTGGCAGGCGGATTGACCAAGGCAATACGCTGGGCATTCTCAGCGATCCGTTTACCGGACAGAGCGAGAAGATCGTAGCAACCCAATCTGGTTCGGTCATCGTGCTGCGAACTTATCCACAAGTTCAACAAGGTGATTCACTGGCAGTCATTCTTGAAAAAGAAGGCTCATTACCTATGATTTAGGGTAACCTTCCGTCAGTAGTACCACAGGAAAACTCATGAGTATCTGGCGATTTTCTGATCATCTGCCACCCATTCCCAAGCAATGGCAAATCTCTCTGGGAGAGGGAGATACGCCTCTCATTCGATCCAGGCGTATTGGCCCTGCACTGGGCATCGACCATCTTTATTTCAAGATTGAGTCCTCCAATCCTACCGGCTCGTACAAAGATCGATATGCGGCATGCGCAATCTCTGGATTATGCGCCGCCGATGCCCCCGTGTGCCTGGGAACGTCCAGTGGCAATGCGGGAGCTGCCATGGCTGCCTATAGCGCTGCCGCCGGATTGCGTTGTGTCTTAGCAATCGTAGAGTCCGCACCACAGGGAAAGCTGCAGCAGATGCTCGCCTACGGGGCGGAACTGGTTCCAATACGCCATTTTGGAACCGATGCTGACAAGACTCAGCGAATTATGTCAGATCTTCAACAGCTTGCCGAAACTCTGCGGACAAGTGTGCAAATTAGCGCTTTTAAATATTGCCCTCTGGGAATGAATGGTGTTGAGACCATTAGTCGAGAACTGTGCGAACAACTTCCAGGCGGGTTGGATCATGTCTTTAGTCCTACTGCAGGAGGAGGCTTGACCTTGGCGATTGCTCGAGGCTTTATATCAACGCAACTGCAGCCGGCAGTACACTGTGTACAGCCTATTGGCAACAACACGGTCGCTGGCCCTTTACGCGAAGGGGCCGATCGGGCACGGCCTTGCAAGTGCACCACCTCTTTAAGTGGGCTGCAAGTCGCTAACATCATCGATGGCCATGACACCTTGAAAGAATGCCGCTCCTCCGGTGGAACCGGCTATCTGATCGACGATCAACAGGCCTACCTCATGCAACAACGGTTGGCGCATGAAGAAGGCGTTTTCTGCGAACCGGCTGGAGCTGTGTCACTTGCCGGAGCTGTGAACGCTATCCAGAGTGGAGAAATTTCCCAATATTCCAGAATTGTTTGCCTTATCACTGGATCAGGGTTTAAAGATACTGCGTCACTGCAGCAGATGGCATCTCATGGCGTCCACGCCATGGTCGACTCGGTGGACCAATTTGCCGAACTCGTGACGTAACAAAGACTAAGTTCGACTTTTGCAGATTTTCATGGTGGCAAATTGGACCTTGCAACGGTAAGTCGACGCTATTTTGGCCACCCATCCCCCAATAACTTTTTACCAGCGAATAATCACCACGAAGGACACGAAGAGCACGAAGACAGGTGCAACCAGGAACTTTTTACAATTTGTTAAGTAGTCAAGCGTTTCTTGTCTCACCGTGTATTGCAAGATGGTCATCCATTTTTCCTTCGTGGTTTTAAAGATGTAACCGTGAGGTTTTTGTAAGCCTGGGTTTCTATTGGGGTGTCCAATAATAACTGGTACTACTCTTTTCCCAGTTATTGTCTCCTACGGGGATCTAAAAACCCTCGTCTTCAGGCGATCACTTCAGTAGAACTAGGCTACGGAAGCGTACTTCGATACCGGGCAAAGCGGGCATAATAGCCGCGCAG
>JBDOMT010000446.1:9076-13126 GCA_039831705.1 Pirellulales bacterium | reverse complement strand
AGGAAAAGAACGACCAGAAAAGTGACCAACGTCGTATGTTTTAGAATTACCAATAACCTTACCAACTAAGCTACCGCTTTGAGCGGTTCACAATGGAAGCCTCCGGCTCTGCCGGAGGAGCCTCACTGCTCCTGCAATTATCAAATGAGCAATCCTACTCCGGATGTGTCAGTATGAGCAAAGGGTTGGCTGGGCAGCGTCCTCATACCAGCCGCAGAAGTCCGATCTTCGGCTCTTCCCTGGTCTTCGGAACCGGTTGTCCTGATGTAAGTTAACGATTTTACCAAACGTCGTAAGTCGTTGTATGATAACGCGGATGGAGTTTTTGGGAAGGACAGGTCATATCTGGTTGTCGCAAAAAGGAGACTATTACGAAATAAATGATGGGCTACCCTCTTTTGTAGACGAGGACAAAGGAGCTATTTCGGAGTTTTAATGCCAGGTTGATCCTGATCGAATGGTCTTGCCGATATGATGATCCTACTGGCTCAAGGGCGGCAGCTTTTCGAAAAGGTCAGGTTGCGCTGAACCTGAGGGAAATTCTTCTTCGAGAATCTCACAAGCCGGTACACTGAACAGCGGGCCATGAATTGCCTCGGCTTCTTCTTCTGAGAAGTGGACTCGCTCGGATTCAACCTGTTTGACTAACTCGTTCTCGTAACTGTTGTGAATGATCCGCGGTGTCATGAAGATCAACAGTTCGGTCCGGCGGCTGGAGACGGAATCGTAGCGAAAGGCATGCTTAATCAGAGGAACATCGCCCAAGATTGGGACTTTGCGCTCGATCGATTCGTCGCTGCTGGTAATCATTCCACCCAGTACGATTGTTTGTCCATCTTGGACAGAGACTGTGGACCGCGCTTCTGTGAGGTCGAAGATGGGGGACTCGACGACGGCACCGGTGGTGGGATCGGTAAGGATTGGGACTCCGACTCCGGCGATGGCACTTTTGTTGGCAATGGTTTCCATCACGATCATGCCATCAGGCGTTATTCGTGGTGTGACCTGGAGGATGATGCCAACCTGTTGAGGCGTTCCTAGCACAGGTGTAATGCCACCCAATGCGTTGGTCGTCGCTCCGGCCACCACGGGCACTTGTTGCCCTTGTTGAATTTGTGCCAACTGGTTATCGACGGTGCGAATTTGCGGTCGGCTAAGGATTTGCACCTTGCGTCGTGAAGCTAATGCCCGAATCAGCATACTTACAGACGACGAACTGGCCGACAGCACTAGGCCGCCGAACCCGAGGTCGCCGTTGACTCGCCCGAGCGAGAAATTACTCAATCCCTGCGTACCTATCTTGCTTCCGCCTGCGGATAGGTTATTTCCTAAAGTCTGGTTATTGAAATTGAAACCGGGCAGGAGTTCCTGGCTGACGATCCGCTGCGTTGTGACGGCAATACCAGTGGCAGGTACGGAATCGGTTTCGGTTATGGTAAGGAAGTTTTCTGGATTGGTAAGACTGCGATCGAATAGAAGCGAATCCTGAAAACCTAGTTCGACGCCGAATTCGTCGGCGTTCTCCAGCAGCACTTCTACAATCAATACCTGGATGATGACCTGGGCAGGTGCTTCGTCGAGTCGGTTTACAATTTCGATAATTTCGTCGAAGTGGCGAGGTGTTGCGCTGATGAGCAAACTATTGCTGACTAATTCGGGGACAACAATGATTTCCTGCTCAAGCAGCTCGACATTGCTCACCAATTCAGGGTCAATCTGTGCCAAGTCGCGCTGCGATTGCAGAAAAGCATTGAGCGCCTCGGCAACGCCCTCAGCAGGACTGTTTTTGAGTTTGACGACGGTGTTTTTTCGCTTACGGATGTCGGTCGCGTCGAGACGCAGCATGATGGCGTCTACCACTCGCAAGGCCTCGGCGCCGCCAGTGGCAATGATGCTGTTCGTTCGAACGTCCACGGCTAGTCGCAACGGAACCAATCCGCTGCTGACATCGCCCGCACCAGCAACCTGAATCCCTTGCGGACCATCCGCGTCTTCCGGTAGGAAGAGCGATTCAAGCAGCAGCACCATGCTGGAGGCATCGCTGTTGGAAAGCGTAAAGATCTTGACTTCGGCAATGGTTGATGTCGGTTCGTCGAGCCGGCGAATGAGTTCGGCTATCAACGGCATGCTCGACTTGGAAGCGGTAACAATTAGGCTGTTGACACGCGGGTCGGCGGTGACGCGGATGTCGGCCAGCAAACCCGAACGCAGGACTCGATTGGCAGCGACGTCGTTAACCAGCAGTTCGAGTACGACCGACTTGGCTTCCTGCAGCTCGGCGGCCCCCTGTTGTCCACCGCCACCAAATCCACCCGTTTGACCAGTAGGTGCCGGAGGATTCAGAACTGAATTAATTGCACCAGAAATGACTTCGACCAGTTCGTCAGCAATGGCGTTTTTCAACGGAAAAACGCGCATCCGATTGACGGCTCCTGAGGAATCGCGGTCGATTTTGGCTACCAATGCCGCAACCTCTTCCAGGTCGCGGGGTGCAGCTTGGACGATGATTGAATTGGTACGGACATCGGCGACGGCGCGAACTCGGCTGCTCAAACCACTTTGATCGCTGTCCTCTTCAAGTGCATAGACCAAGTCAAGCGTTTCGACGACCGCAGTAGCGACGGCACTTTTGAGTGAGAAGACTTCGAATTGTTTTTTTGGATCGATAGGTTGGTCGAGCTCGACCGCAAGGTCGATGATCGACGCCAAATCGTCTGTGCTAGCCAAAATGAGAATCGCGTTCGGCTTGACGATGGGAATGATCGAGACTCTGGAGTCTTGAGAACCGCCGATCGATCGGAGAGAGGTGAGCTCTTCATAAACATTGTTAAGCAAATTTGCCAGCGCTTGCGAATTGACGTCGCGAAGCGTTAGCAGTTGAATATCTGCTTCGGCGGCAGTCGTTACGCGTTCTAATTCACGGATGATTCCAACCACTGCCTCGACATCGTCTCGGTTGCCCGTGACGACCAGTCCGATTCCCGGCACATCGTTAATCGCGACAGGTCCGCGGAGTCCTTCCAGACGAATTATCGGCTGATCGGATTCGCGTGGTGCCTGTTCGGTGCCGCCAGGCACTGCTTCATTGGCTGGTTGGTCTTGGTCGGTTGCTGCAGTAGCTGTTGGGGGCTGTGGTGGCCCAGGCAACGGAGGCGGAACGGGCCCCGGAGTACGCGGCTGTTGGTTGTCCGCGACCGGTTGTTGCTGCTGGTTTTGCGCCACCATGCGTCCAATAGTCGGCTTCAGTTGTTGCGCGATGCGGGTTGGATCTTTGGGACTTGATACGAATCGAACAGCATTGCCTAGTTGACTATCTGAAGCATCTACCTTCTGTACCAACTTGGCGACGGCTTGCTGCTGGTTGCTAGGTGCCTCGACAACAAGTTCCTGCCGCTGACGATCGATGCCGATGGTAAATTCCAGGTTGTTTTCGTTTTGTGTTGCTTGTTTGCCTGGAGCAGCAGGCGATTGGTGACTTGCAAGCGAAATGTCATTGCTGCGATAGATTCGTAGGGAGGGCAGATTTCGCGGGCCTGATGGAATGAATTCGGCCCGATCCTGGACACCATCATAAATAACGCGAATGACTGCATCGACGCCCAAGCGAGGAGCGGCAACGGTGGCAATCGTGAGGGGATTTCTTTGAGGAGTTGGCGACGATTGGTTCGTTCGGTTACTCGGGTGTATTGACGTGCCGCGTTCAGCCGTCGCTTGTACAATGGTGCCCTGCGCTGAAGTGAGAAGCTTTCCATTTTGCCAATGGTGAGCGGGAAGGACTGCCGTGTCGCGTGGTTGAATTTGGTTCAGCGGTGCTGTGGCAAATGCCTGCGTAGTTCTTGTAGAGGATGAAACGATTGGCCGGCGGTATTTTGCACGGGCAGTTTCTAGATGGATTACGACCAGATGTCGGCCCTTTTCTAAGATTCGAAATCCTTGCGGCTCGAGTTCAGTGTTGAGGATTTTAACGGCCTCGGTTCGGGAATATCGACGACGATCGGACCTTGAAAAACGACTCTTCGGAGCAACGGTCAGCACCAGTTCCGACTCTGT
>JBDOMT010000446.1:0-9066 GCA_039831705.1 Pirellulales bacterium | reverse complement strand
AACTGGCATTGAAAAAACTCAGCCGGACCATTGGCTCGCTAGCTTGGTTTGTGCTGGCGAGGAGTGGTTCAGCCGCCCTTGCAGCACTGCTGTTTTGGTAGAATCCCGGTCCGAGTTGGCCTTGCATTACGGTAAGAATGAGCAGCAATCGCCAGCAGATTGTCTGCCAAGAATGCGGCGCACTTCGAATTGATTTCCGAGTTCTCATGGGTTGCTGACTCTGTTCAATCGATTTTAGGTTTCTACACAGCTTCACCACAAAGTCGTGGTGTTCCGCACAGTCTTCTTTATCGGAATAAACTACTACGGACTGGAGATTACCGGTCGAATGGACTAAATAAGGCAGAATTTTCCAGCGCAGATTGACCTTTCAGGCCAGCAAGCTAGCAATGCTGGCAGGCAATCAGGTTGTTCAACGGCCTGGATCAGACGGAGTTTGGCTCGTGGCAATCTCTTCGAGAGATTTGAGATTTCGACCGATCCGCAACCTCCATAGTTTTTCGTTTGATTCGAGAACCACGTAGTCGGAGTGAATATCTTTCACTACGGCTTTGACGTCTCCCACGGCGATTTCCGAATTGCGGTGTAGAACTGTCGTTCGTGTTCCATTTCGGTAGAGCCACGCTTCTGGTTCGCCATCCTTGCGGATTGATGCCCCTAGATAGGTTTCTTCGGCGGTGCGATCGACCGGTTGTGGGCTCGGTGCTGGTGGTGTGGATGGCGGCGGCGTGCGTATGGCGACAACAACCTTGGGTTTTACGAACGGGCTATTTTCGACAAGCTGCTGCAAATTCTCGGTCGAGCGATTTTCATCGTCTGGTCGCAAGAGTGCTAGTTCGACAACGTCGCCGGCCTTGTGTTCTGTGGGTCGGAATCGGTCGCTTTCACCTCGGACGGTCCACTCTGTTCCTTTGGACTTGATGACGTGTAGAAACTCATCGTTCAGGCGGATACGGAATTCACTTCCGGCAGGGAAAAGTTTAGCGTTGTCGATTTCGATAATGAGCTCGCCAGTTTGCTCGCCAGTTTCACCAACGGTGGTAGATCGAAAGTCGGTTTTGAGTGTCGTCTGGGGAAACAGGTGTTCCCTCGGCGGCGTGCCGGCCAGGGAAACGCCCTCGGCAATGAGGGTGAATTCCAATTGCGGATCTCCCGTAACGGCTGGTGAATCGATGTTTAGCGAGACGACACGATGGAGCAGATCAGAGTGATAAAACTTTTGTAGAAAGTCACTGAGTTGGGCCAGAGTTCCTTTTCCTTCCAGGGTGACCAGTGAGCCGGTGTAGATGGAGGCATTTTCGATGCGTCGACCCGGCGTAACGCGTAGATCGCTGAAACCGGCAAGCTGTGCCAGATCGGTTAACCAAGCCTGATAGAGTCGTTGTGCGTCGAGCGGTACGGGCGGCAATGATCGCTGGCGCCATTGCTTGAGCGATACCCCCGCTTTCTTTATCTGTACCACCTCGTTGGTCTTCTCGATAATTTCTTCGCCGAGCGCAGACAACGTCGCTTGACGTTGAGCAATCGGAGTAACGAAGATGCGCTCGACCATCGGAAGCCCAATCCAGATGAGGATTGCTCCACAAGCGGCAATCAGCAGTATTTTTTCGCGTCGCTGCATTTTGGGTTCAAAAATTGATTAAGAGTCAATGGAATAGTTGATCAACATGGTTTCATCCTTTGACTTTACTGCACCGACTGAGGCGCCAAGCGGAGCGGAGCGATTACGTCCAGTTGAAAGGAAAAAGGGTAGTCACCATCGTCTTCAGTACGGTTAATTTCATGGGGCCGCACTTGAACATCTTTTGTCGCAAGCCGTTGATACAGTTCTTCCACATCGCGACGCGATTTGGCATGGCCGGTCGCTTGCACTTGCGTCTTGGACTGGACAGGAAGGATCTTGAAATGACAATCGCTGAGGTAAATTCGATCGGTCCCAGGCAGGATATCGTTGATGGCGGAAATAAATTGCAACCAATCGACGACATGATTCTCCCAAGCTGCTACCGAACTGGCTGCTTTTAACAAGGGTTGGCCAGCGTCGATGGTCGTCGACATCCGCGTGACGTCTGTCTGCTTGGCATCGATCGAAACGTCGAGCCCGGCAACGCGCCAATGCGTTACTCCGTAAGCCAAAACGACCGCGACAAGCGTGCAGCAGGCAATGGCCAGCCTCCTGCGTTTGCCGTGGTCGATTTGCTCTGGAGCACGCCTGGGTTGAAGAAAATCGATGGATTCTACTACCGTTTCACCGGCAGCCAATAACATGCCCAAGGCACCGGCATAGAAACCTTCGTCGACAGCTTCCGCGGCACATGCGAATTTGATCGGGGCGTCGACTTTCAAGTCGTAAAGCGAGATGGCACACGAGAGCTGCTCTTCCAGCATGCGGGCAAGCGACGCATCGGGCCCCAACCCAATCAGCCAAGCATGGGCGACGGAGGATTCGGCATCGATTCGCGAAGCAGCACCTAACGCACGGCGAATTTCTGCCCACGCCGCCCGGCTACTGGAGCGTTTTTTCTCACTGGCAATTTGCGACGCGTGCATGAACAACAGATGGTTGTCTCGCATTAACGAGATTTCCAACCGGCCCTCGTGCTGAGCGACGACGAGTGTCATATCGTGTTCGCCTGTGCCGCCTTGATGTTTGGACCGGGCGACCAGTTCGGCTGTGGCGATGGCACTGATTCCCACTTGTGCCAACACGAGGCCGGTCGATTCAACGACTTGGCGGATCTGGTCGAGCTTTTGGTTAGCTATCGTAACTATCAATACCTGCCGGCTGGTGGCATCGGCTGGGACCGGTATTGAAAGGAAGTCGAGGGTTTGATCGTCTAGCGACGAAGCTGCGATTGTTTCCGCTTGCAGTTGAACGAGATCTGGAAGCTGAGCGTCGGCCACATTGGGCACCGACAAACTGCGAACCATGATCTCTTGACGGGGCAATGAGACGAGAACGTTGCGCGTACGAACACCTCGGCGAGAGAATTCCTCTGCCAACCATTGGCCCGCTTGCGCTGCATCGATGGCCGGATTGATGTTGTCTGGCCACTGCAGCTGAAAGCAGTGGCGAATTTTTGCGCCGGCGACCGTTGCAGTCCCCTCCACGCAGGAGATGCGCTCGCTTTGCCAATCGATAGATAGGTAATCCGGCATGTGAAGGTATCTTAAAAAAGTGTGAGCGTGGTCGTTACTGTCATTGTAATCGAAATGCATCGGTCGGTTGTAAAATTTGGCTCGTAGAGTATCCCCAGCCGAGGACGGTCAGGTCGCGAACCGACACGATTCGAGGAGGTTGCTGTGTGGCATCGATGGTAGCCTCGAGTCTAGTGGCAGGTCCGCCAGCTTCGAAATGGGCCAAAACCTGCACGCGGTACAAGTCGCCATTGCCACCGACCAGTGGCTCTAAGGTTCGCATAGTTTCCAAGTCGACATGCCCTTCAACCAGTAGCCAAGCGCCGGTTGTGCGTAGTGGATCGCTCTCGATGGCAGCACCGCCCATCGCGACTTGGGCACCTAAGATGGCATTGGCGAGTTCTTCGTCGATATCAGGAATCGCCAGTAGCACATCCAGTGGCGCCTGAGAAAGATTTACTCGCCCCTCGATAAATTCCTCGTCTGTCGTTGTAAGGGTGTCGAGCAAGAGGGGAAGACTCTCACGTAGGCTGGACGGATCGTCGGGCCACGGACTGGTGAGCTCTTCGGTTTGGTCGTTGATTTCAGCAGAGACCGTAGCACCCACTAAATCGTAGAGGGAGTTGATTTGTGTTTGTCCTCCTGAGGAAAGGGCTAATCCGCCGCGCGAGACGCTGGTGCCGAAACCGCCGCTGCTCGATGGGGCTGCTGGTCCCTGCTCTCCAGCACGAGGTGGAAGAGAAGGGTCATCTTCGTTGCCTCCCGTCGATGAACTAATGCGCATCGCTGTTACGAATAGCGCCGTCTCTTCGTCAAATTCGCCCAGTAGTTCGTCATACAGCGCGACCAGATCTTCCTGGTTGACGTTGATGCGGGGCGTGCCATCGCTGCGCAAATTGGCTTCGCGGCTGGCTGTCGTCAACAAGGCATTCCAGCCCCTATCTAGCTCGCCGTCGGGTATATCTAGCGGTGCAGTGAGCTCGCCATCGTTTTCATTGGCGTCCAACAGACCATTTCGATTCACATCTTCTCCGAACAACAATTGGGCTGTCACTCCGCGCACAAGCAGCAGTTCGTCGAGCGATTCCAATGAGGCGTTCTTGGTTTCGTAAGGTGGATCGAGCGTACCGTAGTATTCGTTTTCTGCACCGTACGTACGTGGCTCGTCGTCGTCGTCAATCCAGTCGAGAATGGCATCGGCAATTTCGATGGTCATATTTGGAAAGGCGAGCAGCGAATCTCGGAGTTGATCGTCGTCGAGATTCTTCCGTAGCAGAGCGTTCACATTCAGTTTGCTCGATTCATCGACAAGCCCGAAGCGTATGCTGCTGCCACTGACATCATTTTCAACCGGCGCCACAATGCTCACCATCAGCCGACCGCGCGGTATCGGTGAATCTTGCAGCAACATTCCCTGAAATAACTGGGGGTTGTTGTACAGATTCGGTAGCGTGGCTCCCTCGGCGACCTCGCCTACTAGTGCGGCTACGAATTCAATGCCCGAATCTGCACAGGCACGGGCCTGGGCATCGCGCTGGTACATGTTGGTTGTCGCTGCCTCGGTCAACATAAAAGCGGTGAAACTGTAGCCAGCGAAAGCTAGCAGCATTACGACCAACAAGACGAGCGCCAACGCCACCCCTCGACGCGGCGATTTCAGCCCGTTGGCTTCAGATGGATGAACAATAATATTTTTGTTTGTCGTCATCTCAAAACTCGAAAAGTGTGGCGGAGCTGGTCGATGTTGCCGGCTGGGCAATCGGCAGCGCGATGACATGACGGTAGATTCGAGAGTTTGTTATTTCTGCATCTGGTTGGCCAAGAGTAGAGGGCGTGCTGTTGGGGTCGCGGAATGCAAGCGTGATCTCGATGGCGCTGGGGACTCGCTCCATCGTAGCGCTGTCCCAAACGTCGTACCAACTGAGTCCGTCGAAGTATCGGAATTGGATTAATGCTATTTCATTGGCCATCACTTTCACCATGCCGGCAAGGGTGTCAACATCAACCATCGCTTCGGCGTATGCAAGCGTCAAGCGTTGTCCCTCCAAGCGTGCCAAAGCGGGTACTGATTGTCCGCTGGCAGCCAACAGATCACCAGCGATGCCCGGTAGCCCGCCGCCTCCAGGCTCGGCGAGAAAGTAAGCGATCGACTTCAAGTCGCTCTCTGCCAGGGCAACGAAACCGCCGGTCGCACTGGCAACTGTAACACTAGGCCGTTGCGGTTGATTCGTGTGCACTATCAAAGTTGATGCATCGCCAAAAACTCCGCCGCTTTGCCCGGCAATCGACTCCACCGTATCGACGACCGTAACCTCTGCTGACTCTTCTGTATTAGATTCTTCTGTTTCTTCTTCGATGGCTTCTTGCAGCGGAGAAGTGCTACGGATGTCGAGTTCCATTCGGCGGAAGATGGCACGGGCAAGTTGGGCCTGCTCAACACGCTCCCTACCCGCCACAGAGACATCGCGATAGATGGTAACTGCCGACAAGACGGCGACCATCAACACCAGAGAAAGCCCTGCCGCCAGCAGAATCTCTATCAGAGTGAAGCCACTCTGTAGAGAACGAGCCCTTCGTTGTAGGCAATTGCGTTCGCAGTTCAGATGGTTAAACGACAGCAGCATCCGCTTAAGCTCCAGGCTGAGCAGTGGCTTGACTATCGGCAGTGAGCGTCTCGTCCTCCACTTCAAATAGCTGGGGATCCCGCATCCAACGCATCAACGTGGCTTGGGCGCGCGGAGTCGAACCTTCGCCAGGGAGTGTTACACGAATGTGGAGTTCAAGCAAACTCTCCAGCGGTCCAGGAACCACGTCGAGACTCCACACCCAGTCAGCAGAGGTGGAGTCGAACGGTGCGTTTTGTACTGATGCCAATGGTTCGACGCCAGCAATCACCTCAGAGAGCTTCGACTGACAGAGCAGTATCGCATGCGTCTGCAGTTGCGATTGCGTGGCGGCACGACTTCCGGTTGCGATTAAATTACTCATAACCGCCATCGCACCTAGCAAAATCGCGACCGCTAGGACAACTTCGTACAAGGTGAAAGCATGACGGTGACCACAGGTCCGGCTCATGGCATCGGCCTCCGTTGCGGTTCACTTACCGCACAGGCGGCGGTTAAATCTCGCACTTTCAGTCGGGCAAAGCGATTTTCTTCATCCACCAGGTCGATCGCACCTCCCGAAGAGGTGCCGTCGGGAAAGAATAATATCGGTGTGCACCAAACGACACCCAACTGACTAGCATCACTTGCAGCAGAAGGATCGACAAGACCGGGGATCTCCACCTGTTCGAATCGAACGGAGGAAGGCAACTGAAGAGCGACCTGAGTAGCAGTCGATGCATCGGTATCGATCGAATCTAACGGCGCAAGCGTGAAGTTTCTGCCACCATTTTCAGCAGAGAATTGGTAAATCAAACCGGTTTCAGCCGATCGCAACCGACCTCGGTCTAGATGTTGCCGTACGCTTTCGGCAACGTCGCGCAGTTGGTGACGTTCTAGCACACCTTCCAAACTCGATGCGGCAATCGAACCCAGCATAAGCAGCAGTGTGAGAACCAGCAAGACTTCCAACAAGGTGTAGCCAACTTGCGTTCTCATTTTTTATCGCCATCGTCCCAGTTGTTGATATCGTCGCCCGATCCTTTGTCGTTCTGTCGGTTAGGACCGTTGGACCAAATACGCAGCACGGCCGCACCGGCCGCATTGGCGTCGAACGTCAATTCATAATTCAGTGGCTGCTCCCACGCATCTTTCGGGAATTCGGTTTCGTACGGCTTCATGGCCTGGCCATCGGTGTCGACCGGCTCTAACAGCATCTGCAAATTCTCTGGATAGTTCGCCATGTGTTCGACGGCGTAGAGTTCCAGCTTGGCTTCAAGCGCTTTCATTCCGTTCTGTGTCGCCATTACCAGGGCACGTTCTTGCGAGCCGGTCAGACGTGGAACAACCAGCGCCGCGATGACACCGAGAATGACAAGCACCAGCAGAACTTCCATCAGCGTAAACCCAGTGGGCTGCGGCTGGCGGCGCTTAGTGGATGTAGATTGCATTTGATTCTCACCTTTCATTATCATAATTAAAAAATACTTGCGGTCTGCATGATGGGCAACAGCAGGGCGGCTACGACAAACAGCACCACCCCGGCGATGCCGGTTAGCAGGATGGGCTCTAACATGCGGACAAAAATATCGAGCAGTTGCTTGGTACGTCTTTCCATGGAGTCGGCAATGTCGATTAACACTTGCTCCAAGTTATTGGCTTCTTCGCCGACGGCAATCATCTCGACAATTTCTTCTGGAAACTGCCGACTTGCTCCCAAGGGTCCTGCCAACGATTTCCCCTCGGAGATATTTTCAGCAGCTGCGCCGATGGCACTGCTGAGCACCGAATTCGCGGTGGCCTCCTTGGCGATGGAGAGCGACCGCAGGATCGGCACGCCGTTGCCCAACAGCGTACCAAGAATCCTACAAAACCTCGCGATGGCAAGGCTCCTCACCACGGGGCCAATGCCGAAACCTCGAATCATCAAGGCGTCGATCTGACTGCGTCCCGATTCGCTTTGAATCCATTTAGAAAGTGACAGCCCCGTCACCACGAGGGCGACCAGAGCCAGTGGCCAGTAATTGTGTGTGAAATCACTGAAGCCCAACAACGTAATTGTTGGCCACGGCAATTCGCCTTGTTCACTCAAGCGGTCGAGAAGTGGTTGAAAATTAGGAACGAAGAACACCAACATGCCAACCACAATGAGCGAGATCATCGTCATCAGAAAAATGGGGTAGATCATCGCACCATAGACGCGGTTTTTCAAATCCTGCTGGTGCTCTGTAAAGATCGAAATCCGTTTCAGCACGTCCTCCAAAAAACTTCCTTCTTCGCCTGCCCGCACCATGTTGACCGCCAAGTGACTAAACACGTAAGGGTGTTGGCCAAGTGCTTCGGCTAGGCGAGTACCCTCAGCCACCTCTTCTCGCACCTGCAGTACGACGCGATTGAGCGTGGCACTCGATGTTAGTCGCTCCAGCAACTCCAACGATCGCAACAACGGAACTCCGCTGCGAAGTAAGTCGGCCAACTGTCTGTAAAACATCGTGAGATGCTTGCTGCTAACCCGCCGTCGAGCCCAACGGCTTTGCTCTGTCGCCGACTCGACAGGCACAACACTCACTGGAAACAGGTGTTGATTGGCCAACAAATTCAATACGCCACCCCGGCTGGGAGCTTCCAGCGTGCCGGTCACTTCCTGACCGGAGGCTTCACAGGCAACGTAGTTGAATTTGGGCATCTTCGATTTTCATTTTCTGGAATAGGTGTAGGAAGCTTTCACGATGCGGTGTTGGGGCAAACTCTATCATCGCCCGCTGTTCCTCAGTCGTTTAGAGGTCATCACCCGCCGTAACCCGCATCACTTCGTCGACACTAGTTACGCCCTCAAGCACCTTGAGCCAGCCACATTGTCGCAGTGTCATCATGCCACTAGCAATCGCATGTTCGCGAATTTGATTTGCATCGGCGCGTTCAGTGCATAGTTTGCGAATGCGACGGTCGGTGGCCAGTAGTTCGTAGATACCGGTACGTCCGCTGTATCCCGTTTCGTGACACTCTCGGCATCCGACCGCGTGATAAATATTGTCCGCCTCGTCGAAGGGGAAGTCGGGAGGTAAATCGTCGGGATTTGGCTTGGCTGCCTGTTTGCAATGTGTGCACAACACACGCAGCAACCGCTGTGCAAGAATGCCCTGCAAGGTGCTCGCTACCAGGTAGGGTTCGACTCCCATTTCAATGAGCCGGGTGTAGGCCCCTGGGGCATCGTTGGTGTGGAGTGTGCTAAAGACCAGATGCCCGGTAAGTGGTGCTTGAATCGCGCTCGGCGCGGTCGCGCCACCTCGTACTTCGCCAAGCGACACCGCATCGGGATCATGCC
>JBDOMT010000297.1:0-13165 GCA_039831705.1 Pirellulales bacterium | reverse complement strand
CCGAAACATTATGACTCTTGTGGATATATTCGCTCACATGAGCAATATACCACCTCTCCACTTCGTTAGCGCCGCAAGCGGCGGGGAATTAGACCCCAAGAGATTCAACGATATTCGCTGGAAAAATAGTGATGCGAGATATTTTGAACACCCCCAACAAAAACCCAGGATTATCAAAAACTCTCCGGTTACAGCAACATAACCACGAAGCAGTTATTGATGTAGGTAATCACACATCAAAGTGGCGCTGTCCAATCAGGATCCTTCTGGATGACAGGTTTTTTTGGCAAAGTAATTTTTACACCGTCCCCAACTAGACAACGAAAAAATGGAAAGTCATTTATCGGCCGCCCCTAAACTATTTCAGGAAGAACAATGAAACAGCTTTACTTTGCAATACCCGTCATGATGAATGTGTTGGTTTCATTCGCGGTGATGTTCCCGTGCATTGCATTGGCAGCGGGGCCGTGGGAGATTTTTGAGACATCTTTTGAATCGTCGAAGAAATATGAAAATCCGTTTCTGGATGTTCAAGTGGATGCCCTATTCGAGAAAGCCGAAACTCGATGGAAGATCCCCGCCTTCTGGGACGGTGGTAATGTCTGGAAAGTTCGGTTTGCGCCGCCAAAGCAGGGCACCTATACCTACCGGGTAATTTCCACAGATCCCTCAAATAAAAGCCTGAACGGGATACAAAAAACTTTGCGCGTTACTGCCTACAAGGGAAACAACAAGCTCTATCAGCACGGGATGATTGGAATCAGCGAAGATCAACGCCATTTCTCGCACGCTGATGGAACCCCGTTTTTTTGGCTGGCAGACACCTGGTGGAAATGCCTGGCCAAGCGGTTGGACTGGGAAGGATTTCAAGAGTTGGCTGCCGACCGAAAGGAAAAAGGGTTTACGGTGATTCAGATCGTCGCTGGTCCCTACCCGGATGAAGGACCATTAGAACCGATGTGGGAAAATGAAGGCGGGATGCCCTATCACACGAAAGATTTCAAGGTCATCAATCCTGACTACTGGAAATATGCCGACCGGCGTTTGCAGCATTTGATCGACGCGGAACTGGTTCCGACCATCGTCGGCGCCTGGGGCCGGCCGGGCAGACTGCGATGCGATGAAGCATGTCGGAGTTGACGGACTCAAGCGGCATTGGCGTTACCTGATTGCACGCTATGGTGCTTATCCGGTGTTCTGGATACTGGCCGGGGAACTTCATGACGACGCTAAATGGGGCGTTGGGCCATGGGGGGAAGTCGGCCGATATGTCAGGACGATCGATCCGTATCAGCACCCGATTACGGTTCATTCCGGCAGCGGACGTCGGGGGCACAAGGAGGATGATGTAGTCATCAGTTACGATATGGTCGGCGGCAGTCACAATCCGGAAACAGCCATAGGCGGAGCCGTCAACAACCTCATCGGAACCTACCAAAAAGAACCACCCTTGCCGGTCATCATGGGAGAGGGTTGTTATGAAGGGCACATGCAGAACGGATTCCGATACGTCCAGCGGCATATGTTCTGGCAGTACATGCTCAGTGGGGCCGCCGGCCACACCTACGGCGCCGCCGGTATCTGGCATGCGAGCGTGGAAGGCGACCCTGGCTGCGCAAGCAGCGCGTTTGGTGGGCGCAGGGTGTATGACTGGACTACTTGGCGCGAGGGAATGAACTATGCGGGTGCCGCTCAAATCAGATTGGGCAAATCATTGCTGGAGGAGTATTCGTGGTCAAAGTTTGAGCCGCATCCCGAATGGGCCGAAGAGGGCAGCTTTGCTGCCGGTATTCCGGGCGAAGTTCGGTTCATCTATCAGCCCAAACGCGACATTTATGATTGGAAGGGAGTCGTCGTCAAGAATGTTGAAGCGAATGTTGACTATACTGCGTTCTACTTCGATCCAGCGACCGGTCGACGCTTTGATCAGGGCAAGGTGAAGGTTTCGCCAATGGCCCCGGGTGCTGGCCAGAGTGCGCCGATCGGCCAATACCTGGCGCCCGACCTACCTTCGCCGCAGGATTGGGTGCTGGTGCTGGAAAAAAACAAGAGGGAGTCACCATGATGAAAGTAAGTGTCGCATTATTAGTATTGCTGTTGTCGTCTTTAGGGATGGCAGCAGAGCGCCCGAATGTGATCGTGATCGTAGCGGATGATCATCGTTACGATTTGATGGGGCACAAGGGATGCGCCTACACGTAAACACCCCATCTGGATCGGTTGGCCGCCGAGGGCTGTTCGTTTGAAAACGCGTTTGTCACTAACGGCATCTGTTCGCCTTCGCGGGCCGCCCTGATGACCGGAAAATATTCGCAGCGGGCCTCGTGCTTCAGCATTCTGGCGAACAATGATTCGTTTGTGGAAAACCAGACCATGTTCCCGACTTATCTCCAACAGGCCGGCTACCGTACCGGCTATGTTGGCAAGTTCCATCTGTGGCGTGAGAAGAAGCCGAAAAGAGGATTCGACCTCTGGGCCAGTTTTCCGTTTGTTGGTGCTTTCTTTGACCAACCGCTCTGGGTCAATGGCGAAAAGGTGGTGAAGAAGGGGTTTACCGACTACCATATCGCAGACTTGTCCGCCAACACCATCCGGCAATGGGCCGGAAAGCGGGAGCCCTTCTTCCTGATGGTGGGTCTCAAGGCGCCTCATATTCCGTACCAGTATCCACCGGAGCTGGAGGAGGCGGTCCAAGGTCCGATCGATCCGCCGGTGAGCTATGGCCGCCTGCCGAAAGGCATCCGCGGAACCTTGATAGACAGCCGCACCTTCCCCCATGCGGAAAAAAGTACGGAGGTTTTTCTCCCTGGGTGGAGGCCTATGCCAAAAGTGCGACGAGTATCGACTATTCCGTCGGGCGAGTTCTGCAGGCGCTGGATACTGCAGGGGTAGCGGACAACACGTTGGTGATCTACACCAGCGACCACGGCTATTCGCTCGGTGAATTAAAATACTATGCCTACGAGCATATCATGCGCATCCCCATGATCGTGAAATATCCAGGACGTGTTGTTACTGGAGTTGAAAAGCGAGATATGGTGCTGGCGATGGATATTGGTCCGACCGTGCTCGACTGGTGCGACGTAAAGGTACCGCGCGAGATGGACGGTAAAAGTTGGGAGGAGCTATTCAAAAACGAAGATCCCTTGACCGACCGATTCCGCGATGATTTTTTCTATGACTTCTATCATTACATGGGTGAGCAGCGTCTGCCGGCCATGCAGGCGGTCCGTACTGCGACGCATAAGCTGATTGAATATGAACGCAAGCACTTCCGTGAGCTGTACGACCTGAAAGCCGATCCACACGAACTTGACAATCGGATCGATGATCCTGCCTATGCCAATGTGCTGGCCGATCTAGAAAAACGGCTGAAGCGGCTGAAGAAAGAAAGCGGCTGGTCCCCGCGAGTAATCCAGCCGCTCAAGGACTATTATTTTCTCGGCTCGTTCACTGCCAAAGAGGACTCGCAAGTCTTTCCAGCCTTGCAGGACGGCCCATTTTCACTGAAGCCTTTGACGCTGGCCGGCAAACGCTTCACCTGGGCCGTGCAGCATCAAGCCGAGAACTGGATCTCCCTGCCGCGTTCCACCGCGGGCCCTTCCTATGCCTATATCGGATTGCCGGTGGAGCGGTTGGCCCAAGAGGATCCCTGTTTTCAAATCTGGAGCTATCTTCCCGGCATGGAGTTGGAGGAAAACCGCACCGCGCCCGCCATCGCCGGATTCATGAACGGCAGGTGCTGGTTCGAGTCGCTGGAATATGCCGAGGTGGAAGGACGCAAAGGCTTTCCGCACCGCTTCTTCAATCGCTTCAACCCGCCACTGCGGAAAGGAGACAACCTCATCTGGATGCGGGTCATCGTTCCGCAGGGCGAGGGGAACCATCGCTTCCGGATCGACATGCTCTATCCTACCGGAACACTCGACTTCGAATTGGAGCATCAATAGACGAGAACACCGATAGTCAATTCAGGCTTACATTACCAAGAGGACAGTGAACAGCATTGTCCATTTCTATCGAGAAGTTACTTCCCTGTCGCAGAGAGCATTCGTTTATCAAAATCCAATTCCCGTCCTTGTGTTTCCCGTTTGTAGTTCCGCCAAACCATCCAAATTTCTTTATGTGTGTTGCGGAGTTGCCCAATGATGGGCCCGGTAGGGGCGACCCACCATCCCGTTGGCCTCGTCGTCGTCGATGAATTGTTCCTGGTCGGGATCAAACTGTAGCGTACGACGCAACTTGGTAGCGATATTTCCCAAGTGACAAACGGATGCAGTCCGATGGGCAATTTCGGCGTGCGCGTTTGCGCGCCGATCGTTGCGGATGGCGTCGATGAAATCCTCCACATGGGTTTCTGTATTCTGAGCTTCCAAGGGAACATCGACTTTGTGACGCTCATTGCGTTCCAGCCACACTTCCAGTTTGCCACGCCGCGAGAGGAACATTCGGCCTTTCGTGCCGAAGTATTCGGCGCCACTGTCGCAGTTGTACGGGTAATTTGTGGACCACAAGCGTTGCTCGTAAATCAGCATCTTAGGACTGCCTGAAGTTCCCGGCGCATATTCGAAACAGACCTGCTGGGTATCCGGGAAAGGCGAGCCGTTGTGAAACAGGTAGCGCCCACCCGCGGCCGAGATGTGTGTCGGATGCGTCTCGACTCCCAGGCCCCAGCACGCATAGTCGAGATCGTGGATACCGTCGTTGCCGATTTCGCCGGTGCCGAATTCGGTCTGCCAATTCCAACCCGACATGAACGTATCGCGATACGGCACATCAGGCACCGGCCCCAGCCACTTATCGTAGTCGAGTGCCTCGGGCGGTTTGGTCCGCTTGCCGCGACCGACTCCGGGACGCCGCTGGATATTCCATGCTTTTGCCTGCAGGACCTCACCGATGATGCCATCACGTAAGAGTTGAATTCCCGCCTGGATCGTTGAGGTGCTGCGTACCTGCGTGCCGTGTTGAACCACTCGCTTGTACCGTTGTGCGGCCTTGACCAGGAGACGCCCTTCGCGCACGTTGTGCGAACAGGGCTTCTCTACGTAAACATGCTTTCCCGCTTCGCACGCCACTATGGTGCCGGGCGCGTGCCAGTGGACAGGAGTCGCCAGGATGACTGCGTCGACCGTGGGGTCGTCGAGGACAGTGCTATAGTCGCCGACTGCCTTTGCCCTGGGGAATTGTTTTGCCGCCATCGCCAGGCGCTCTTGATGGCAGTCGGCCACATAGGCCAGTTCCACGTCATCCCGCATGGTGAAGATATCGGCCAGATATTTTCCGCGGCCGCCACAACCGATTAGAGCAACGCGTACACGCTGATTGGCGCCCGCGGCGGTGGCCAGGGTCGTGCCTGTCACGGTTGCCGTCGCTACGCCCAACGCGGCCCCTTGCAAAAAATGTCGTCGATGGGGATGCGAGCTCTCGGACATGTGAATTCTCCCATTGAGTAGTAAAGCTGGACCGGAACAGTCACGACAAACGTGCAAACACTTTCTGCAAGAATCTGAAATCATCGGTGGTGAGTTGGATGCAGTCTTCCACAGGGCGCTTGTATTCGGTGTGCAACGTGTAAAAACCACGATAGCCAACCTTCTCAACGGTGCTTACGAAGTCGGCAATCGGAGCGATGCCGTCTTCTAAGCGGCAATATTCGATCCGCCAACGCTGCTGGCCCGTGTTGTCGCGTTCGACTGGTCGCCACTGGGAGTTCTTCAGCGCAACCAGGGAAATCCATGGCGTCAGCAGATCGATGGCCTGCCTCCAGCCGCCTGCGCCTCCAGTGACTGTCATGTGGTGCGAATCAAGGTACGCACCGATCCGATCGGTTGGCATGTCGCGAATCAGGTCATAGACCATGAAGCCATTCGAGGGCATTGTGTCGCCCGAGTGAATATGGATGCAAGGTTTTACTTCGTACTTGGCAGCGAGTTCTGCCACTGCCACCAATTTGCGACGCACTTCGTCCATCAACTTGGCAAGCTTGCCAAACGACTGGCTCGGCACGCCAAAGTAGCCCAGCTTGATGCGGTCGATGCCGGAATCCTGGCAGGCGGCGAGGACGCCCTCTGCCGTCTTATTGGGTGCGTTGATGCCTGTCGTGAGCATCATGATATCCAGGCCGTGATCGCGAGCTGCTTTCACTGCGGCCGGCAATTCCGCCCTGGCGTTCTTCGGCTCGATATGCCCGCCCGGTCGGACGGTAAGATCGAGCCCGTCCACTCCAATGTGCTGAAATACTTCGCACACTTTTGCAATCGGCAGCGACTGGAATTGCTCAGTGTAGATGCAGACACGTGGAGTCGTTTCGGGCCCTGCCTCCACAGCTTGCAACGTGTTGCAACCAGCGACAAGTCCGGCGACGGTCGTGGATCGCACAAAGTCTCGGCGATTACAAATCACGCTGGCAGCCTTGTGCGTCGTAGATACTGTGTTCATGTCAGAATACCAGAACGAGTGATAAGAGCGCCTCGTCTGTTCCAACGCATAGTATAACCAGCAAGGTTCAGACGTAAACGTCCGACGCTTGCAACCCGCCCTAACCCGAATATTTCACCCGTTTCTTCGGCATTGCAGGCATGGCGGCCCTTGCTCCGCAACAAGGGGTACCTCGCATTCACCGGTTCACCATTTGCCTTCCAGGCGGTGGTCTTCAGTTTGCCAGCTTTTTGAGCACCTCAATCCCGCGTTCCAGCGTTTCTAAGCTGGCAGCGTAGGAGATGCGGAAATGGGAATCGTGGGTGCTGAAGATATTGCCGGGGATGATCAGCAACTGGTTGTCAATCGCGTGTTTGACAAACTCACTGGCAGACTGGTAGCCAGCAGGCACTTTGGGAAATACGTAAAAGGCCCCGCCCGCAGGTGCCACTTCGTAACCCGCATCTTGCAGCCCATGTACCACCAAATCTCGACGCTCACGATAGGCGGCAACTTGAGCGGACATGTCGATCTCCAACGCCGCCATAGCCGCCCATTGCAACGGGTGAGGGGCGCATACAAACGTGTACTGCTGCAGCATCGTCATCTTGTCGATAATGGCACTCGGTCCATGGACCCAGCCCAGACGCCAGCCCGTCACACCATAAGTCTTGCTGAATCCATCGATAACGATCGTCTGATCGTTCCAGGCGACGGGACTCTCCAGTGGCCCATCGTAGGAAAAGTGCCGATAAATTTCGTCACTCAACAGACCGATGTTATGTTGTTCGGCCAATTCCGCCAGGCCGCGTACTTCCGCGGCGCTGGCCAACATGCCGGTTGGATTGGCGGGGCTGTTTAACAAGATCAGCTTGGTCCGGGGAGTGATGGTAGCAGCAACCTTCTTCAGGTCAATACGGAAATCAGGGTACGTGTTGACCAAAATCGGTTTTCCACCCACCATACCAACCAGCGCCGGATACATGACAAAGTAGGGATCGAAGCAAATCACTTCATCCCCCGGATCGACTAACGTTAGCAAGGCCAAGACTAATGCGCCACTGGTCCCCGAGGTGACCAAGACACGACGGTCGGCATGGCCTAATTGGTCGTCAAGGGTCTGCTGTAACTTCTCACGCAGGGGCGGAATACCTTGAGTGAGACTGTACCCGTTGTGACCCGAACGAATTGCTTCAACGGCCGCCTGCTGGATTGGCTCGGGGACGGCAAAGTCAGGCTGGCCAATCGACAGATTGATCGGATCGGTCATCTTGGCCGCCAGGTCAAAGACCTTGCGAATTCCCGAGCTATCAACACATGCAGTACGTTTAGCAATCCAGGGATGTGTCATAGTAAAATCCACAGAGTAGGGTAGAGGGTCACTAATTCAAAGCAAGCTGAATTCTCTACTGGGTTTCAACCTGCCACTGGCATACGAGTATAACGTTAGCAACCAGTTCGGAAAACGTATCGCAGATGTTTCTTTTGCCGCCAATCACTGCGAATGACTCTTTATCTTGAATGAATGCTTTCTCCCCCGATTCATTGATTTCATCACCAAACATTTCATGATCAACGACTAGCAGGAATTCTTCTCCATTGTGGGCCAGTTGTGGTCGATCGTCGTTCTTGGGTACCATAATGACAATATGCCAATTGGACCATCGTGCTCTTGTATTTTTGTGATGGATGCGTTCTGTCGAACGTTTTCGGTAAGCCACCCGAGAAAGAGTCCGGCATTTATCGGTTCGATTCAACGGATAGGTAAAAAGTAGTAACACTGGAGAACTTCAATGTCGAATGCGATGGGCAAAGCAATCTATTTTCTGGGTGTGGGTAAGCCGTTGGAAGCCCGTGAGTATCCGCTTCCCGATCAACTGGAGCCAGAAGCCATTTTAGTGAAAACGAAAATGGCAACAGTTTGCGGATCGGACATGCACAGTTGGCGCGGACGCAGGCCGTTCCCAACGCCATCGGTCTTAGGCCACGAGGGAGTGGGGAACATTATTCGACTGGGGAATGCTGTGCAAAGAGACACCGCCGGACAGTCTCTCGCCGTTGGCGATCGTATTACCTGGACAATCATGGCCGCGTGCGGTCACTGTACTTTTTGCCGAGTTCACGGACTGGAGCAAAAATGCCTGGACCTGTTCAAATATGGGCATGTGGTGAGCGACATACCACCTTATTTCCTAGGTACGTTTGGTGAATACGTCTACCTGAAGCCGGGAACGGGCGTTTTCAAACTGCCAGCCGAGATGTCTGATGAAACGGCCTCTCCGCTGATGTGCGCGGCTGCGACGGTAGCTGGCGGGCTCGACAAAGCTGGAGTGAATCCGGGAGATACGGTCGTGATTCAGGGAGCCGGAATGCTTGGCCTCTATGCGTCTGCATTTGCCAAGGCAATGGGAGCAGGCCAAATCATCATGGTGGACGTGCTGGACAAACGGCTCGAATTGGCCAGCCATTATGGGGCCGATATTTTACTCAACGCCGAAAATATGGGGTTGGGTGAGCTGATAGAAACAGTCGAAAAGCAAACCGGTGGAATGGGCGCCGATCTTGTGATTGAGGTAGCCGGATTTGCGGCCGTTGTCGAAGTGGGGGTCAAGCTGTTGCGAAATGGCGGTCGCTACCTTATGCACGGCGCTGTCTATCCAGATGACCATTTTAAGTTGCAGTCACACGATGTGATCATCAAGTGTCTGAGCCTCTATGGGCTACACAATTATGGTTCCAAGCATCTCGGGATGGCGTTGGATTTGGTTCTGCAAACTCAGGACAAGTACCCCTACGCGCGGCTAACAGGTCCACGCTTTCCACTGACAGCCAAGGGTGTCACTGACGCGCTACTGGCCTTGGAAAATCGAGAAGGAATTAGGCCCATCGTGGTGCCCGATTCATGATCGCAAACGCAATCCTAACGGAGGTACCTTACCATTGATTGTCACACGGCTCATTGCCATAACTCTTTGCCCGGCGACACACTCAGCAGAAAACTCTGTCTTGAAGGTCGGCGTGGGAAAAAGCGATATTACACCCAAGCTGTCAGAAGAAAATCCAGTCTGGCTCGCTGGCTTAGCAAACGATGCCATCGGCTACATCGTTCCCAAACGCCAATGGGATACACGGGCCCCGTTTGCTTACGAACAAACTTCTCCTCAATATGGCGAAATCAATAGCACGGGTCCTGATACGGGCAAGGTGTTGATGGATGCTTTGGCCGATCGGGTTCGTGAATCCATGCAGGACTAGATACCAGATTTACATCGCTGGAAAGGCTATCTATATTGGTGTGTCGTGGGTTAATCTGTCCAGAGGTGGAGCGGCCTTTCACGATTGATAGGCATAGGCAAGCAAGAGTATGAAACATAGCTCATAGAAATATCCCTGATGTGGTAATACGGTTGAATGAACGTTTCAAGGAAAATCCCCATGCAACACACACGAATCACTTGGTATTTGCTGGCCGTTCTGGCCACCCTAACAACTCCAGCGTTGGCCGATGAGCGGGTACAACGAACCATCAGCGTATCGGGAGAAGGGCACGCCGCAGCTCCGCCAGATATGGCGACCATTCAGACCGGCGTGGTCACACAAGCAGAAAAGGCCCACGACGCGTTGGAAGCAAACAACGCTGCGATGGAGGGGATCATGACAGCATTAAAATCGCAAAAAATCAAAGCCAAGGACATCCAGACATCGAGCTTCGACGTCCGGCCCGAATACAAACGTGGTCCACGTGGCCAGCAACAGCCAGAGATTGTTGGATATCGTGTGACCAACCAGGTGCAAATTCGAGTGCACAACCTGCCGGACCTGGGCGCGGTGCTGGATGCTGTGATTGCGGCGGGCAGTAATCAGATATCGGGTATCCGATTCGCAATCGACGATCCAACCGGCTCACTGAATCAGGCACGTAGCCGGGCAATCTCCGATGCCCAAAGCCGTGCCGAATTGTACGCCCAAGCAGCGGGTGTCCGAGTTGGCCAGGTAATAACGATCCGTGAGCAATCCGTAGAAGTGCCTCGTCCACAACATGTGGGTTATGGCATCGCCGCCAAAGCAAGTAGCACCGTTCCCATCGCTACCGGGGAACAGCAACTACGGGCAACGGTACATATGGTGTTTGCCCTGAAAGACAAGGATTAGCCGTCCTGCGATCTCACCCAATGCTTTGTCAAACTTATTCTTTTTGGGTTGACGCACAAATAAACCTTTGCCCTGCTAGTACTTGGCTGCGGCTACCCCAAAAGTAAGGCTTGACCTGACACCAGTTCCAAAGTGCAAAAAATATCTAGCGAACCATGTTTCAAGTGACCACGTATAGCTGTAGTTAACCTCGGAACTATAGAGGAGTAGAGCTATGCCTATCGAACGGATAAAGAGATCGGTAGCGAAGGGCGCTAACAAAATTCGCCGCCATTGGAGTCGCGACGAAACCCTACGTCGCCAACAAATGGCCGATATTATGCAGATGCGGCTAATCGCTGCCTTGGGCTTTCAACCAGCGTTGAATAAAAATACGGCCACTCCAACTAAATGAATGAAGCCAACCCGGTGGCGGTCTACCTAGCCTAAATCTTTCATAAACATTCTACTGTGAGTCCAAATGGCAATGTGTCTGCTGCGCCGCGCATACTGTTATTTAGGGCGAGGATTCTTAAATTCCGGCATGAGACAATAAATGATCGTGGCAGAAGGTTTGCGCTCTTGCCCTTCTGTCCCCATCTGCTGCCCGCTAGCCTAACCCGCATATTTCATCCGTTTCTGCTACGGCGTCCCAAGTCCTTCCATGGCTACGTTATGTTTCGGTCTGCGATCCTCAACGTGTAAAAAACACGACTGCGGTCACAAACCTCACATGCCTTGCCACGAAAGGACTTAAGCCACCTCGCGACAAAACGGATGAAATATCCGGGCTAACTTCCAGAATCTCTAATCGCTGGAATTCATGCGCGCAAACAAGAAAAAGAAACTTTCTTTCTAAAATTTAAAAAAATCCTGTCACACGCACCCCATTTCACACGCCTAGTTATGGGTGGTTGCCTTCTTTCCACAAGTTGGATAAAGTTCGACTTTTTTTTGAGATTGTGTGTCCTATATCTGGTTGTTTTAGCATCTATCTTATAGTGGAAGAAGGTTTTGCTTTCTCGGTTCACTTAAAAGGAGCTGGGGATATTAGCTGGTCCTGGCGATCTAGGCGATCCAGTAGTTTAGGATACCTGGGAAACGCGTATAAGGATAAGCAATTAAAACAGTCATACAAACGCGGATGGAACGCGGTTAAAGCAGATGAGGGGCATAGGGTCGTTGCTGGAAACGGTTCTTTGTCGTCTGTGGAGGCTTCGTGTTCCATCCGTTATTTTAGTCTTTGCCAACGTTCGTGGGTGAGACAACCCTTCCGATCGACCAGATATCTACAATTCCTGATCGGATTTCGACGGAGATAGTAATGGCTACGACTTTTAATCTGGCAACGTCAAAAGGGTGTGAAGGTGGCTGCAGCTGCAACATCAACTTCGTCCGTTGCTGTCCCCGAGCCAACATCTCTCATGCTTTTGTTGGCAAGTCTATATTCGCCCTGGTGCTGCCGTTTCGCTCGGACTCATGCCCTCTAAAATCCAACCTCAACTCTGGACTCTGGAATCTGGAATCTCAACTCGCTCGGCTGCTCCCCATTGCACAAGTCCGACCATGGCCAGGACACCGGCGATGGCAATCATTTGCTGACTGCTAATCGACTCGCCATCGACGTAGCCCCACAGCAGGGCAATCACCGGAATGATGTAGGTGACCATGCCCGCGAACAGGGGGCCTTGGCGTTGAATCAGACGAATGAACACCAGGATGGTCATGCCGGTGCCGACGATGCCCAGGAGACCGATCGCAGCCAGTGCCAATGGCCAATGATGGGGGGTTGCCGGGCGGGACATGTGTAGTTGTTGCAGTACACCGGGCATCAACTCCAGGGGAACCAGCATCAATCCGCCCAAACCCAGAAACAAAGCCGTGAGTGGCTCTGCCGGTAGATCGTTGAGCTTCCAGCGAATGTACGTATTGCCAAACGCATACGACATCGGCACCGATACGGCCAACGCCAGCAAACCGAGCGACATACCGCGTATTGAGCCATCGTGCATTAACGCAGCCACACAAATAAAACCGCCCACCACTCCCACGGTTTGTCGCCTGCTGGGCCAAATGCCCAGCATGGGAATGGAGACTAGAATCGTCGCCAGTGGTACCAGGGCCACCATAGTACCAAAAAAACTATGGCCAAATCCCTGCCCGAGCAAATAGGGTTGAATGACGAAGGGCAGGGTGTTGGACAAACAGGCAACCAACCCGATGTGTGCCCACTGGACACAGGTAAAGCGCGCAGGCGGCCGAGAAAAATACCAGCAACAACCGACCACAGTCGCCCCGGACAGCAGCCGCGCGATTGCAACTTCCACCGGCCCTAAAGCCGCCAGCGCCCGATCCATTAAAATAAAGCTCGATCCCCAGATGAAGCAGATCATTATAAAGGAGACGTAAGGCATGGGAAGAAATTCAGAATTCAGAATTCAGAATTCGGATTGCGAAATGACGGGAGGGCAGGGGGTGGAATGAATTCGGAAATCGGAATTGTGTAATCCGACATTTCCCATTTGGAATTGCCTAAAACCAGTCCAGGCTCGGAATGTTGCCCATTGCAACAAGCTGCACCACTCCGTGTCTGTCGCATGGAATTCTTTTCGCATTT
>JBDOMT010000095.1:0-2956 GCA_039831705.1 Pirellulales bacterium | reverse complement strand
CATGACAGATATTTTAGCCGCGCAGCGTCGACAGCAGCCGTTTTTAACGAAACCAATTTTCCGCTTGGGCCACTCGCTGTCGCCCTTTCAGGGCTAGGGAATAATCTGAAAACGCCACCGTGGGCTCTCGCCCACGGCTAGATGCTTTCGCCACTTCGTGGCGATTGCGGTAAGTAAGCCATAACCAGAAAGTCGGGCTTTAGCTGACTGTCGGCGAACCCTCCGCCTTCAGGCGGTGGTCTTCAGTTGCCAAGAGCCGGATGTCGCGCACGTTCAAACAAGAATCAATCAGGCATTTCGATGACGATTTTGACCGTACCGTCTTCCCGTTTGCGGTGGATCTCGTAAGCTTCCAGCACATCGGTAAAGGGAATTCGGTGGGTAATCATCGACAGGCCGTCGGCAGCGCCACTGGCAATCAATTCGATCGCGATTCGAGTCGAAGTCTGATTGGGTTCGACCGCTGCGCCGACGATGGTGGAGACACGACAACATTTGTGAAATAGCTGGTTAAATGAATAAGTGATATTTTCCTGACGGGGAACGCCAAAATAGAGAATGTCACCACCCTGACGCACCAGGTCTACGGCCAGGTTGATGGATTCCATTTCACCTGCGGCTTCGATTACCACATCTGCCAGTTCTCCTCCGGTGATGGTACGTACCGCTTCGATCAGCTCCCGTTCGGTGTTGTGTAGAGTGTGGGTTGCACCGAAGTGCGTGGAGAGCTTAAGTCGGTACTCCTCCAGATCCAAGGCGATCACCCGCCTTGCTCCCATTCGTCGCAAATGATAGGCAAACCACAGTCCGGCCGATCCTTGACCGATGATGGCAATGTTTTTGCTTATGATATTGGGCAAACGCTGGCTGGCAAACAGTACTGTCCCTAGTTGTTGGGCTTGCAACAATTGCTCCAGTGGTTTTCCCGCCGGGAGGCGAATTACGTGCTCTTGCTCAGCCAGGTAGTATTCGGCCATTGCCTGATGTCCTGGCGCGAGTGCCAGGACCTGATCACCGACGGAAATCTTGTCCACATCGGGCGCTACCGCCTCGACGGTGCCAACCATTTCGTGCCCTGTCGTTCCAGGGGGAAAGGGATACAGCCGCTTTGGCGCATAATAGAGCATGCGGATATCGCTGCCGCACAGGGCCAGTCGGGAACAACGGACGAGCACATGGCCCGGTTTTATGATCGGTTTGGCCGTTTCGACGAATTGGGCTTGCCCGGGCGCGACGACTTGAACTGCTTTCATGATGACTCATGCTCCGAAACCAATGGATATTTATCCTGAAAGGGTTATACAATAGTCTCCCTTAGGTAACGATGAAAGGGACGCTATGATTTGCCTATCGCGCGGTAGCAAATGGTTCCATCCCTTTTAAGTCATGAAAATTGGCACATTACAAAGGAAGTATCGATGCATCAGCATGCTTCTCTGATCGCAATCGCCTGGTTCGCCTTGATGTGGTCGGTGGCCAACGGTTATGCCCAAACGGTCTCCTTTTTCCGGCACGACGGTGGCGTGGCCTCTGGCAGCCAGCGGTCTCTGACAGCCGACTTCGATCGGGAAGACCAGCTGGTTTGGCGAAGTGAATTGAATCCGGGACATTCCACCGCATGTGTGACCGAAGATTCGGTTTACTTGACAACTTACGATGTTGATCGAAAAGAATTGGCAACCGTAGCACTGGATCGGGCAACAGGTATAGTTCGCTGGACTCGCACCGCACCGACCGAATCGATTGAATCGTTTCATCGAATTGGCAGTCCCGCAGCCTCGACCCCGGCTTGGGATGGCCAGCGGTTGCTGGTTTTCTTTGGCAGCTACGGGCTCCTCTGTTACGATCGGAACGGCGAGTTGCTTTGGTCCAAACCGATGGGGCCCTTTCAAAATGAGTTTGGAGCGAGTAGTTCACCCATTATTGTCGACGATAGGGTGATCCTGAATCAGGACCACGATGTCGGCAGTTTTCTGATCGCCGTCGATCGGTTAACTGGAAAGACTCTGTGGAAGGCGAACCGTGTGGGTTCTACCCGCAGCTACTCGACGCCCGTTCTTTGCCACCTGCAAGGAGAGACGCAGATTCTCGTGGCCGGAGCTTTGCATCTGACCGCCTATCACCCCACCGATGGTCGCCGTCTATGGTGGGTTCGAGGTTTGTCGCGAATTGTCGATACCACTCCGGTTGTGGACCAGGGTTTTGTTTACTTGGCAACGTGGACACCTGGCGGCGATGCGTCGGACCGAATCGAGATGGAGTCGTTTCTACAAGCCTTGCAAACGTACGATCAAGATGACAATGGCCGAATTGCTAAAGAAGAACTCTCTCAGGGACCGGTGTTGCAACGATTTTTCCGTATCGATCTGGATCAAAATGGAACTTTGGATGAAATGGAATGGACCAAGCATGCGAAGATTTTCGAGGAAGCACAAAATGTAGCCATGGCGGTTCGTTTGGGAGGTGTGGGGGACATTACCGACACTCACATTACCTGGATTCAGCGCAAGGGTTTGCCCACGGTACCGAGTCCGCTGGTCTACGACGGCATTGTCTACATGGTCAAGAGTAGTGGAATCGTTACCAGCCTGGATGCGACCAGCGGAAAATTGCTCAAACGCGGACGCATTTCCGGGCGCGGAAATTATTACGCCTCACCGGTTGCCGGCGACGGCAAAATTTACTTCGCCAATGTCCTGCTGCGATAATACCAGGCAAGGTTTACGCAGTGAACCCTGCCCTCCTCAAGAGCCACCGTGAAAATCTGCTGGAGCTCCGCAGGAAGCGACCTGCAAACTATATTTGTCCACTTTAAATATTTAAGCAATCCTCAAATATTTACAGTACAGTAACTGTACAATATAATACAGGACAGAGACTGTACTGTACAATGATAGGTGTAATTGTGTACTCATAGTTTTTCAGCTATGTCAGTTTTTGTGTGAAACACGCAGGC
>JBDOMT010000390.1:0-13220 GCA_039831705.1 Pirellulales bacterium | reverse complement strand
CCGCTGCGCGGCTATTATGCCCGCTTTGCACGGTATCGAAGTACGCTTCCGTAGCCTAGTTCTACTGAAGTGATCGCCTGAAGGAGAGGGTTTTTAGATCCCCGTAGGAGACAATAAAAACCGTTCATGACAATTGTTCGACCAGGTCGTTGAGGGTAAGGAACCTCATTCATGCTGTTCCCAGTCGAGGGAACGGTCGATGGCCTGGTTCCAGCGTTTGCGCAGGGGTGCTCTGGTGGCAGGATCGATTTGGGGTGTGAATTGCTGATCGAGGGCCCAGTTGCGGGAGACGTCCTCGGTGTTTTCCCAATACCCTACCGCCAAGCCTGCCAGATAGGCGGCTCCGAGGGCGGTTGTTTCTGCGACCACCGGTCGCTGGACTTCGACTCCCAACAGGTCTGACTGAAATTGCATGAGACCGTTATTTCGCGATGCACCGCCATCAACTTTTAATGTGGATAGACGCAAGCCGGCATCTTTTTCCATCGCATCAAGCAAGTCGCACGACTGGTAGGCCATCGAATCAATCGCAGCTCGAGCCAGGTGGCCTGCCTGAGTTCCACGAGTCAGCCCCAGGATAGTCCCGCGAGCAAAGGGATCCCAATGGGGGGCACCCAGGCCGACAAACGCGGGCACAAAATAGACCCCGCCGGAGTCGGGTACCGTGGCAGCCAACTCTTCGACTTCCTCAGAGGATTTAATCAAGCCAAGACCATCGCGCAGCCATTGCACGACCGCACCGGCTATAAACACCGATCCTTCCAGGCAGTAGGTAATCTGTCCGTCGATGCCCCAACCTATGGTGGTGAGCAGGTTGTTTTTCGAAGGGACCGGCTGGGAACCCGTGTTGAGCAGCATGAAACAGCCAGTACCGTAGGTGTTTTTTGCGTTCCCAGGAGCAAAGCATCCCTGGCCAAAGGTGGCGGCCTGTTGATCGCCTGCGACTCCCGCAATGGGGATGGCTGCGCCTAGCAGACTCTCTTCGGTGTGACCCAATACCTCACTGGAAGATCGAACTTCAGGCAACATCGCCTTTGGGATGTCCAGAATCTCCAGCAACTGATCATCCCACTGCAGCGTGTGGATGTTGAAGATTAAGGTTCGGCTGGCGTTGCTGTAATCGGTTGCGTGCACGCGCCCACCCGTCAATCGCCAAATAAGATAGCTGTCGACCGTACCGAAGAGTATTTTTCCCGCAACCGCCTTAGCCCGTAGGCCATCGATCGTATCGAGCAAGTACTTAATTTTTGTCGCCGAAAAATAGGCGTCGACAACCAGGCCCGTCTTGTCTCGAAACAGGTCGGCATGCCCTGCATTCGTTAGCTGCTGGCAAATATCCGCGGTGATACGACTCTGCCATACGATCGCATTCGCTACTGGACGGCCCGTGTCACGATCCCAAAGGATGGTGGTCTCGCGCTGGTTAGTAAGACCCAAAGCAGCAATTTGTTGCGGTTCCACCTGTGCTTGAGTGAGTGCATCACGGGCCACTTGCAATTGGGATGACCAGATGGCCTCCGGATTGTGTTCGACATGCCCCGGTGTTGGCAGGATTTGTGGAAATTCCTGTTGGGCCAAGCCGACGACTTGTCCGTCGTGACCGAATACGATCGCCCGACTGGAGGTCGTACCCTGGTCGAGGGCCAAGATATATTTTTTCATGGGTGTCCTTGTTTCTCGGATACCTATTTTTCGGGTATAGTATCTACGGGATGCAAACGCGTAATCAACAGATCGTAAATCGCTCCTCCCAGAATTCCACCGATCAGTGGACCGACTATCGGAACCCACCACCAACCATCCGATGCGCGAAATACCTCACTGCCCCAACCGGCCATCGCCGTAAACAAACGCGGCCCCAAGTCACGTGCCGGGTTGATGGCATAGCCGGCATTGTATCCAAAAGTCATGCCAATCAGAAACACCACCGCGCCGACCAGAAGCGGGCCCAGTTTGGCCTCGGGAGCCGTGTTACGCGAATCGGTGAGAGCAAAGATGCAAAGCAGCAGCAGCGCGGTGCCGACGATTTGATCGATCAGACCTCCTGGCACATTGCTCAGATAAGGCTGAGGGTAGGTAGCCCAGATGCCGGCAGTTGCCTGCTCCCCAGTAACCTGGCGAATTCCACCGTCAAAAAAATCGAGTGCCTCATGATAGGTGATATACACCACCCAGGAGGCCAGCATCGCGCCAGCCAACTGAGCCAGCGCATAGGGCAGCACTTTTTTCCAGGAAAATCCTCTCAGGCAGGCCATGGCCAGAGTCACCGCTGGATTCAGGTGCGCGCCCGACACCCCACCAGCCACATAAACACCCATCGTCACCGCCAGTCCCCAGCCGAAATTAATCGATAGGTAACTTCCATTTTCATTTCCACTCAGGACCACTTGCGCGACCACTCCCACGCCGAAAACAATCAGGACAAAAGTGCCCAAGAATTCGGCCGCCAATTCACGCGTTAAAGATCGAGACATAATTTTCAATTTCTCAGGCGGTAGTAGTTAGGCGTTCACGCTCTCGGTCGCAAATTCCAAGTTAGGGCCAGTAACAGGCCGGCGAGGACTCCACAAACAAGAATGGTATAGAAAACAATATCCCAGGCTACTTGCTGTCCGTACAAGATACCATAATGGTCAACAGTCCAACCAAATCCTTTGGCCTGGACGGTGCGTCCGATGTATCCGAATAGACCGATAAATCCAGCGGCTGTACCAATTGCCTTTTTTGATACTACATCCAAAGCCGCAATGGTGATCAGGTTGATTACTGGGTAGATGAAAAATCCAATCGAAGCCAGTAGAGTCATATCGAGCCACAAATAGCCTTTGGGCAGAAGCATGATGCCTGCGAAGGAGACCACGATTGGGAGCATGCAGAGCGAGGCGACCATGCCACGACGCCCGCCAAGCCGATCGGATATCCAACCCAAAAATATGGTGGAGGGGATACCGCCAAATTCCAGAGCGAAAACAGCAAATCCACCATCATCGAGCGTGGCACCTTTGACTTCACGTAAGTAGGTAGGTCCCCAGTCGAGCATGCTGTAGCGGGTGATATAGGCAAAAAAATTCGCGATGGCCAGCAACCAGATAAATTTGTTACTTAAGACTTTGTCAAAAAACAATTCCCGTGCGGTAAGGTTGCGTTCGAGTACTGCCGTCCCATTCAGTTCTTTAACGGAATCGTTCATTCCTTCAGGATAATCGTGACGGTACTCTTCGATCGCGGGCAGGCCGACCGATTGAGGTGTATCTCGGAGACGCAAGAAGAGATAGGCTGCCCCAATTGCGGCCAACAGGCCAGGCACATAAAAAGCATATTGCCAGCCACCGTAGTGAGTGACGGCCCAGGCAGCAATCAGTCCGGCAATACCACCTCCCACGTTGTGAGAAGTGTTCCAAATGCTAAAAGTTAACCCTCGCTCTGATTCGCTGAACCAGTGGCCCATCGATCGGCCACAAGGTGGCCAGCCCATCCCCTGGGCGAATCCATTGAGTGCCCAGAGGATCATATGCATGGAGTAATTGTTCACCGCGCCAAAAGCAAAGTTACAACAGGCGGTCAACAATAATCCTATCGCCATAAACTTTCGTGGATCACTGCGGTCTGATACCGACCCCATAATAAACTTGCTTAGTCCATAACTGATGGCAGTGATCGCCATGATGTCGCCGAGCATCGACTTGTCGTAGCCCAGCGCACCTTCCATTTCTTTGGCGACCGTCCCGATATTGTTTCGTACCAGGTAATAGGTTCCGTAGCCGATAAAGGTCGACTCCATAATTCGCCAGCGAAAGCGTGGATAGATCGTTCGCACTTGTTTGTCGGGAAGCTGTGGAACAGGTGGAGGTGGAGCAAAGAATGAACGCATCATTGAAAAGAGCCTATTGTAGTTGCACCCTGGCTGGTACTGCGCTAAAGCAAGTTGTATGATACGATACGACAAATGCCAAGGAGCTACTATACACCAAGGATATTAAATCGATGAATAGATTACGACGTACTCGCTATTCCCTATTACTGGCTCACTACTTCTTATTGCTGGTGTTTTGCTTACAAGCTCCCTTTACATCTGCACAGCACATTGTCGCTCATCGAGGAGCTTCCCATGATGCACCTGAAAATACACTTGCAGCATTTCGGTTAGCATGGCAGCAAGGCGCCGATGGAGTGGAGGGTGATTTTTATCTTACCATCGATGGACGTGTTGCGTGTATTCATGATGCGGATACGCAGCGGGTAGCGGGCGAAAAACGAATCGTTGCGGAATCAACATTTGCACAACTGCGCAAGCTTGAAGTAGGCTCCTGGAAAGATGAACGATGGCGTGGCGAAAAGATCCCCAGCCTGGAGGAAGTACTGGCGACGGTACCTGCCGGGAAAAAAGCAATCATCGAGTTGAAAGTGGGCCCTGAAATTATTGCGCCTATGGCAAAAATCCTGACGGCTTCTGGATTACAACCAGAGCAGATTGTGATTATCAGCTTCCATTCCCAAACGATTGCGGCTTGTGAACAGCAGTTACCTCATTTGCGTAGCCACTGGCTGACCAGTTACAAGCAAGAAAAAGATGGTACATGGAACCCAACAGCCCAGAAGCTCACGGCAACCCTAAAGCAAATCAAGGCCGACGGATTAGGGAGCAGAGCAGTGACAGAGTATTTCAACAACGCTCTACTAAAACAATTACAGAATGATGGACTCAAGGAATTTCATATTTGGACCGTCGACGATCCGGAGGTGGCCCGAAAGTACCAGCATTTGGGAACCTGGGGAATCACCACCAACCGCCCCGGTTGGCTTCGGCAACAGTTGCAATTGAAGCCGGAGTTGCAACTGCAGCGCTAGTTGGACCTTGGTATTTCTTCTCTCTCAACACTCACACTCAACTCTTAAACTACCGTGCCGATGATGGGCTCTTCGAGGGCTGTCGGGCGGATAGGGAGCTCGCGTTTGGCAACCTGCTTACGGTCACTGCGTCGATTTGAGCTTTGCCCAAGCCGGTGAGGGCAAAGGTAAGGGTCAGCTCAGTGTCGGCAGGTATGGTGCGAACTATCCGAAAAGGTTTCCAGGAATTGGTTTGTTGAATTCGTAGTGCCAGCGGCATACCGCCAAGCGAATCTATTATCTGCAAACCATCTACCGATCCCACAAGTTTGTTTGATACTCGCACCATTCCTCGTACTTCTACTTTTTCTCCCACATGAACGGGTACCGGTGGTGAGGAAACCCAAACGGGTGCCGTTGCCACAACCAAAGGAGCAGGGCCTGCCGGTTGGACTTCCAACTCCAAACAATAAGATCCCTGATAAGGTTCTTCGGGGGAAAGACGTACTGCTGATTCTAGTCCCACGGTCAGAAGTCGGTGATGTCGCCAGCCCGTTTGTTGCAATTCGGTAAGATTCTCAAAATTTGCTTCGAGTATTTTAGGCGCATTCGCTTCGGGTATTTTGGGCGCATATGCACCGGTCGAAGTACTCCAACTTGTGGGGTGGCCTGCAGTAGGTGCAAACGCGATTTCTAATTGATCCATCATGGTGTTGGCGGCAACCGCGCGCTGATAGGCTACTTCGATATTTCGCTGCGCGAGCAATGCATCACACTGTCCGATGAGAACTTGTGTGGAATGAATAAGTGGTCGAATGTTTGTGGTACCTGGCGAAGTAAGGGCACCCACTTGGGGCAGTATACGTTGCAAACGATTCGATGCTAGATCCCGTGTCCGTTGTGTCGTGCGATTACTGTGCCGCTGGATGTATCTGGCAACTCCGGAAAAGGCATGTCCATCTTCGGTAAACAACACAAAGCCGTCGGGAACATGTGAATCGAACATAATACGAATACCGCCCGTGACACGTCGATGACGAATTGTGGATGCGCCCGCAGGTGTTAGAAAGTAGACTTCACACGATTCTGGAACACCTGGCACAAGAAATGTAGTTTGCTCTTGAGACCGAAACCGTGGTTCATGGGAAGTTGCAATCTCAGGCTGCCAATGAATCGGCACCAGCAGGTACGATCGCTCGACTTGCAGCACGGTGGCAGTGAGTTGACGAGAATTTGACCTGGCCGTGGAAAGTAGCTTTCCAGATGCCAGCCATGGCTTGATTAACCCAATTCGTAGATTCGTCAATTCCATTGCCAAAGCACGGTTGCGAGCGACGACATTTTTAGCCGTCAAAGAAGTATGAGAAGTGAAGTAAAACCCTTGTGATTTGAGCGTAGCGGCCAATGCCACCTGAGTTGCCAGGCGTTGCTGTGATGTCACAGCGGCATATTTTCCGGTTGTAGCCAGCATCGTTTGTTGAGTAGATGCCCCAGGTGGCAATTCGGTATCTATCTGTATCCAAATTGGAGTACCTGGTCGTGCCAATCGTTTGCGTCCTGTGAGCCAAGTAGCGTAATCATTCAAAGAGAGGTCCGCTGCCAAAGTGTCACGGCCAATCAACACGACATTGGCAATTCGACTCGCCTCATGGACATATTGGTTAGGGCGGATAATGGTAAGACGCCCAATATCTGGATCATGCCTTGTGAGTAACCCTTTGATGAAAGTAGCCGATTTGAGATCATGGGTGGTCACCAGCGATCCTAGATCCCAGGCCATGACAGACGAGTAAGCATCGGTGATTTTTCCTGCACGGATCTCATCAGGTGTTGGCGGAGGACAAACCAAAAACAGTCCCAATGCACGTGCATCGGCCATCTCTTGAAGTGTGGCGGGCCGTTTCATGGCAATTGCATCAAAATCGAGTTTGGCCAGGGAGTCAAAACTTTCGCCTTGCCACTGAATGATACGAGGCACCTGTGGTAGTTCGTGCGCGGGCTCTTGGATGACGGAATGGTTCGACTGAATCGATTGATCCGCATTACTGGAACCCAAGGTTCCAGCTCTTCCAGGACTGTTTACGAAATCGATCGGTGCACGTTGGCTTGCAAACCCTGGAGACGGTTGCCTATCCGAGTTATCTTGAGTTGTTTGTAAAACTCCTTCAACTTCCACGCGATCGACCAATAGCTCCTCCGGTTTGCCCGTGCCAGGGACTATCAACAGAAGCTCTTGGACATACGCTCCACGTTCGTCCAATGGATTGTTGGTTTGAAGGCGGGCAACCCGGGCCTGTCTGGCCAGTCGTTCGGGCAGTCGGTCCAGTGTGATATGCTGCCACACACCCACTTGCGTTGTACTTGTACCGGTTACCATCACCTGATAGGAGGTTGATGTTGCCGGATTGTTGGTTCGAGGTAAGGTCACATTTGCGGCCAAACGTACTCCGGGACAACTGGACATCACTACAAAGGACATGCGCAACTCACCTATCGCGGGTGCCTTGGGAATCTGGTACGAAAGCATGGCGGAATTGCTGACGGGAGACTGTAGACGAACACGTTCCGTTTTCAGGCCAAATTGGGCGAGTCCTGTTACCTGCCCATGTTCTATCAACTTGACTTCGCTACTCTGTTGTTTTAGCCGAAAAGCCAAAGTAGGGCGGTCCAGGTTATCGACCAGGGCAGGCCGTGCTGCTGCCTGGTCAGGATAGCCGTTTACCAAAACCAAACACAAACTCACGAAGCCAAACAGCGCGATCTCATGACATGGGGGAAGTGATGGGAACTCAAGTTGCATCCGTATTAACCGTCTCTTATGGATGAGATTTCAATAATTCAGCGGAAACAATTAACCCGTAGCAGAATGTTTATGAAATATCCGGGCTAGCCAATATGTTGCCCAAAGGCATCATGGCTCCAGTATGAGGTTGAATTGACGTAACTTGGCCTTGTATCAGGATTTCCGTTTACCAACCAGCTCAATCCGATGTATTTTATCAACTGACAACCATTGTCAATATTTCCAGGTTCTGGCCGGTTGATGTGATGCAAGTCTTTACACTACAATGGCTTGCGTTGGAATACGTAAGGTCTTGAAACCCTTTGGTATGCGGAGTGCTAATTCGTAAGACCAAAGACTTAGCACGCCAACCCCTGAACGAGAGAAGACGCCTCACATGAGCAACATCCACACGACATCGACCGAAAAAGACCAAATTCCTACGGACCTTCAGCGACTTGCCGGTGCGATTGCCGAATTGCCGAGTGAGCAATCAGTCACGATAACCCCCTGGATCGATGCGGTGATTGAAAGCACTAAACGCCGCCGACGTATCCTTTCTCTCGTACAAGACGCCTTAAGTCAGTTGCGTTTGGACATGAAATACCTGATGTTCGATCTTGAGGCAACACGACGCGAGCGTGACGAATTTCAAGCCAAACTGGAAGAATTTGAAGGTGATGTTTGATCTGGCCAAGCCTCACTTGCTGAATATCAGTGGCTTGAGGCTGCTTATTTGTATCAGCCACCGAAATCTCCAAATAACTTACTAGTTTGGCAAATCAAGAGACGTGGACGGTAACTGTGATGGCAGAAAACTTAACTGCTGAAAAACTGGCCCAGCGTGCACTTGACGTCAACATTTTGACCGAAGAAGGTTTACGTGATGCCTGGAATGAGCTAGGTACTCGCAACGTCGAGTTGGAGCAACTTCAGCAGGTGCTGTTGCGACGCGGTTTGCTCACCAACTATCAAATAGACCGATTGCTGGAAGGTTTTCGCAACGGTTTTTTCTACGGTGATTATAAGGTCCTTTATGGTGTCGGGGCAGGTACGTTTGCCCGTGTCTATCGTACTACCCATCGCGAGACCAACGAATTGTTTGCGGTCAAAGTCTTGCGAAAAAGATTTAGTTCCGTTCCCAAAGAGGCGGAACTATTCCGACGTGAGGGAGAACTGGGGTCGGTGCTCAAGCATCCCAACATTGTGGCCATCCACGAAGTTGTTTCCAAGGGATCCGTACACTACCTGGTGATGGACTTTGTCGAAGGCAATAATTTACGGGATTTTATCAAAGTTCGACATAAATTTACACCCTTGGAAGCTTCACGCATCATCATTGGCATACTGGCTGGATTGAATTATGCCTTTCAGCAAGGTGTGACCCACCGAGATTTAAAAATGTCCAATGTCATTGTCTCCAGTGACGGCGAATCAAAATTGGTAGACTTTGGTCTGGCAGGTCTTGGGGGTACGGATGGTGATGAAGGGGGGGGGGATGGTATGAATCCACGCACGATCGACTACGCCGGATTGGAACGAGCGACCAACGTACGTCGGGATGACACTCGAAGCGACATATTTTTCACCGGGTGCATTTTCTACCAATTGCTCAGCGGCAAAGCGGCGATCGCTGAGACAAGAGATAAAGTTCAACGGCTCAGCAAAGACCGATATCAAAATATTCCTCCCTTGCTGAAGTTGGCGCCAGAATTGCCGTTGGGCATCACACGTGTCGTCAACAAAGCACTCGAATTCGACCCGGACAAGCGTTATCAATCACCGGGTGAGATGCTCACTGATTTAAGACTTGCTGCAAAACGCGTCGAACTGAACAAAGACGATCCGGAAGAAGCTCGGAAGAAGAGCGTCCGTTTGGAGGGACATGATTCTGAGGGCCATCCGCGCAAATTGATGGTTGTTGAATCCGAAGTAAAAATGCAGGATCTATTTCGCAAACTGTTTAAGAAATGCGGCTATCGTGTGTTGGTCACCAACGATCCACAACGACTTTTCGAACGCTTTTATGCAGACCAACAAACGGCTGAAATACTGCTAATCAGCTCTGGACATATCGGCCGAGGGGCGCTCGATGCGTTCAATCGACTGAGTACGGAGCCATGCATGAAAGACCTGCCAGCCGTGATCCTGTTAGGCGATCAGCATGTCGATTGGAAGCCCGAACCACCTCAAGACGACCATCGTATCGTGGTTCGCATGCCCATCAAATCACGAGCCCTGCGAGAGGCCGTTCTGCAGGCAGTAGGCAAAAACCCATCGCTGGAAGCGGCTAGCGGCTAGCGTCTTTCCTACCCTTCCTCCGGACAACACCAGCCTTTTTCCAGGTCCAAGATTTTTTGCACGCGGCGGGCATGGCGACCACCTTCAAATTCGGTGCTCATCCAAATCTCAAGCATGCGCTGGGTAACTCGCGGGCTGAGCATATCTGCGGAGAGGCATATCACATTCAAATCGTTATGCAAACGACTGATTTCAGCCGTAATTTCGTCCGTGCATGGAGCAGCTCGTACGCCGGGAAATTTATTGGCGGCAATGGCCATACCAATACCTGTGCCACAAATGAGAATTCCCCGATCCGCTTTGCCTTCGCTAACTTTTCGAGCTGCAAGTACGGCAAAATCTGTATAGTCTACCGATTCCGTCTTACTGGTACCCACATCATCAACTTCATGTCCGCCTTCGCGAAGAATATTGGTGAGTTTCTCTTTGAGATGGTAACCGCGATGATCGCTTCCAATAGCAATACGCATTCGTTCTATTAACCTTTCTAAAGGTCCAAATCTTTTATGCGCTCTTGCACGGCATGCTCAATTTGTATCCTGCATTGTCGATAAATTTCTGCTGTACCGCCAATAGGATCAGCAACATTTCCAGCGTCTTTCCTTACCACATGGGTTCGTAATGCAGCGTCTGGCCAGCGACGGAGAAGTGCCTGTCGATGAGCTGTTGTCATAGTATAGATAAAGTCAGCATGTTGAACGAGTTTATCGGTCAAGGGTTGCGATTCATGATCATTCAGAGGAATTCCTTTTTCTCTCATCACTTCCACTGCTTCGCTACTGGGACTGCAACCCGGCAAAGCCGCAATCCCAGCGGATGCAACAATCACTCCTGATCGCCCCGTTTTATGATCAGGCTGCTCCAGTGCATTGTCATCAACACCCAATTGGCTAGCGATCTGCCTGCGCATAATTGCCTCAGCCATCGGGCTACGACAAGTATTTCCGGTACATACAAATAGTATTATCATACTGGAAAGACGATCCAATGCACTTTCTCCCACCACACCCTCGCGTAGACAGCTACACTCGTGTTGTGATACACGCACCACCGTCGAAGGTTGACCGTAGTGACATTTACCATCGTCAAGAGCTATCGCCACTTCCGCTTTCAAACTCTGCAAAGCCGCTTTGGCGGTTGTTGCTGTGGGTTCTCCTGATCGATTTGCGCTGCTCAGGGCGATAGGTCCCGTCAGCATCTGTAATACATCTAACACAATGGTATGCGCCGGCACTCGTAACCCTAGGGTATACGACGACTGAGTCGCTTGCGAACCAGAACTATTTTGCTGAGTGGTTACTGCCTGGGTAGCTTTTGGTGAATGACCTGACTGAATCCTCGATATGTGAGATTCCGAAGCAAGGACTGCCTTCTGCACGCAGGCAGGTAACTGATTGACAAGCCCCTCTCCAGGGGTGTGATCTACAACCAGAGTAATAGGCCCCGGCCAGCAACGGCGCGCCAATCGTTCCCCCATAGCGCCCATCCGGGGGACATAATCAAGAGCTTCGTCCGCACTTTTAATTGCTAATGTGAATGGTTTTTGTCCGTCCCTCCCCTTCGCCGCAATGAGCCTAAGCATCCCCTCTTCGCTGCATGCACTTGCGGCAATTCCATATACGGTTTCCGTGGGAAAAAGCACTAGTTTTCCTTCAGCAAGCGTTTGCACAACCTGATGAACTACATCGCGACTGTATTCAACTCCCTGAAGCCCAATCCCATGACCCGTAGATCCATGACCCATGGACCCATGCTCCGCAGTCCCATGGGCAGTAGAACCGCTGAGGTCGATAACAATTGGCGGCATAGACTACCATGGGGGCTAACCTAAGGCTTAGAACCAGCAATATAACGCCGCTGTGATGCCAGGGTCAAGATACCTGCAACTTGATGGTTGTTTACTATCAGCCTATTGATAAAGTGCTTTGTGAGCCAATAGGTCAACCTTGTATACCAGGTAAACACGGAAAGCGGAAATGCAGATCCAGTACCTGATATTGGTAATCCCATTGAGCTGCTTGACAGGCTGTATCGATTCGGCCGATTCGCAAGGAAAACCAGAGCATCTTTGGGGGCAACGAGGAATCGCCCCCGGACGTCTGCAAAAACCCAGAGCAATGGCAATCGATGCACAAGACAATCTCTATCTGGTTGATACGACAGCACGGATTCAAGTTTTTGATACCGATGGCTACTATTTACGAGGATGGCGCACGCCTGTGAGTAAGAATGGCCGGCCGACAGGTCTGAGTGTCAGTCGCTCAGGAAAATTGCTGGTGGCCGATACCCATTACTACCGTCTCTTGGTCTACGAACCGGATGGGCACTTACTCGAAGAAGCGACGATCGGAGGAATTCTGGGTAACGGGCCAGGAGAATTTGGCTTTGTGACGGATGTGGTCGACGATTCGCAAGGGAACTTTTATGTAGCTGAGTATGGAGATTGGGATCGTGTGCAAAAATTTTCATCTGAAGGGAAATTTCTTCTACAATGGGGAACTCATGGTGAGCAGCCAGGGCAGTTCCGCCGCCCTCAAAACTTATTTCTGGACCAACAGGATCGTATTTGGGTGGCCGATGCGTGCAATCACCGCATTCAAGTTTTTGACACCATGGGGCATTTGCTCTGGCATTGGGGAGAACAAGGGGCGGAGGTTGGTCAGCTCTATTATCCCTATGATTTGATTGTCATTGAAAACAATACGGGTGGCTTGCATGACGCCTCAAAGAGTGACAGCCAAGGGTACGTGATCGTTTGCGAATATGGCAATCATCGACTGCAAAAATTTACACTCTTGGGTCAATCGCTCGGCTGTTGGGGAACACACGGCCGAAACCCGGGCCAGTTACATAACCCGTGGGCACTTGTCCAAGACAGCCAGGGAAGAATTCATGTATTAGATTCCAACAATAACCGGGTACAACGGATTGTATGGTGATGATGAGTTGAGAGTTGAGAGGCTGAATTCAAGTGGCGGGGTCTGGCTCAATTTTCGGCCAACCGGGCATTTTGGCCCTTCAGCGCACAAGCCGAAAACTTGTGCCTGACCCCTTCAGCGCGGACGGTAGAGACCAGAGGTATGATGTTTCCACATAGCTTAGCTTTTGACAGTGCCCAATATCTTTGGTTGCTGGTACTGATTCCACTGGTGGGGTGGATGAGCTATAGTAAGGGAAACCTGGTCGGCTTGGGAAGGTGGCGACGACACAGCGTGTTCTTGTTACGCTCCCTGGTGCTGACTCTGACGATTTTAGCACTGGCAGACATTCAATATCAGCGCAAAAACGATCGGCTGACGGTTCTCTATCT
>JBDOMT010000411.1:0-2972 GCA_039831705.1 Pirellulales bacterium | reverse complement strand
GGCTACCCAGAGCCTTCGCGTCGAATTCGTTACTACGACCAGTCCCTTGACAAACGCATGGTATTTCTGACCAACGACTTCGACTTACCCTCTGCGACAATCGCAGCGCTGTACAAGTCTCGTTGGCTAATCGAATTATTTTTCAAATGGATCAAACAACATCTGCGGATCAAGACGTTCTACGGCACCAGCCAGAACGCCGTGAAAGCACAAATTTGGATCGCGGTCTCCGTTTATCTGCTCGTGGCGATTATCAAAAAGCGTCTCGGGCTCAAAATGTCGCTCTACACAATTCTACAGATTCTGAGTGTCTCGGTTTTCGAGAAAACCCCATTGGTTGAGCTGTTTTCGCAATCCAATTACAATACCACACAACCCCCTCGTCCTAACCAGTTGCTACTATTCGACTAACGTTGGGACACTAGTGAAAACTTATAATACTTCACTTGCGGCCTCTCAGATCAAAACATTCCAGTCTGTTTTCATTGCGCACATAGAGTCTGCCCTCGGATAATGCGGGTAGCGCACGGGTCGTTCCATTGAGTAACTGCCAACGGGCGAACTCGTGATATTGATCCGGAGTCGCATCGACCAGCACCAACTGGCCGTCGGTTTTCATCACCAGTAGGGTGTCCTCCGCTCGAATGAGCGTTGCCATGCCGAAACGCTCTTCGCTCCAATGCAATTTGCCAAGGGCAGGATCAAAAGCGCGCAAATTTCCAGGCGCGCCGTCTTGCCGGCCATCGATGCCATAGAGGGTTCCGTTTTGTCGCACCGACGTACAATACTGACTCGACATCAGATCGTCTCGGCTCCATTCCACATTCGCTCCATCTGCGCTAGTCTCTAACCACCGCGCCCCAATCCCATAGCTGGCTGACAAGAACACGTGCTTGTCCATCACCACAGGTGTCGCTCCATTCACCGTGGGTCCACGTTGACCAAATGGGATGCGAAACCTCACATTGCCACTTTCCGGCTCAATCGCGATAAAATTGTATCGAGTCACGAACAGTGCATGCTGAACGCCGTCCAGTTGTGCCAGTGTGGGAGAACTATAACTGGCCCTTTCATCACCGACTTGCCATACCGTCTTGCCTTCATCCAACGTAAATGCCACAATCCCTCCCTCGCCGCGTCCTCCCACATTGAGCAGCAATAAATTGGCTGCCACAATCGGTGTACTTCCTACGCCAAAATAACCTTCCAATACGCCAAAATCCATGGCCGTATTGCGCTGCCAGCGCAGCTTGCCATCGGCCAAGCCCAGACAGACTAGATGCCCCTCCGCGCTATGCACGTACACCGCATCTTGGTGTACCAGCGGCACGCAGCGGGGCCCTGAGTCGGTTGAAATCCTGCTTTGATAGTGTGTTGGCCATTGATGTTTCCACAATATCTTACCCGAGTCGACCGATAACGCTTCGACGACTTGTTCGTCGCCAGGTCGATGAAATACAATAACACGCCCCTTGGCGACTGCGACACCCGCCAACCCTTCGCCCACGTCGCGCTGCCAAAGTTCGTCGGGTGTATCATTCCCCCAGTCACGACGCAATCGTTCTCCTTCAGCCACCCCATTGCGATTTGGCCCAAGTATCTGCGGCCAATCGCCGGCCAACAGAGGCTGTGGCCGCATCGGTACCATCCATAACAACCAGAGGATGAAAATCTGCCCAACACGGGTTCGTATTTCAAAGTTCATTCTGTCGGCTCTGTTGTGAAGCCATGGACGGATCCATTCGCTGTTGAATAGCTAGCAGCAGAACGACCAGACCAGGCAAATAGTAAGGGAATAGTTGTAAACTCGATCCCAGTAATCTAACATGCTATCACATAAGTTGAGAGACCGCCTGGCCAGAACAGTAGTCCCATGTACTATAGATTTGCTCAATCATCAGAGGACCCTTTGGATGCAACCTCAATTCGTCAATGATAAACATGTCAGCCCGCTGATAAATCCAGAAATGGGTGTCGCTTGTTTACCAATAATACTGGTCATGGCTATCTTGCTGTGGACACTGAATTGCCCCGTCAACTGTTGTGCAGCCGGACCGTCTGAAATATCTCCCGAACAAGTGTCCGCCGGATTACACCGAGCGGTAGCATTCTATCGGACCAAAGTATCTTCGCATGGCGGTTATTTGTGGCGCTATGCGTCGGAATTTACCGAGCGAGAAGGAGAACTTCCTGCGTCGACGACTACCGTATGGGTCCAACCACCGGGAACGCCCAGTGTGGGCTTGGCTTATTTATCCGTGTACCAGTTGACTGACGATGACTTTTATCTTGACGCGGTGAGAGAAACAGCTTTCGCTTTGGTTGCGGGTCAATTGGAATCGGGCGGGTGGGATTATCGAATTGAGTTCGCATCACCGGACCGAGAGAAGTATGCGTATCGTGTTGAGATGCCCGTACCCAATCAAGGTGCTCGGAATGTGACCACATTGGACGACAACACAACGCAGGCGGCGCTGAGTTTTCTCATGCTTGCAGATCGAGCACTGGCCTTTGAGGAGTCGTCGATCCACGAATCGGTGAAGTACGCGCTGAGCTCATTGTTAGCTGCCCAGTATCCCAACGGGGCCTGGCCGCAGCGGTTTATCAGCCCGCCCGAACGGGAAAAATTTCCCGTCTTACCAGCCAACTACCCCGAGGAATGGCCGCGTAACTATCCCAAGGAGGATTATCGCAGCTACTATACTTTTAACGACAACACGATGGCGGACATGATCGAGTTGATGTTTTTGGCGGCGGCCATCTACGAAGACGAACAGTTTTCGGCAGCCGGTAAACGGGCGGGAGATGTTATTTTGTTGAGCCAGCTGCCGGAACCTCAGCCCGGCTGGGCGCAGCAATACAATGCGCAAATGCATCCGGCATGGGCGAGAAAATTTGAGCCGGCTGCGATTACTGGGGCGGAATCTCAACGCGTTATGGAGACCTTGCTACGCCTCTTTGAGCTGACACGG